>CAIMLG010000331.1 GCA_903842235.1 uncultured Verrucomicrobia subdivision 3 bacterium
AGGGCGAAATCTTCGCGCTCGTCGTCGCCGAAAAAGCCCTCCAGCAATATCGCGGCACCAGCTTTGAAAAACCGCTGCTCTCCGCCATTCGGAAGATGCAGCGGTCGTTGCCGGACACCATCTCGCTCAATCTTGCCGATATTGAGCAGACGATTTCTTTTCGCACCCGCGCCGAGCCGGTGCTCAATCTGGAAATTTTCGACACCCTCGCCCAAGCCGTCGCCCAGCGACAGCAATTGGAATTTCTTTATCGCAAGCCCGGTCAGCCGGCGGAAAAACGCATCGTGGACGCCTACCATCTGGCGAACATCAACGGCGAATGGTATCTCTTCGCCTACGACCGCGCGCGAAAAGACCTGCGCACCTTCGTGCCGGCGCGCATTCAGTCCGCCCGGGCAACGGGCAAAACCTTTGAGCGCCCGCAAAAGTTTTCCCTGGAGAAACGCTTGCGGGACAGCTTTGGCGTCCATGCCGGGGCCGGTGAATTCAATGTGGTGATTCGCTTCAATCCCCGCGCCGCCGCATACATCCGAGAAAAGAAATGGCATCCGTCGCAAAGCTTGCGCGAGCGGAAAGATGGCGGGGTGGAGTTGAAGATGACCCTCTCCAGCTTAGCCGAAGTGTCCCGCTGGGTCTTGAGCTGGGGCGGCGACGCAAAAGTTCTCAAGCCGCGCGAGCTGGTGGAAACAGTGAAGCATGCGGCGCGGGAAATTCTGCGGCCTTAACTTAAAATCAGCCAGAACCTAACCGTCGGCGGCTACAAAAACTTCCCCGGATTCAGGATGCCGTGCGAGTCCAGCGCCCGTTTCACCGTGCCATGTAGCTTGCGGGATTCGGCGGAAACCGCCTGCGGCCACCAGCGCTTCTTGGCCAAGCCAATGCCGTGCTCGCCGGTGATACTCCCACCGTGGGCGATAACCCAGCGGAACAAGGCATCAAGGCATTTCTCCGCCCGCGCCTTCGCGCCAGACTGCTTGTAATCCACCATGACGTTCGTGTGGATGTTGCCGTCGCCGGCGTGGCCGAAGCAGGCGAGCTGCAAACCATACTTTTGCTGCAAGGTGGCCGCGAACTGGAACAACGCCTCCAACTGCCCGCGCGGCACCACGATATCCTCGTTCAGCTTGGTCAGCCCGGTATCGCGGAGCGCGTAGGAAAATTCGCGGCGGATCTGCCAGATGGCTTCGCACTGAGTCTGGCCAAAACCCCGGTCAACAAACAGCGGCCGATGCTGGCGAACAATCTTTTCCACCACCACGAGTTCGGGACGGACGGAGGTTTCCTGCCCGTCCAATTCCACGATCAAATGCGCTTTGCAGCCGAGCAGCCGCTTACTGCCGGTGCGCTTGGCCGCTGCGGCAAGGGTGAATTGATCCGCCAATTCCGCCGCGCACGGGAGAAAGCCGCTGGCAAAGATAGCTTGCAACGCCCGCACGGCCGCCGCCATTGAGCTAAAGCCCACGGCCAAGTTGGCCCGGAACGGCGGCAGCGGAATGAGCTTCAACGTCGCCTCCGTGATGACGCCGAGCAACCCTTCCGAGCCGACAAATAGCCGGTGCAGTTCAAATCCGGTTTTGTTTTTGTGCGTGCGCCCGCCCAGTTTGCAAATGGAGCCATCCGCCAAAACGACTTCCAAACCGAGGACATAATCGCGGGTGACGCCATATTTTAAGCAGCGCGGACCGCCGGCGTTGGTGGCGATGTTGCCGCCGAGAGAATTGTCGGCGCGGCTGGCGGGGTCCGGCGGATAAAAGCGACCCAGCTTTTCGACGGCCGCTTGAAATTCCGCGGTGTTCACACCCGGCTGCACCACCGCCACAAAATCCGGCGCGTTAATCTCCCGGATTTTCTTCATCCGCTCCAGCGAGAGCGCAATGCCGCCCCGCACGGGCACGCAGCCACCCACATAGCCGTGGCCGGCCCCTCGCGGGGTAACGGGAATTTTGTGCTGGTGCGCAAAGGCGAGTATCCGGGCCACCGCCTTCGTCGAGCGGGGGCGGGCCACAGCGTCGGGCAGATGGGTGGCGAACCATTTATCGCCGGCATATTGGGCCAGCGTGGCGGGTCGCAAGTCCAATTCGCCGGGCAACTGTTTTTTCAGCTGGCGGAGCCGGGGAAGGTAATTTTGAGCCATGCGCAACGGCAACTTTTATATCACATCCCACCGGGAAATCAAAATCACGGTTTAAGTTCAGCGCACTCCACCGTTTGGAGTAAAGGCCGCTTAGGTTTCGATGCCGTAGGCTTTAATCTTGTTGTAGAGCGTCTGGCGACCGATGCCGAGGCGTTTGGCCGTTTCCAGTTTGTTGCCGCCGGTTTCCTTGAGCATCTGGACGATGGCGTTGCGCTCGACGCCTTCGAGGAGGGTAAAGCCGGTATCGTGCCCTTCGGTGGGAATAAAACGAACTTCGCTGATCGACAGGTCGTTGACTTGCACTTCCGGGCCTTCGCACAGCAGGACGGCCCGCTGGATTTCGTTCTGCAATTGGCGGACATTGCCGGGCCATTCAAAGCCGGCGAGCCGTTCGACCGCTTGCGCGGTAAAGCCGGCGAGCGGACGGTTGGCCTGCGCGGCATAGCGTTTCAGAAAAGCGTTGGCCAGCGGCAGGATGTCTTCGCGGCGTTCGCGCAGCGGTGGCAGATGGACGGAAATGGCGCTGATGCGGTAGAACAAATCTTCGCGCAGTTTGCCGTCCTTGATGGCGTCCTCGGGCTTGCGATTGGTGGCGGCGAGGATGCGGCAGTTGGTTTGATAATCGGTCTTGCCGCCGACGGGCCGGACTTTCTGATCCTGCAACACGCGGAGCAGCTTGCTTTGCGTGTCAATGGGCATCTCGGAAATTTCATCGAGGAACAGCGTCCCGCCCTCGGCTTGGCGAAAGAGGCCGTCCCGGTCGGCGTGGGCACCGGTAAACGCGCCTTTGACGGAGCCGAAAAGTTCGCTTTCAATTAACTCGCGCGGCAGGGCGGCGCAATTGACCTTGACGATGCGGTTCTTGGCGCGCGGGCTCAAATTATGGATGAGGTCGGCAATGACTTCCTTGCCGGTGCCGCTTTCGCCCGTGATGAGCAGGGTCACATCGCTGGCCGCGACCCGTTCAATGGTGCGGACCACCTGCTGCATCACCGCGCTCTGAAAAATCGGCACCGCGCTGCCACTCATGGTGGAAATGACACCGCGGAGCGAGTTATTCTCCTCCTTTTGCTCTTTGTTTTGCAGCGCGCGCTCCAACGTGACGAGCAGCGTCTGGTGGTCAAAGGGCTTGTTGATGAAATAAAAGGCCCCCCGTTTAGTGGCCTGAATGGCGGCTTCGATGGTCGCCTCGCCGGTGAGCACAATCACTTCCGTGTTGGGCCAATTTTTCTTGATCTGGGGCAGCAAATCCAAGCCGTTGGCATCGGGCAATTTCAAATCCAGCAACACGATGTCGGGCGCATCCTGCGCGAACAATTTTTGCAGGGCCGCCGCCGTGCCGGCCTCGCTCACGGAGAAATCGCTTTCCAAGGTGACCCGGAGCATTTCGCGCAGGCCCGCCTCGTCATCCACGATTAGAATTTTGCCTTTCATAATTTTAGTTTCCGGGTCGCGCACTGGCGGCGACAAACTGCTTGAACAGGGCGCGATGCGCCCGATGGTTCCGCGTCAGCCGCTCCGGATGGAATTGGACACTCAAAAAAAACGGCCTTTTACACGCCACTTCCGGCTGCAATTCCATCGTTTCCACAATCCCATCCTGGCTGCGCGCCGTGGCCACCAGCGGTCCCGCCGGATGCAACACCGCTTGATGATGGGAACTGTTTACACCCAACTTGCTGACTTTGCAAATTCTGGCGACCAGCGAGCCGGCTGTCAACGTCACTTCATGCACCAATTCCCCGGCCTTATCTATCCGCTGGTGATTCAGCGCGGCGGGCATTTGCTGGTGGATGTCCGCAATCAGCTGGCCCCCGAAGGCCACGTTCAACAGTTGATGGCCCCGGCAGATGGCCAAGAGCGGCTTGCGTTGCTGGAAAACCTCCCGAATCAGAATCAGCTCGCGGAGATCCCGCCCGCCCCCGTCGGGCGTCGGCTCCACCGTCTGACGAATGGCGCGCGGCAATTGAGCATCATAAAGGTCGGGATTGATGTCATCGCCGCCGGTCAGGAGCACGCCCTCCACGCGCCGGACACATTCGGCCAGAATGGCAAGATCCGTCGTAACCGGCGCGGTCATCGGTATGCCCCCCGCCTGCAGAATGGCAAAGTCATATTTCACCGAAAGGCTGGCGGACAAATCGTGAAACTCCACCCCGCATTTCTCAAGGCTGGGGGAAACTAAAATCAACGGCCTTCTTGCCATGGGCCTAGGATAAACCGAGTTACACGTTATTTCAGCGAAAAATTTGCTTAAACTTCCGCCTCGGGAAATTGCTCACGGATCTGGGCGCGCAGCCGCTCCTCGTCATCCGGCATGTAGCGGCGACGGTTGACCAGCCGCTGCACGGCATCCAGCAATTCCAGCCAGTCTTCCAGCGGCGGCTCTTTCACGCGCTGCCAGACGTCAAAGCGCTTGGCGCGGTGGAAAAAATGATACTCGCGCCCAATGTGCTGAGCATAGACCTGCAGTTTTTCACCGTCCTCGGTGACGCGCTTCCAACTGATTTCGGCTTTGGGCATGGGAAATTATTCCGGCAAATTGACACTGGCTACCGCCATTGCGGCGATGCCTTCCTCGCGGCCGATGAACCCCATCGTCTCGTTCGTGGTGGCCTTCACCCCCACCTTGGCCGGGAGAATGCCCAGTGCGGCGGCGATGCGGTTTTTCATCTCTGCGATGTGCGGATAAATCTTCGGTGCCTGCGCTATGACGGTGGCGTCAATATTGATGATTTTCGCCCCACGCTTGGCGACTTGCTTGGCGGCTTCCTCAAAAAACATTTTGCTTGGCACGCCCTTCCAGCGCGGGTCGGTATTCGGGAAAAAGTGGCCGATATCCTCCTCGCCCAGCGCGCCCAGAACCGCGTCGCAGATGGCGTGCATCAGCGCGTCGGCGTCTGAATGGCCGTCGAGGCCTTTCGGATGCGGAATCTCCACCCCGCCGAGGACGAGCTTGCGCCCGGCGACCAGTTGATGAACATCGTAGCCAATGCCAACATGAACCATGGGCCGGATGATAAAATTTTTCCGCCCATTGAAAAAGGATTTTCGCTGTGAATCCTCGTCAGCGCGTAGGGGGTGGTGATTAATTCATCAAGCGGGTCCTGCTCAATCAAGCTTTCGCGGCATCCAGCAAACCCGCAGCATAGGCTTCAAACACCCGGCGCATTTCGTCGCGCACCTGCCGGAAACACGCCAGGATTTCCTCCTCGCTGCCAATGGCTTTGGCGGGATCAAAGAACGGCCAGTGATGGCGGTTCAATTGGCCGGGAAAGATCGGGCAGGCTTGATCGGCGTTGCCACAGACGGTGATGACGGTGGCCACGGGCTGAGTCAAAAATTCGTGTAAAGGCTTCGAGCGATGTCCTGATATATCAATGCCCACTTCGGCCATGACTTTGATGGCGAGCGGATGGACAAAGCCGGCGGGTTTGGAGCCGGCGCTCTGGACATTGGCGAGGTCGCCCAGCGCAGCGCGCAAAAAGCCTTCGCCGAGGTGGCTGCGACAGGAGTTGCCAGTGCAGAGAATCAAGATGGTGGGTTTCATAATTTTCAGGGAGACATCGAACATTCAACATTCAACGCCCAACATTCAGTGAGCGCGCGATTCCAACCTTGGGAGTTGAATGTTCGATGTTGAATGTTGCGTGTTTCATAAATTTAGTTCGCGTTGATACCAGCCGCGCGACTGGTTACAGATTTTGCAGACGGATAGCATCACGGGCACTTCGACCAGCACGCCGACGACGGTTGCCAGCGCCGCCCCGGAACCCGCGCCGAACAGCGTGATGGCCACGGCCACGGCGAGTTCGAAGAAATTGCTCGCGCCGATGAGTGCGCCGGGAGCGGCGACGTTGTGCGGCACGCGCAGCTTGCGCATGAGCAGGTAGGCGAGCGTGGAGTTGAAGTAAACCTGGATGACAATCGGCACGGCAAGGAACAACACGGCCAGCCAGCGCATCGTTAGATTCTCGGCCTGAAACGCGAAGATCAAAACAAGCGTCAGCAGCAGCGCGAAAATGGTGACGGGCTGAAACTTCGGCAGGAATTTCTGCTCGAACCAATCCTTGCCGTGTGATTTCAAAAGTCCGGTCCGCGTCAGCCAGCCGGCGGCGAGCGGAATGACGATGAACACTACGACGCTCGTGATGAGCACTTTCGACGGCACGATGACATTCGCCACGCCGCACAGAAACATCACGATGGGAGCGAAAAGCACGAGCATGATCAGATCGTTGACTGCCACCTGCACGAGCGTATAGCCCGGGTCGCCGTCGGTGAGATAGCTCCAGACAAACACCATCGCCGTGCAGGGCGCGGCGGCGAGGATGATGAGGCCGGCGGTGTATTCCTTCGCCAACTCGGGTGAGATCCACGCGCTGAAAATATGCTGCATGAACAGCCAGCCGAGAAACGCCATGCTGAACGGCTTCACCAGCCAGTTGATGAACAGCGTGACCGCGAGTCCCTTGGGTCGCTTGGCGACGCCGCCAATGGCGCTAAAATCCACCTTGAGCATCATCGGATAAATCATCAGCCAGATCAGCACGGCGATAGGTGCGTTGACGTGCGAGCCCTGGCCGAATTCCAATTTGCTCAATGACGACGTGAACTGCGGCGCAAGTTTCCCGAACGCCACCCCGACCACCATGCACAGGAAAACCCAGACAGTCAGGTAGCGCTCGAAGAAGGCGAGGCGTTTTGGGGTGGCGTTTTGAATGGCTTCGCTGCTCATGATTCTAACAGTTTATGCCGTCCATAGAAAATACGCGCCAGCTGCCAGAACCAGCGCGCCACAAACGCCTTTCATGATCTTGATGCCTTTGGACTTTTCATTCCAGTTCAGCCAGCGTTGGACGGATTCCGTGGCGGTGCCGGCCGCCACAATCACAGCACAATGGCCCACGCCGTAGGCCAGCAGCAAGGCGGCAGCGTAAAGCGGCGCGGTGTCCGCCACCTTGAAGGTCACGGCGAGAATGGGGGCCATGTAGGCAAAGGTGCAGGGGCCGAGCGCAATGCCGAAGACCAGTCCCAGAACAAATGCGGCGAACCAGCCTTTGCGTTTTAGTCCGACCTGACCGGGGCCAGACCACGGCGCGGGAATGATGCCTAGCAGATGCAGGCCGACCAGCAAAAAGATGCCCGCCACGAAATAATTTCCGAAGCGCCCGACGTCACCCAACATCCGGCCCGCTGCGGCCGTGATGGCCCCGATGGCGGCAATGGTGACCAGAATGCCCACGGCAAACAACGAGGCCGTCCAAAACGCGCGCCGGGTCGTCAGCTGGCCTTGGCCGCTGATGAAGCCCACGATGAGTGGGATGCTTGCGAGATGACAGGGGCTAAGAATGATGCTCAAGACTCCCCAAGCCGCCGCCGCCAACAGCGCGAGGGCGGGCGCGCCTTCGACGGCGTGATTCAGGGCGGTAAAGAGTTTCTCCATGACCAATTTGAGATTCGGTTATTTGGACTTTTTCAAATCCACGCCGAGTTTCTGCCACTTGGCCAGAATGTCCTCCTTGCCGTAGAAACCGGTGTGGCGAAACAACTCCTTGCCGCTGGCATTAAAGAAGATTTGCGTGGGAATCATCTGAATCTTGTAAGGCTTGCCGGCGTCGGGATCTTTCCACACATCAATGAATTCAACTTCCAGCTTGCCGGTGTATTCCTTCTTCAATTCCTCCAAAATCGGCGCCATCGCCTTGCAGGGAATGCACTTGTTGGCACCAAGGTCCAGCAGTTTGGGCAGCGGTTGCTTGGATGGAATCGTGGTGACGCTGTTGGTGTTGGCTGGGCTGTTTGTTTGCGCGGTTGCCAGGGTAAAGTTGCCGGCAATGACCGCCAGCAGCAGTTTTTTGATGAATGTTTTCATGGTATTATTTTTTGGAAAATGGCGGGCAGCCGGGTTTGATACAGTTCGGTGACAGATTTTTCCATCTCGGCCAAGGGTTTCACGGGAATCAGGTCCATGACTTCGGCGGGCGTGAGGCCGGACTCTAGCAAGGTGCGGGTGCCACCGCAAACCATGAGCTTGAGGGCGGTGATGGTTTCGGCGTCGTTCAGGCCAAATCCGGCGGCGAGCTCCCGCAGGTTTTGCAATTGGAACCACAGATACGTGGGGCCCATGGCGGAAATAACTGCGTAGGCTTCCAGTTTTACCTCGGCCACCTCGGGGCTTTCGCCCAGCGGCGCGAGCAGGGTGGCAAGCTCGGTTTTGTCGAGCGCGGTCAATGTTGGAGAATAAGCGACAGGATTGAATCCAGCCCCGATCAGCGACGGCGCGTTGGGAATCACCCGCGCCAGCCGGGCGTGGCCGCCCAGCAGACGCTCGAGCTTGGCCAACGTGAATTTTGGAGCCAAAGAAACCAGCAGCGTCTCGGGCTTGAGGCTGGCTTTGACGTTGCCCAACACCTCGGCCATGACCGGAGGATGCACGGACAGGAACACCGCGTCCTGCACGACAACGATGGAAAGGTTCGTGGTCGTTTCGATGCCGGGATAGGCCGCCTGGAGTTTGGCTAGCGTTTCCGGGTTGTTGTCTGCGACGACAATGTTTCCGGGCAAGCTTTCCTGACGTTTCCACGCTTCGAGAAAGATGCGGGTGATGCGCCCGCCGCCGATGAACCCAATGCTTTTGGTAGTCATAAAAATTGCCCTTCCCAATGATTCAGACGAGTAGCACCTTGATTTCCTCCACCGACGGCACCTTGCCGCTGACTTTGACTTTGCCGTTCACGACCAGCGCGGGCGTGGTCATCACGCCGAAGGACATGATCTGGCGCAAGTCGGTGACTTTTTCGAGTTCATACGGAACGCCGAGCATTTGCACGGCTTTTTCCGTGGCTTGTTTGAGGGCGTCGCACTTGGCGCAGCCGGTGCCGAGGATTTGGAGTTTCATAGTTTTAGTTTTGTTTTGCGATCAGAACAACCAATTGAATAAAAAACCAACCAGCATGATGCCCAGCGCCACCACACCGAAAAAGGTGGCGATCAGCCGGGGCTTGAGCACCTTGCGGAGAATGATGGCTTCGGGCAGTGACAGCGCAATGACAGCCATCATAAACGCCAGCACCGTGCCTAGCGCCGCGCCTTTGCCCAGCAGCGCCTGCACAATCGGGATGATGCCCGCTGCGTTGGAATACATCGGCACGCCCATGAGCACGGCAAGCGGCACGCTCCACCATGCATCTTTGCCCATGATGGTGACCATGAAATTTTCTGGCACATAGCCGTGAATGCCTGCGCCTACGGCGATGCCAATTAAGACATAAAGCCAAACGCGGCCCACGATGTCTTTCACGGCGTCCAAGCCAAACCGAATGCGGGCCGGCCAGATCTGTGATTCGTTTTCAGCCCGGTCGCCCGGCTTGGTTTCATAAACCCAATCTTCGACGTGCTTTTCCATGTGCAGCCGCCCAATCACCCAGCCGGAAACGATGGCAATGAGTAGCCCGGTGCCGAGATAGAGCACTGCCACTTTCCAACCGAAAAGGCCGAATAACAACACCAGCGCCACTTCGTTCACCATCGGTGCCGAGATGAGAAAAGAGAACGTCACGCCCAACGGCACGCCGGTGGTGACAAAGCCGATAAACAACGGCACCGCCGAGCAGGAACAGAACGGCGTGACGATGCCCAGCAGCGCGGCCAGCACATTGCCGGTGGATTCACGTTTTCCAGAGAGAATCCGTCGCGTGCGTTCCGGGGTGAAAAAAGACCGGATAAGGCCCACGCCAAACACCACCAGCGTCAGCAGCAGCAGCACCTTGGGCGATTCAAAGACGAAAAATTCCACCGCGGCGCTCAGGTGCCTGCCCGCTTCCAACTTCAGCACGTCGTAGGTGAACCAATGGCTGAACGGCGCGAGGTTGAGGTAAAGCACGAACCAGCCCAGCAGGGCGGCGATGCTCCACAAGAGCGGCTTTCGACCAATAGTGTTGCCGCCGACGTGAGGAGGCTCTGACTTGGCTTCAATTTGAGCTTCGTTACCTCGGCTGCAATGGGGTTCTGTCACGGCCTCATCGGCATGGGTGTTGTTTGCGTTCACTGCTTGCGCGCCTGAACTTCCAGGCTGGTGATGTAGTCGGACGGTTTGGTGCCAGCGGGCAGATGCGCGACGATCTTTTGATAAAGCGGATCTTCAAAGTGCTGCATGGCATTCAGGTAATCCGCTTTCGGCTTGAGCACAATATCGGTCAACCCCGCTGCCCTGGCCATGCGTTCGGTCTCGGAAACCAGCGCGGCACCCGCCACGCAACCGACGAGGGCTTCCACCATCTGCAGCACTTCCGGCGGCAATGGTTTGAGCAGCGCCATGTCAGACACCGCCACGCGGCCACCAGACTTCAGCACGCGGGCCATTTCGCGCCAGACCTGGGCTTTGTCCGGCGAGAGGTTGATCACGCAGTTGGAAATGATGGCGTCCACGGAGTGGTCGGCTACGGGCAAATGCTCGATTTCGCCGAGGCGAAACTCGACGTTGTCAAAACCGGTTTCCTGGCGGTAATGCGCAATGTTGTGGCGGGCCTTGGCCAGCATTTCCGGTGTCATATCCACGCCGATGGCGCGGCCGGCGGCGCCCACCTTGCGCCCGGCGATGAAACAGTCAAAGCCGCCGCCGCTGCCGAGGTCCAGCACCGTTTCGCCGGGCTTCAAGGTCGCGAGCGCGGCGGGATTGCCGCAGGAAAGCCCCATGTTCGCGCCTTCCGGCAGGGCTTGGAGTTCCGCGACGGTGTAGCCGAGTTCGCGGGCGAGCTTGTCCGCATCCGGCGGGGCGGAACCGCAGCAAGAAACGCCGGGGCTGCAATCGCCGGCGGCCGTGTCTTGCGCGATTTTCGCGTAGCCTTCGCGCACGAGCCTGCGCACGGAATCATTCTGAAAATCTTTAGGCATGGGATTCATATTTCAGCAGCATTTCTGGCGGCGGCAGATGACGGCGAGGTCCGTCTTCAAAATCTCTTTGAGTTTCTTGGCGTCGGCTCGGGTCTCATTCGTCGTGGCGAGCGATTTATGCACCCAGTCCAACGCCTCGCGCACGGCGATCGGCGCAGCCTGGTCCGCCAGCCGATAATAAACCCAGCGGTCCGTTTTGCGGAAAAGCACCAACCCGGCTTGATACAGGATGGAGAGATGCTTGGACACCGTGGATGGCGCAAAGCCGAACAACTCCGTGATCTGGCAGCCGCAGAGTTCGCCGGTTTGCAAGGCGAGGAGAATGCGCACCCGGTTCGGATCGGACAACGCCTTGGTGATGGCCATGAATTCACGCATAGATTGTCATTTCGCCATTTGACGAAATAACAATCTCACGCCAGGCAAGGGGCCGCAAGCGATTTTTATCAAGGCGCCCTGGCCGGCAAGGTGAGGAAAAAGGTCGTGCCGTGGCCAAGTTCGCTTTCCGCGCGCACCCCGCCATCGTGCGCCTGCACGAGGTGTTTGACGATGGAAAGACCCAAGCCGGTGCCGCCCTGGTCGCGCGAACGCGCCTTGTCCACGCGGTAAAACCGCTCGAACACGCGGCCCAGCGCTTCCGGCGGCATGCCCGGTCCGTCGTCCCGCACAAAAATTTCCAGCCGACCGTCCGCCAGCTTTTTTTCACCGACGGTGATGATGCCTGCCACGCGGCCGTATTTGATGGCGTTGTCCACGAGGTTGGTGAACACCTGTTCCAGCCGGTTCCCGTCGCCGCTGATCGTGAGTTCCGGCAGGTCGTTGACGAGTTGGGTATTTTTTGTTTCCGCCTTGGTCTGGAGCTGGGAAAACACCTTTTCGACCAGGGCGCGGAGGTTGACCGGTTGTAAATCCAGCTTCAGTTGGCCGGATTCCAGCGCAGAAATTGTCAAGAGATCCTGAATGAGCAAATCGAGCCGGTTGGCGTTCCGTTCGATGATTTTCAAGAACCGTTCAGCTACCTCAGAGTTAACCCGCGCCCCGTCGAGCAGCGTCTCAACGTAGCCCTTGATCAGCGAGAGCGGTGTGCGCAACTCATGGCTGACGTTGGCGACGAATTCCTCGCGCTGCCGCTCAAGCTGCTTGAGCCGGGTCAAATCGCGGAAGACGAGAATCGTCCCCTCGCGCTCGCCGGCGGTATTAGTGATGCCGGCGGCGTTGACCTGCAGCCAGCGCTCGTTCAAGTCCGGCAGCTTGAATTCGTAGTCCAGCACCTGCTGTTCCGCTTCCACCCGCCGGAGCAGTTCCTCCAGTTCAGGCAGTCGCAGGGCCTCGACCATCGTCTGGCCCCGCTGCTCCGCCTTGAGGCCGAAGAGATTTTTAAACGCGCGATTGACAAGAGAAATTTTCCGGTGCCGATCCAACAGCAGCACACCCTCAAGCATTGAGTCGAACAGAACTTTCTGCTGCGCCTCCATTTCCAGCGCTGCCTGCAGCTGCCGGCGCTGGCAGTTGTCCAGCTCCGCCGCGCTCCGCGCCGATTGCGCCGCGAATTTTGCCCGCCACCAGAGGTGGAGGCCGACGAGCACCACCAGCGCGAGGATGAAAGGGAAAAACCACACGGGAATTATTTAGCCACAGATGAAACACAGATGAAACACAGATTTTTTAAAGCCGGGTGCGGGTTTTTCTCAACTAGGCACATCTTGGGCCGAAAAATTATTCCACGAACCGATAGCCCACCCCCCGCACCGTGTCCAAATGTCTGGCCGCGGGGCCGATCTTTTCGCGAAGCCGGCGCATGTGCGTATCCACCGTGCGCGTGTCAATCACCGCATCGTATTCCCATACGTCCCGCAGCAACTGGTCGCGCGACTGCACCCGGCCCGCGCGCTGCGCCAACAGGGTCAACAGCTTGAATTCCGTCGCGGTTAACTCCATGGGCTTGTTTTTCCAACTCGCGACATGGCGGGGCTGGTCAATAAGCAGGTCACCAAAACGAAGGTGTTCTTTGGGCTGCTCTTCCACCTGCGACCGGGCAAGCATTTTCTTGATGCGCAGGAGCAATTCACGCGGGCTGTAAGGTTTGGTCAGGTAATCATCCGCTCCGAGTTCCAAGCCCAGCACGCGGTCAATTTCCGCCGCCTTGGCGGTGAGCATGATGATGGGCACCTTGGCCGTGACCGCATCCCGCCGCAGCACCTGGCAGATCTCGAACCCGTCCA
>CAIMLG010000332.1 GCA_903842235.1 uncultured Verrucomicrobia subdivision 3 bacterium
CGGTCTGAACTTCGACAGCGCCGGTCACTCTGCCCGACAGGCTCAGACGCTCGTTGTTTTCGTCAATCCGTTCATCCAGACAGTAGGCCATTCCCAAGCCGTCGCATGAGTCCAGCTCCCGGGTCAGGCGCGCGTAAAACCCGGGTTTGATCAGATCGTCTGCATTGAGATGGTGCAGATACTCGGTCTGGTCGGCAAACGCCAGTGCGCGGTTGAAATTGGCGATGGGGCCAATGTTCTTTTCGTTCTGCTGCCACTCGCACTGGATGGGTTTGAAGCCCTTGACCAGTTCTGCGGTGTTGTCCGTGGAGCAATTGTCCACGACGATGAGCCGGTCCGGACGCAGGGTCTGCGCGGCAACCGATTGCAGGGTCTGAACAATAAACTTCGCCCCGTTGCGCACGGGAATGACCGTTATCAGCTTTGATCTCATCTGCCAACATACCTTAGTCAATTCGCCTGCCATCCGCAAGCCGGTTCGCCTCACGCCTGCATGATGGTTGTTTTGGCGGACCTCGACAGGGGTGCATAGCTTGGCAAAGCCACGCTGTCCAGAATCCGGCCGTAATGTTTGAGGCAGCCCTGCGGTTGGAGGCAGGCTGACCGGACGGTTTATGTTTCCAGCCAAAATTTGGAATTGTCCGCGACCGCTACGAGGTCTAGTCTAGGCCGCTGATTCATGTCCGTTGAAGTCCCAGATGCAAACCGGATTTTGCAGCGCCCCACGCAGGCGGTGATCCTCGCCGGCGGACGCGGCGAACGGATGCGTCCGCTCACCGACATCCGGCCCAAGCCGATGATCGAAATTGCAGGCAAGCCGTTCTTGGAACATCAGCTTTTGCTGCTGCGCGATCAGGGATTCAAAAAGTTCCTTTTGCTCCTCGGCTATTTGCCCGACGTGGTGAAAAATTATTTCGGCGATGGGAGCAGGTGGGGCGTGCAAATTGAATATTCAGTCACCGCCGTGGAGGATTTGACCGGCCGCCGGGTCAAGCTTGCGGAAAAGAAGTTGGACGGCGTTTTTCTGCTCGTCTATTGCGACAATTACTGGCCGCTGCCGATGGAAAAAATGTGGCGGCGCTTTATCGAGGTCAACGTGCCGATGATGGTGACGGTCTACAGCAACAAGGATAACTACACCAAAAGTGTTTTGAAGGTGGATGACGCGGGTTTTGTGTCGGTATATGACAAGAAAAAGAAAACGCCGGATTTGCAGGGCACGGAAATCAGCTTCGCCATCGTGCGGCGCGAATTAATCCGGCGGATGCCGGATGGAAACATTTCGCTGGAGGAAACCCTGTTTCCGCCGCTCATCGCCAGGCGCCAACTCGCGGCGTTTGTCACGCATCACCGGTATTACAGCGTCGGCGACACGTTCCGGTTGCCGATCACGGAACAGTTCTTATCGCGGCGGCCGGCCATCATTTTGGATCGCGACGGCGTGTTGAACGAAAAGGCGCCACGGGCGCAATACGTCCGCAATTGGGCGGAATTCAAATGGCTGCCCGGCGCAAAGGAAAGTTTGCGGCGGCTGAACGGGGCGGGCTTCAAAGTCATCATTATCTCCAATCAGGCCGGCATCAATCGCGGCGCGATGACGGAAAAAGATTTGCACGACATCCACATGAAAATGGTCGCGGAAGTCGAGCAATCTGGCGGGCGGATTGACGCGATTTATTTTTGTCCGCACGACTGGGACCAGGGCTGCGAATGCCGCAAGCCCAGGCCCGGAATGCTGTTTCAGGCGCAGCACGATTTTAATTTGGACTTGAGCCGGACGCTTTTTATCGGCGATGATGAGCGCGACGCTCAGGCTGCCGACGCGGCGGGGTGTCTTCCGGCCCTGGTTTCTGGAAACAGAACCCTGCTGGAAATTGTCAGCGAAGCGATCGCAAACTCAAAAGCACTGAAAGTTTAACCATGGCAAAGCGAATTTTAATCACCGGACACAACGGATACATCGGTTC
>CAIMLG010000333.1 GCA_903842235.1 uncultured Verrucomicrobia subdivision 3 bacterium
CAATAAATATTTCAACCTGCGCGAACACATCCAGCTCATCCACACCGCGCTGCACAGCCGCAATATTCCTGTGGACTTTGCGCGGCCCAACGAGGATTTGTCGAAATATAAGATCGTTTTTGCGCCGTCACTTCATCTGCTCACCAGCAATGAGGCCACTCGGTTGAAGCTTTACGTCCAGAACGGCGGCACGCTCGTTGGCACCTTTAACACCGGTCTTGTGGATGAAAACAGCATTGCCCCCGAAAGCGGTTTTCCAAATGACCTCACGGATTTGTTCGGTCTGGAAGTGCAGGAATTTGACATGCTGCCACCTGGTGAGGTGAGCCAACTTATTTTCAAGGCGGCGTTTCCAACGAGTCAGGCGCATCCGGCGAGATTGTGGTGTGATGTGATCGAGCCGAAGGGCTGCCAGGTTCTTGCGACCTACGCCAAGGATTTTTACGCCGGCAAGCCCGCCATGACTTTGAACCCGTTTGGCTTGGGCAAGGCGATTTACATCGGCACCCAAAGTCATCAATTCTTTTACGACGACCTGGTAATGTGGCTGCGGCAGAATTCAGGATTGACGCCGCTGTTGAAAGTGCCGGATGGCGTCGAGGTGTCGCTGCGCGCCAAGAGCGGCTCCAACATTTATTTTCTGCTCAACCATCAGAACCAGCCGGTGCGCATCCAGTTTTACCGGCCCATGCACGATTTTCTGACTGGCAATAACATCGTCGGCAATTACGAATTGCCGCCGCACGGGGTTCTTGTTATTGACGAAAAACCCGAAGCGCATCCGCTGCCTGTAGCGGCAACAAAACCGGCGGAGATGGTGGGCGCTGAGGGATTCGAACCCCCGACCCACAGCGTGTAAAGCTGCTGCGCTACCACTGCGCCAAGCGCCCGACCGCCGTCAAACTACCAGAGTCGTTGGCAGCGGCAATCAGAATGATTTCCGAACCCGATTGTCACCGCGCAATTCGCCTTTTCCCGGTTGCCGGTTTGGCTTAGCCTGTTCGTGTGGAAACGGCGATGGTCTTGGCGATTCTGTTTTTCGCGGGCGCGAGTTTCTTCTTCGCGCTGGCGGAGACGTCGCTGTTTTCATTGAGCCAGCGGCAAGTCGCCCAGCTGGTTGAAAAAAAATCCCGCGCCGGTCTGATTGTTTCCGGACTGCTCGCGTTTCCCCAGGATCTGCAGGCCACGCTTGCGCTGGGCAACACCTTCGCCAATGCCGCCATCCTCGCCGCCGCCTTGCGCATGGTGTTCAATTCCCGCTGGGCTTTCGGGTTGACGATGCTCGTGCTCGCGGTGGTCGTGCTGTTGATCGGCGAGGTGCTGCCCAAGACGCTCGCCGTGCGGCAGCCGGAACGCTGGGCGTTGCGCGTGGCGTGGCCGCTGTTGCTGTTCCGAAAAATCACCAAGCCGTTTTACCGCGCCGCGCAGTGGCTGAACGCCGCCATTTTGAAACGGGCTGCCGCCCGGGCCACGCCGCCCGCCGCCGTGACCGAGGCGGAATATCAGGAACTTCTCG
>CAIMLG010000334.1 GCA_903842235.1 uncultured Verrucomicrobia subdivision 3 bacterium
CCCCCCCCACCCACCCCCCCACCAACAAAATCACCAGCGCTAGGATAGCCCCAGCCGGGGCTTTCCGCCGGTTCGCATTATTCATAGGCGGCACCCACGACCAGATATATGCCAGAAAATGATAACGGGAGGTTTTCATGGTTAATATTTTGCGCTGGCGTGGTCTTTGCCATGACACAGCAGCGTGCAGGTGCCGTGGCCGGGGACGGTGGTTTGGTAGTTCCGTGCGCCCGTAACAATTCCCGGATCAAAATTCATCAGATGCGCGATGGGTGATCCGTGCGGGTCGTGGCAGGTGCCGCAAGCCGTGTAGCCGATGTGCCGGACGTGGTCGCGCCATGCGTTATTGGAGAATTCGTGGCATTTGTAGCATAACGCGGAATTGGCGGAGTTGGCCGCCGTGTCCGCGTAGCTCATCGGGCGTTCGAGCAGCGGCGCATACGCCGAGCCGTGCGGGCCGGCGGGCCCGCTGCCGCCCGCACCCGGGCCGGTGTCGTTGTTGTGGCAGTCGCCGCAGGTGATCAGGCTCGCGGTCGTCCACGGATGCTTCAGGCTCAAAACGTTAACATTCCGGCCGGGCATCACGACCGGATGAAATGAGTTCTGGCCGTTGACATCCTGAAATTCCAGCCGCGTATTCAGCTGCGGAAACTGGCGGTTGACGCGGGCCGGGCCTTTCGCGGTGTCGGCGTGGCAGCGGAAGCACAATTCATATTCGTAGGTGATCGGCGAGATTCTGGCGCCGGCATTGTTGATGCCGCGCAGGCCGGCCAGCGCGCCGGAAACGGCGAGCGGCGTCGGCTTGCCGGTGGTGTTGGCGGCATGGGGATTATGGCAATCCGCACACTCAACGTGGCGCGTCGCTCCGGCGGAAACGAGCGTCGGCTCCGCCGGATCATGCCCGCCGGTGGTCGCCATGACCGGATGCACGCTGGCCTTGTTGAACTCGGCCTGGACATTTTTGGCGGCGACATTGCCGTTGTGGCAGGGGTAACAATTTTGTTCTTCCGACTGGTAATTAAGCAGCCGCTGTTTGCCGCCGGCATTGTGCGGGCTGTGACAGTTTTCACAGGCATTCGCGGCGACCGTTTTTTCGTCCGTGTGCGGCCACGGGTTGGGCGCGAGGCCGTTCCAGCGTTTCGGCGAATAGCTGTGGGCCCCTTGCGTCCACGCTTCCGGGTTGTGGCAGGTGAGACAGAGCGCGGAACCGGTGTTGTTGACGATGAGAAATTTCCCGTTGTTGTTTTCGTGCGGGTCATGGCAAGTGGTGCATTGCATCTCCCCATTGGCATCCAGATGGACGGGACCGCTGCGGGGCGGGCTCTGCAGATCGCCCTGTTGCGCGGCCAGGGCGGCGGTGTAGCGAAACGAAATGGGATGGTCATCCGAAAGATCGGTGCCGAGGTTGCTCCGGCCTTTGGGCATGACGACCGCCGCCCCTTGCAGGGTGATGGAGCGACTGCGGCTTTTCACCATCCCCATGGCCACGGTGCCGTCATGGCAGCTCAAACACAGCCGCGATGCGCCGGTGGGCTGGCCAATGAGCGCCTTGGTGGTCGAACTGCTGTAGGGAGTATATGTGACGGTCGCATCCGAACGATTCCACAGGGCCGCCTGCCGGGCGGACGTGTGCGGGGTATGACAGAAGATGCACATTTCACTGCTGGCCTGATCTGCCGAAACCGCCTTGGCGCGGAGGGCGCCGACGCCGGAAACCGAAAGGTTGTGCTTGGATCGGGCAAAGTCCGCGCCGGCCGAAACCGCGGCCCCCGCCGGGCTGGCGCAGACCAGCCAAAGCCCGGCCAGAAACAGAAATCCCCAGGCCGGGCTTGGCTGAAACGGCTCGGCCGGCGGGATCGGAAGGTGGGGCCTCATTGAAAATCCCTTCTCAAACGGACGAAAAAGTAGTGGCGCTCCTGCTTGTCGGACTGCTGGTTTGCGGCATTGAATTCGTAGCTGGCTTTTACGGTTAGTTTGCCGACCGCCCAGTCCAGCCATAAGCGGCAGGTGGCGAGATCGCGGTCAAAGGTCGCCCCCCGCTCAATGCGCAGGCCGGCTTCCGCCCCGCCGGCCATGCGCGCGGTGAGTTGTTGTTGCAGGCGGGCCACGAAACCGTAGGAGTTCTGTTGCAGGTGGGTATCCCGATAATTGGCCCAGCTCTCGTTCGCGTTGAGGCTCAGATCGGTTTTTTCACCGGGCTGAAAATGGGCGGATTGCGTCAGCCGGGTTTGGTCGTAGGGCGAGAGATTCGATTCCACCGTCTCATATTCCGCGCTGGCGCGAAACCAGCGCCAGGCGCTGTCCATGCCGATGGTCTTGTCATCCAGCGTGCGCAGCAGGAGGTTTTCACCGCCATTATAGGTCTGGTAGGTCCAATGACCATAGAGGCCCAGGAGCCCGTTCCATAAATCCAGCCGGAAACTGGCGTTATTGGCGAGCGTGTCATAAGTGGCCGACCCTTGGAGCGCGGCATAGTAGCGCACATGAACTGTCGCGGTGGCGGGAATCGTGGAGCCAAACGACCGGCGGATTCGCGTCGTGGCCCCGTCCGTCCACACTTCATAATCGATCGGCGCGTAGCCTTCGGGCCGGGTGTTGTCCCAAACCATGATGGTGCTCGGAAGGACCTCCGGCTGGGATAGGATTGCGTAATCAAAGTTGTTGAGCGTGATCACTTCGTCGGGAATGAACTGGTTGTAGCCGCTGGCTTTGCGATCCTCATGATCGAAATGCCCGGCGTCGCTGACCGCCAGTCGGGACCAGGTCGAAAGGGTGGGCGTGTATTGGGCGCTCAAGCCGCCGCCTAATGATTCGGTTTCCAGCGAACTGCCGGTCGCGGCGGAGTGGGCGGTGTTGCCTTGGGCGTCCAGTCCGGCGTTGAGGTCCGGCTGGAATTCATAATTGACGCCGGCGTTGGCGGCGTGCGTGGTCGCCTCGGATTCACCCGCCGTGGAGGTGTTGAACGAATAGGTATAATAGCTGTCCAGCTTGGGCGAGTGCTGCAGGCGCAGATTTTCCTGCGCCATGAGCAAATCCGTCGGGAACTCGGTTTGGGTGAGACTGCTGTAATTAAAAAGCGAGGCCAGCCGGACCTGCTTTTGCGCCCCGAAAACTTCGTTGTCGGTCAGGTTGAGATTCTGCGCGAGGCCATGCGTGGTGCTGAAGCCATCATCCCGGCGCGTAAAGTCATTAACGTTGTAGGCCAGCCGCGTATTGCCGTCAAAAAGCCCGCGCCCGTTTTGCGCCTGGAACGAAACCGTGTCCTGCCGGTATTCCATCGGCCGCTGCGGATTGTCCAAGACCTCCTGATAATGTTGGGCCGAAATGCTGAAGGGCACCGGGCCGGCGGCATACCCGGTCCGCCCGCCATAGCTCTCGCTGTCCACCCGGAAGCGGGAAAAAAAATCGTATTCCCGATACGTCATTTCTTTGCTGGCAAAAAACGAGGTGGCAAAGGGTTTTTGCGTCAGAAAATCCACGGTGCCGTGATAGCGCTGGAGAAATTTCCCGTCGCTCGCCGAGCCGCCGGGATCCACCTGCGTATCCTGCCAGGTCAGCCCCAGCTCCGTGTCGAGGTGGAATTGCATCAGGTTGGGATGATATACCGAACCGTTCACGCCCAACCCCATCACCGGTTCAACCAGGGTCTGCGAGCGGGTAAAAACCGAGCCGGGCGAGCCGGTCACCTGCCGCTCGTTTTCGTATTGCACCTCGGTTTGGAAATAAATTTCGCTCCACTCCAGATATACGGGGCGCGGCTTGCCCGGGCGCGACCGGGTTGACGGCGGCAGCTTCCCTTGCGCCGGGACCACCGCCGGGGTGCCGGACCCCCGCCGGGGCGGGCTCTGCGTCGGGGATGTGGTTTTCAGATGCAATTCGCCCCAATCCATCTGGAGGGTCGCCGGCTCGCCGGCGGGGTCGGCGTTCGCCGCCGTGCCCAGCAGCGTCAGCAACCCGCAGCAGGAATAGAAATGGCGACGGCTCATGGGGTGGCGGGCTTGACCCTGGCTTTCACCGGCGCAAGCGGGCGGGCGGGCAGATGATCCACGCATTGGACAGCGGATGATGCTGGCGTATCTGGCACGGTTTACTCCTTGGTCCCGAGGCCAAACACGCTGATCTTATGCGGTCCAAACTGGTTTGAGATTAAGATCAGTTCCTCCAGGATGAAGCCGGGGGCGGCGTATTTTTGGAAGCGGGCGAGGTTCTCATAATCCACGCACACCGCCGCCGGCAAGCCCAACGTGCCCGCGCCATCGGGTCCCCCGCTGTCCGGAGCACCAAAATACAGCAGTAACCGGCCTTCCGGGTCAAAAATCTGGCAGGTCTGCGAGCCCGCATCCACGACAAAAACCCGCCCCTTGAGATCCACCGCAATCCCTTTGGGCCGGGCGAACTGGCCAGGCATGTCTCCCTGGCTGCCGAAGGCGCGGAGAAATTTCCCCTCCGCATCGAATACTTTCACCCGGCACGCCGCCAGGTCGGAAACATAAACCCGGCCGTATCCGTCCAGCGCGAGGTTCACCGGCATGTACAGCCGGCCCGGCTCCTCCGCCTCTTCGGCCAGCGGGTTATGCGGGATGGTGAACCGCGGCGCGCGGGTCTGCTTGTCGAAAACGCGGACACAATGCCCGTTGATATCCGTGGCATAAATCCGGTCCGGCGTTAGCGCGATGCCGGTAAACCGCTGGGCGTTGGTCCCGAAGACGGCTCCATCCAGCACGTTCAGGAGCTGGTCGTCCGCGCCAAAATGGAGCACCTGATTGCGGCCGGTGTCCGTGACATACCGCGAGCCGTCGGCATCGATGGCGAGGTTAACCGGCACCCCCAGCTTGCTGTTGCCGCCGGAGGCAAACTGGCGCATGGTCAGCTGCTCCAAATCCAGAATATCCAACGCATGCGCGCCGGTGTCGCAAACGACCAACTGGTTGCTGGCCACCGCCAGACCGTAAGGTTTTACGATGGGCAGAGCGGAAATCTGCCCGCCGACAATGAACGTCGCCAGCTTTCCGGAAACGGCTTCCGGATCCTGGCCTTCGTTAATGCTGGTGAGATATTGCACCCGCGGCGGTTCCGGCGGCGGCGGAAAAAAAACAAATCGGGCGGCGCGCTCCGGCTGCGGCCCGGTGGCGCAACCGCCGAGCAGCACGGCCAATCCCGCCACCGCGAGCCTCCAGGCCGGCGGATGAAATCGGTCTGATTTATTGAAGCAATTCATTGCGTTTGTCCTGCGGCAAAAAGCCGCCGCCCCAAGCGTTATCCCCCACCCGCCTTGAAATTAATAGGTATGGCAGGCTCGGCACAGGGCGCTGCCGGCATTGTTCATGCGCAAAAACGGGGTGATGGTCGGATCATGCACCGTGTGGCAGGTGGAACATTCCAGCGTATGACTGGAAGCCCCCAGGTTGGCATAAAGCGGTAATCCGGCCGCGACCACCGTCGTGGGCGAATTCAGATGATTGGCCGCCGAACCGAGCGTCGAGGTATAGTCAAAGCCGATGGGATGGTCTTTGGTCAAATCGCCGCCGTAACCCACCCGGTTGGTGGTCGAGATATAATTGGCCCCCGTCGCTTGCGCGCCGTAGGCGTCAATCGCCGCCGAGCCATCATGACAGCTCAGGCAAAGCAAAGACTGGGCGCCCGGGGCCGTCGGCATGGTGGCCTTGAGCGAACCGCTGTGATACAGCGTGAAGGTGGTGTTGGCCGACGGGGCGTGATTCCACAAAGGCGCGGCATCAACCGCCTTGGCATTGTGGGGGGTGTGGCAGGGGCTATAAAGATAATCGTGTAAGTGGCCAAAGCTAACTGAGAGGATAAAAGACTATGGCTATTACCGAAGCGGTGTTGGACGAACTACTGAAAGATTATGAAAAGCCCGATGATTTATTGGGCCAAAATGGGTTGCTGA
>CAIMLG010000335.1 GCA_903842235.1 uncultured Verrucomicrobia subdivision 3 bacterium
TCAGCAACCCATTTTGGCCCAATAAATCATCGGGCTTTTCATAATCTTTCAGTAGTTCGTCCAACACCGCTTCGGTAATAGCCATAGTCTTTTATCCTCTCAGTTAGCTTTGGCCACTTACACGATTATCTTTATAGCCCCAGCCCGTTGGTGGCGACCAGCCGCATCATCGGATATTGATTGGCCTTGCCCGCATCGTCGGTCGGGAAAATCGGAATGCCGTAGGCGACAAACCAGTTCATGGCGGACTCGATCGTCATGGGCTGCGGGATATTGTTTGTGCCAGGCATGCGGTAAATGATGGCGGGCGGATTGGGCACCGGCAGGCCCCAGTCCACCGGCAGGGTCGCGCCGATGACCGTGCCCATATGATCGAAATAGTTGCCCTTGCCGGCCGAAGTGGTGTTAATCGAGCCAGACGGGTCGGCCACAGCCCGGTAGGTGATGCCGAAACCATCGGTCACGATGGACAGGGTGCCGTTGGTGCCACTGGTGCTCTGGATGAGCTGCGCGTTGATGGTGTTGTAGGGGGGCAGAATGGAGAACACGGAGTAATCGCTATCCATGCAGTGCATGCCAAGGTTGTTCCAGGCGACGACCGTATAGTTGGTCGCTGCCATTGCCGCCATCAGCGGCAGGAGGATAAAGACGCTCAGGACAGCTCGGATTTTCATGGGAATATTCAAATATATGGAATCTTATGTGGAGTATTCCACATGCTGATGGTTTGTCAAAACTATTTATGAATGAGTGTTCATATAGAAATAAAATCCCTCCCGTGGTGGCTGCGGAGCTTGATTTGCCGCTTGCCAGATTTGCCGCTTGCCATTGCCGAAAATACGTCAGAGGTTTACGCTTGGTGACATTCTGGAAAACCAAATGACTATAAAAAATCAAACCCTGACCGCCGTCCGGCTTGCCGCCGTTGCCCGGCTTTTTGCCGTCCTGTCCGAACCGAGCCGGCTGGCTTTGCTGCAGGCGCTCCACGGTGGGCCGCTGACGGTGAACGAGTTGGTTGAGATTTGCGGGCTAAAGCAGGCCAACGTCTCCAAGCAACTGACAATTCTGCACGATCATCATTTGGTGAGGCGGGAGCGGGACGGCACTTTTATTCGCTACGAAATCGCCGACCCCATGGTTTTTTCGTTGTGTAATCTGGTTTGCGGCAAGATAAAAAAAGACGCTGAGTGCGTGGCCGCTGAGTTTCAGCCGGAAATATAAATATAAATCAGCGCCTCGCCCGATCAATTTTCACAAGGTTCCTTGGCCGCGAGCAGCCCGTCGCTTGGCCGCAGTTGAGGTGCTCCAGTGGCCGTTAGGATACTTCAGGCCCGGTTCTTTTTTTAATGGCGCGGATTTGTTTGCGATTTAGTGATCGCCAGCCGCAAGGGCAAGCTGCTGGGCCCGACCATACGATCCAAGGTTGAAAGTGTTGGGATAGCCCATCCCAATCAATTTGTTCTTGGCCAATCCGCTGCGCACGCCGCTGGCGCAATGTAACAGCAGCACCTGGCTCTTGTCGGCCACGCGGCGGGGCAGGGCGGTTTCGATTTCGCCGAGCGGAATGTTGATGGCTTGGGCTAGATGCCCGGCGCTGTATTCCCCGGGCGAGCGCACATCAATCACCAGGGCGCCACAGTTGAGATAAGCGCGGGCATCTTTGGCAACAATCTGGCCGGAATGCTTCAAGGTGATAAACGCCACGACGATGGCGGCAATAATGACGAGAAGAAACCAAGGCATAAAATTATTTCGGAGCCGCGCTCGTTCCGGGTTTCCGGTTGAAGGCCATGAAATAGAGCAGCGGCACCAGCACGGGCGCGGTGAACATGGAGATTAAACTTCCTGCCATCAGGGCGATCGCCAAACCTTGGAAAATGGGGTCCGCCAAGATTACGAGCGCGCCGGCCACCACGGCTAGGGCGGTGAGCATGATGGGCCGGAACCGGATCAAGCCCGCCTCGACCACGGCTTCGGCGAGCGGATGTCCTTCGGCCCGCCGCATTTCGATGAAGTCCACGAGGATGATGGCATTGCGCACCACAATCCCGGCTCCCGCCATGAAGCCGATCATGGAGGTGGCGGTGAAAAACGCGTGCAACATTCCGTGCGCCGGCAGCACACCGATGAGCGAAAATGGAATGACGATCATCACGATCAGCGGCGTGAGGAAGGACTTGAACCAGCCGACCATCAGGACATAAATCAGCACCAGCACGGCGGCGAACGCCAGGCCAAGGTCGCGGAAGACTTCGATGGTGATGTGCCATTCACCGTCCCACTTCATCACGGGCTGTAGGTCGCTGAATGGCATGGCGGCGTTGAGCACTTTCAGCCTGGAGCCGTCGCCGCCAAACGCGCGGGGGTCGAGCTGGGCCAGCGCCTCGTTCATTTTCAAGATGGCATAGACCGGGCTTTCCACCACGCCTGCAACGTCGCCGATGACGTAGGTGACGGGCATGAGATTTTTATGATAAATGCTCTTATCGGTGATGGTATGCCGCACCGTCACCAGTTCGCGCAGCGGCACGAGCGGCGAGGACGTGCTGGCTGTGGCCGGTTCGGGCAGGGCGTTGGCGTCGCCGGAACGCACGCGCAGGGCAAGCAATGCCTCCGGGGTGCTGCGGCTGGCGAGCGGCAGTTGCAGGACGATGTTGACGTCTTCCTTCTCGCGCGGGACGTGCAGCAAATCCACGGAATCTCCGCCCACGGCGATTTTGAGCGTCTGCGAAATCGTCGCGGCACTGATCCCGTGCAAGGCGGCTTTCTCCTTATCAATCACGAATTCCACCTTGGGCTGGTCGGCTTCGATATACCAATCGGTGTCCACCACGCCGGGTGTATTATGAAAGATCTCAATCACCTTCTGCGCCAGAGCGTGGCGGTTTTCCTCGGTCGGCCCGTAAATTTCGGCCACCAACGTTTGCAATACCGGCGGGCCGGGCGGCACTTCGGCCACGGCGACGCGCGCATTGAATCTGGCGGCGATTGCCGCCACGCGCGGCCGCACCCGTTTGGCAATGTCGTGGCTCGGCGCTTTGCGTTCGCGCTTGGGCACAAGGTTGACCTGCACATCCGCCACATTCGCGCCCCGCCGCATGAAGTAATGGCGCACCAAGCCGTTGAAATTAAAGGGCGACGCCGTGCCAACGTAAACTTCGTAATTCGTCACTTCCGGTTCGGTGCGAACGGCGGCAGCGATTTCCTGCGCCGCCTGGGCGGTGCGCTCCAGCGAGCTGCCTTCCGGCATGTTCAGAATGATCTGAAATTCGCTCTTGTTGTCGAACGGCAGCATTTTCACCTTCACCCAGCCGACATAGACCAGGGTCATCGAGCCGAGCAGCAGCACGCCCAGCGCGGCGAGAAATGAGTAACGCAGTTTCGCGTTGGCAATCAGCGGGGTCATCAAACCGCGATACATCCGGTTAAAGAACTTATTTTCATCGGCCTGGCCGCTAGGGCCGTCGGGGCTTCCGCCTTCCGTTTTATCCCGGCGCCGCCATTGGAGAATCCGAATGGCTGCCCAGGGCGTGACGATGAAGGAAATCGCCAGCGAAAAGAACATCGCCGCGCTGGCGCCAATCGGGATCGGGCGCATATACGGCCCCATCAGGCCGCCGACAAATGCCATCGGCAGCACGGCGGCGATTACCGCAAAGGTGGCGAGGATGGTGGGATTGCCGACTTCGCCGACGGCTTCCACCGCGATCGCCAGGCGGCTGCGCCCCTTGTTTTCCGGCAGATGAAAATGGCGGACGATGTTTTCCACCACCACAATCGCGTCGTCCACCAGGATGCCGATGGAGAAAATCAGGGCAAAGAGCGTGATGCGGTTGAGCGTGAAGCCGTAGAGATAAAACACCAGCAACGTCAGGGCGAGCGTGGCGGGAATGGCCAGCGCCACGATGAGCGACTCACGCCAACCCAGCACAACTAGGATCAATACCGACACACTGACTACCGCCAGCAGCATGTGCCAGAGCAGTTCGTTGGACTTCTCCGCCGCCGTTTCGCCGTAATTGCGCGTCACGCTTACCGAGACATCCGCCGGAATGATGACGCCTTTCAGGGTTTCAACTTTTTTTAAAACCTGATTGGCAACGGCAATGGCGTTGGCACCGGGCCGTTTGGCGAGGGCGAGCGTGACGGCGGGTTCATGGGCGGAACGTGCTGCCGACATCTTGTCGGCAGAAACATTGGCTGGATCGGCCGGTAAGCTATCGACAGCCTGCTGTCCATTGCCAAAGAACACATACTGGCTCGGCTCTTCTGCCCCATCCGTGATGTCCGCCACGTCGCGCAGATAGACCGGTTTGCCGGAATAGACGCCCACCACCACGTTGCGCACGTCCTCGTCTGTCGATAAAAAAGCGCCGGTTTCAATGATGACTTCCTGGTTGTCACTGGTCAGGCTCCCGGCGGAAAACTGTTTATTCGCCTGTTGCAGCATCGGCACCAAACCGGCGGGCGAAAGATTGCGCGCGGCGAGCCGCACCGGATCCAGCAGCACCCGCACCTGGCGTTGCGCCCCACCGATGAGTGTGGTTTCGGCGACCAGCGGCACTTGTTTGACGGCGTCGTCCACCTGCGCCACGAGCCGGCGCAAAGTCAGATGATCGTAGCGGGAACTATGAAAGGTCAGCGCCAGAATCGGCACGTCATCAATGGAACGCGCCTTGATGAGCGGGGTGGAAACGCCGTGCGGAATGCGGTCGAAATTCTGCTGCAATTTCTGGTTCAGCTTCACCAGACTTTGCTCCATGTTTTCGCCCACCTTGAACCGGACGATGACGATGGCCTCGCCTTCGCTCGAGGTGGAGTAGAGATATTCCACGCCGGGAATTTCCCAGAGGAGCTTTTCCATCGGCCGGGTCGCACGTTCCTCGACCTCCTGGGCGTGGAAGCCGGGCATGGACACCAGCACATCAATCATTGGCACCTTGATCTGCGGTTCCTCTTCGCGCGGCAGCATGACGACGGCAAACCCGCCGAGCAGCATGGAGGCGACGACAATAAGCAGCGTCAGCTTGGAATTGATGAACGCGTGGGCAATGCGCCCCGCGATGCCCAAAGGCGCGTCCGGCGATGATTCAGTGGAAGGTTTCATTGCTGAATCGTTACGGCCTGCCCATCGGTCACGGATGTTGCGCCGGAACGGACGATGCTTTCGCCGGAATCCAAACCGGATACCAGTTCGATTTCATTGCCCACGTGGCGACCAGATTTGACCAGCCGCATTTGCGCATGACCGTTGGCGACAACGAAAACCATTTCCAACTGACCGCGCGGGATCACGGCAGCGGCCGGAACGCGGATGGCCTTTATCTCACCAACCGGAACGGAGACGTGGCCAAACTGCCCGGAACGCAGCCCCGTCGCGCCCGGCAAATCCAGTTTCACCGAATAGGTGCGGCTGTTCGGGTCGGCTGCTGGCGAAATTTCAGCGATCGCGCCGGCAATTTCGTCCGCGACGCCCGTCACATGCACGGGCAACTTGTCGCCCAGCTTCACGTTGCCAATGAGCGCTTCCGGCACGTCGGCCTCGAAGCGAAGTGTGTCGGGGTTTTCCATTTGCAACAGCGGTTTGCCCGGCATGGCGAGGTCCCCCACATCGGCGAGCTTGCGCGTGATGACCCCGGCAAACGGGGCCACGATTTCGGCGTATCCCTGCATGGTTTTGGCTTCCGCCTCGGCCGCCGCCGCCATGCGGAATTGGGACTGCGCATTGTCAAATTCCGATTGGGAAAGGATCTTCTGTTCCAGCAATGACGTCATCCGTTTCAGGTCGCTTTCCGCCTGTTGCCGGGCGGCGATGGCTTGATCCAGCCGGGATTGAATCTCATGCGCATCCAGCCGCACGAGCCGTTCACCCAACTGCACCGTCTGGCCGGGCACGACGAGCATTTCCGCGATGCGTCCGCTCACTTTGGCCTCGATAACCGTGCTGAGTTTGGGGCGCACCGTGCCCACGACTGCTTCCGCGGCGGCATACGCCTGGCGCTCGACAGTCTGGACCTGAACCGCCACCGGCGGCAGTTCGGGCTGGTTTGGTGCAGTCGGCTTGTGGCAACCAGAGAGCAGCGGCCCCGCCACGATGAGGATAGAAAGCAGAATTCGTTTCATGGAATTAGCGCAACTGTGTCAGGAACAGCATGAATCGCCAGACTTTTTTTCTGTCGAGCAGCCGCCGCGGCCGACGCCCAATTTCTTGAGGATGATTTCCAGCGGACAAAAGTTGGTGAAGGACGATTGTAACAGGTTAAACCCCACAAACGCGGTGAACCAGAGCCAGTTCGCGCTGTGGTAATGAGCCAGCAGCAGACTGGCCAAAATGAAGATTCCCGCGAACCGGCGGATGAGCAGATGTAATTTCATAGGTAACCTTTGGTTTTTGGTTGAGCTTGGTATCGAACCGTGATATGATCATATAACCAAACAGTAATATGACAAACAAAAAAACATCGCCGCCGCTGACGGACGAAGAGTTGGGGCAGGTGGCCGGCCGGTTCAAAATGCTGGGCGAGCCAATGCGGCTGAAGATTTTGCAGTCCGTTTGCAAACAGCCGCGCACGGTCAATGACATTGTGGCCGCCACCGGGTCGACGCAGGCGAATATCTCCAAACACCTGGCGCTGCTGGCGGCGGCCGGCATTCTGAAGCGAAAAAAGGAGGGCCAGTGCGTGTATTACGGCGTCAAGGACCAGCTCGCGGTCAAGATGTGCGAACTGGTGCGGGCACAGGTGAACGGCCAGTCATGAGCGACGATCCCAGGGTGTGGGCGGCGGCCGAAGCTGGACGGCCAAAGCGAGCGGTGCCAGCAGTTCGGCTCCCGGGAAGTGGTGCGGTCGGAGGGGGTGCCCGGATTGTGTGGCTCTGGCTGGCTGCGGGTGGGCCGGGCACGGGGCCGACAAGATCGAATTGGGGTTGATAAGTTTCGCTGGCGGCGGAGCGAGCTTCTGATAGGTTGATGGGCAAGCGGAGAAGATTTTATGAAACGCTTGGGCTTCATCATCTGGCTGGGAATGCTCTTGGGCGCAACGGTGCATGCGTCGCAAGTGGGCTTGATCAAAATCAACGGTGCCATCGGGCCCGCCACGGCTGGTTATATCAGTCGCGCCCTCGACGTCGCGGCCGCGCAAAACGACGCTTGTCTCATCATCCAGCTCGACACGCCCGGTGGCTTGGTGGATTCCGCTTCCAAAATCGTTGAATCCTTTTACGCCGCCAAGCTTCCCACGGTCGTCTATGTGGCCCCGGCCCCGGCGCGGGCCGGAAGCGCGGGGGTGTTCATTACCATGGCTGCCGACGTGGCGGTGATGGCGCCGCATACCCGCATCGGCGCGGCGCACCCGGTGGAACTCGGCGCCAGCGGGGCCGTGGAGAAGACTGATGAGGTGATGAAGCAGAAGATGGAGAATGACACCGCCAGCTTTGCCCAATCCATTGCCGAAAAGCGGCATCGCAACGTCCCGTGGGCCAAATCCGCCGTGCGGGACAGCGCTTCCATTACCGCCGAGGAGGCGCTGGCCAAAGACGTCATTGATTTCATCGCCACCGATCTGCCGGATTTGCTGCAACAATTGGACGGGCGCAAACTCAGCGGCCGGACGCTCGCTACCGCCCAAGCGGAAATCAAAGAAATTCCCATGAACACGTGGGAATATTTCTCCCAACTGTTCCTGCGGCCGGAAGTGATGTTCATACTGATGCTGATGGTTATTTATGGCATCATGGGCGAATTGAGCAGTCCCGGCGCGATTTTGCCGGGCGTGGTTGGGGCGATTGCGCTAATTCTGGTGCTTTATATGTCGGCCATTCTGCCGGTCAGCGTCACGGGTCTAGCCTTGATCGGGTTGGCGGTGCTGCTGTTTATGGTGGACGTTTTTTCACCGACACATGGCGTCCTGACGGCCGGTGGCATACTGGCCTTTTTTCTGGGCGCGATGATGTTGTTCAGTCAGGCCGGGCCGGGCTTGGGCCTGTCGCTGCGTTGGATTATCCCGGCGACGCTGCTGACCGCGTTTTTTTTCATTTTTATCGTCGGCAAAGGCATTCGCGCCCAGTTCAAGCCTATCCAATCCGGTGCGGAAACGATGCTGGGTCAGGTGGTGAACGCACATGCGCGGATTGATGCGGCGGGCGGCAAGGTATTCATTGAAGGGGAAATCTGGAACGCCGTGAGTTCGGAACCGGTGGAAACGGGCCAACCCGTGGAGGTGATCGGCATCAGCGGCCTGACTTTACAAGTAAAACCCAAAAAATAACCAAAAAAAATTATGGAACAACTCATTAAAGGACTCATGACTGTATTGGGGCCCGCCGCCCCGGTTATCATCCTCATTGTGGTGCTGGCGATTTTCATTCTGCCGCAATCCATCCGCATCTTGCGCGAATACGAGCGCGGGGTGATTTTCCGGCTCGGCAAACTGCAAGGCGCCAAGGGGCCGGGCATGATTTTGCTCTGGCCGGTCATCGACAAGATGGTACGGATGGATTTGCGCGTGGTGACGATTGACGTGCCCAAGCAGGAGATCATGACCAAGGACAACGTGCCGGCCACGGTGGACGCGGTGATGTATTTCCGCGTGGTGGACCCGAACGCGGCGGTGGTGAAGGTGGAGAATTTCTGGAAGGCGACCTCGCTCATCGGCCAGACAACGTTGCGCAGCGTGCTCGGCCAGTCCGCACTGGACGAACTGCTTTCGCAGCGCGATGTCATCAACCAGAAATTGCAGGAGATCATCGACAAGCAGACCGAGCCGTGGGGCATCAAGGTCACGGCGGTGGAGGTGAAGGAAGTTTCGCTGCCGGACAGCATGAAGCGGGCGATGGCCAAGCAGGCCGAAGCCGAACGCGAACGCCGCGCCAAAATCACCAACGCGGAAGGTGAATTTCAAGCCGCGGAGAAAATGGTGCAAGCCGCCGCGTTGATCGCCAAGGAACCGATTGCGCTGCAACTGCGCTATCTCCAGACCATGCGCGAAATGGCCAGCGAACA
>CAIMLG010000336.1 GCA_903842235.1 uncultured Verrucomicrobia subdivision 3 bacterium
CTTAGCATTTGCAGCATCGCGCGACATTTTTCCCAGGTTCATGACCTTGCATACGATTTGCCTCGAAATTATTGGATTTGACCAACCATTTATGATGGCCATTAAAGAGTGTCAAAGCCGTGTTCGTCCCCCAAACGGTTAGGCAAAAGTTATGCAAGGGTGTGGTGAAACTGTGGCAAGAGTATGGTGTTTCAGAAAACGGGCTTCGAGAATGATGAGGCAGAAACTGCCGCAGAAAAGTATTCCCTTTGTTCCAGCATCAATAGCCTGATGCCAGAGGTAGGCAAAGGTTCGGTGAAAGTTCGGTGCGGCGGGGAATAGTGTGCGAAAGAAACGGATTCCAAAGGGCTATGACCTTTGGCGCGACCTGGTGCGCGTCGCACCAGCGCCGGGGTTTGGGACGACGTGAGTGCCCAATGGCTGCAAGGCTGACGACCATCAAGGGGCGTCAGCCGCGATTTTTTTGCGCCCGCAGCGGATGGCAACGGGCGCGTGTGTGGTGGGCTTAAGCCGGTTGAAAGTCCTTCCGGTAAGTGGCGGCGATCTGGGCGAATAGCGGGTGCTGTTGGATGGCTTTGCCCAACTTTTTCAGGCGGTCGTAAACGGTGCTGATGCCGATGCCCATCCGGCGGGCGTAGGCTTCAATGTTGAGTCGGGTGCCGGTCTCGTGCATGCCGAGTAACAAGGTGTAAAGCTCGCGGTCACGGGCGGGGATGGCGGCGGAAAGGGTGTAGAAAGCGCGGCGGGCCTCGGCGCGGGCGGCGTGCTCGTCGGGGGGCATGGTGCCAGCGTCGGCGAGGTGACTGGCGCGGACGGTGCCGGGCAGGTCTTCCGAGTGGTCGGCGGCGTCTTCATTGATGGCGAGGTCGGTCAAATGGCGCTGCTGCTCTTTGCGGGACATGAACGTAATCACGGCATTGGTGACATGGCGGCGGGAAAAGCCAAACCTGCCGGTTTCGTTGAAATACTGGGCGACAGCGCCGAGGTCTTTCCAAATGAGAAAATCCAAAGCTTCGTCCAGCATGGCGGAACTGTCTCCAAGGCCATAACGGCAAAGACAACGGGAAATGCGGGCGCGTAAAAAGTCGTTGGCGTAAATGCCTGCCTCGAATTCCACCCAAGCGGGCTGCTGGCGAGCTGCGGCGAGTGCGGCGTCGTGCTTGCGGGGTGCTGCTGGTGTTTCACTGGTCAACTGTGCGGATCGGCTCTTGAGCTCTGAGGTATTTTTTTGTGATGTAGTTTTCATGGTCTTTTTTTTTCTGATCTGCTGTGCGTATTCGGTCTGTTGCCCTTCACAAAAAAGCGGAGCCGTCAGCCCTCCCCCGTGGGAGGAATCCTCGGAGGGAACCACGAGCGGGCGGGCTGATTTCTTCGGCGACGCGGTGAGGGCGACAGAAAGAAACGCAGAGAAGAAAAAGCCGGACCTGAAAACGAAGCTGCCCACACAAAAAACCAACCCAATTATTTTTCGACCGCAGGGAGCTAACTGACTTGGGAGCGTAGCGAAACAAACTGACTGCATTGACCCGGCCCATTCCAACTCAAGGCGCAGCTTCAGGGGTTGGCATGACGGATGCCGTCAAGCTGGCGCACCGATAGCCGCGCCATGGGGAATGGCGCGACCGCCGGGGACGGCGGCGCTATCGGTGTGACAGAGCAGACGCGGGACTGCACACAACGCCATATTGTGCGTCATTTACTTCCAGCACAGGGTCTCGGGGTTCCCTGTGCGCCCGGAATAAATGACCGGAGGGTCACGCACAATATGTGTTGTGTGAATGTCCCGGCAGCAAGCTGGCGGCCCAGGCGCGCAGGCACGAGCACCGTAGCCGCCGGCGTTCCGACATGCCAACCCCGTGAGCGGAGCCGCTTCAAAATTTCGCCGGGTCACTTCGTTTCCCGGCACAGTCGCGACAGCGCGAAGTCAGGTTCACCGAGTCCCCGCCGATGGAACGCAGCGGAATACTGGCCGGATTTGGGGCGACCAGGGCAATCCGAGACAGCAGGCCGCGGAGTCCAGCGACGGGGTCTCGGTCTAATTTGATTTTCCTCAGTGAGTCCGACCAGTTTCTAGAGCGCAGCCTGCGGAGCGACTGAAATCTGGCCGGTCTCACGGTTATTGCTGATGTCTTGCCCGTGCGAAGCATCGCGGGCTATTTCTTTTCTGGCCGGACGAAGTCACGCGGCCATTATTTTCACGCTGCCCTCCAAGCGCGATCAGCCGCGCGAGGAGCGCAGCGACGAGGCCCTTCCGGACTGCCACCAGGCCGGGCAATCGCCCGGACTAGTGGCTGTTACATGGGCGCGACCGGTTTCATCCGGTCTCGTCAGCTTTGACGACTTCGAAATGTAGTGGAACGGAAACGAAGCTTGCGCAGTTGCAGTGTAGCGGAATGGAGAGGCGGCAATCTGATGAGTCCGGCCAGGCCGCGGGCCGAACAGTGCGGATACTTGGCGCGAGGAACGAACGCAAGTGTCCGCTCTGTGAGCGCCGGGCTGTTTGCTTTTACCCAGCGAGGAGCGACAGCGACGAGTTTGTGTCCCCGCCTGACCCCGCGCCTAAAACCATCCGCCAACCCGAACGTTTGGAAGGCACGAAAAATATTCAATGACCTGCGACGCCCGACGCGTGCGCGGGGTAGCGAAAGGGCCGCCGTGAGAAACCATTCGTAAACCAATGATGGCGGCCCGGTGCTGGCGTAGCGGTGGCGTTAGCCGCCGCCGCGAGCATGAGCGTCAGGCGTCCGCGCACGCGCCAATTGCCATTCGTGAATGGAAACCATGAAAATTGGCGCGTTCGTCATTATTGAGCGCACAGTGATTCAGGAACGGCGCGCGAACAAAATTTCTGTCGAGCGCAGCGAGCCGCCAAAAATCAGGCGGTTGACAGTATCCGCCAACGGCGTATCTTGTGCCGGTGGTCTTTGTTGAGACAGCCATCTTTACGCGGCGCGTTCAGGAATACATGGACGACGCGGAATATGCCGAGTTGCAGGCGTTCCTATCACAGCGTCCCGAAGCCGGCAACGTGATTCGGGGGAGCGGTGGAATGCGCAAATTGCGTTGGGCGGGCTGTGGTCGCGGAAAACGCGGCGGATTGCGGGTGATTTATTACTGGTGGGTGGCGAAAGACCGGATTTCGCTGCTGCTGGCTTATCCGAAAAATGAGCAGGATGACCTGACGCCGGACCAACTGAAACAATTGAAGAACCAATTGATGCCATGAAAAAAGAACTATTTGAAGAATTGCTGGAAAGCGTGAAGCAGGCGAAAGCCATCGAGCGTGGCGAGTTGAAGCCGAGCCGGATGTTTCATATTGATCCCAAGAACACCGTGGTGAAAACGCGGGGAAAACTTGGATTGTCACAATCCAAATTTGCGTCGCTGCTGGGGATCAGCCAGGACACTTTGCAGAATTGGGAGCAAGGACGGCGCGAGCCAACCGGTCCGGCCAAGGTGTTGCTCAAGATTGCCTCAAAACATCCACGCGTCCTGCTGGAAGTCGCCTGATCGCAAAATCAGCAATTCTCCCACAGCTTGTTGGAGAATTGCTTGGATCAAAATTTGCCGCCACCGGTGGCGGAAATTGAAGCGGAACTGGACCAGGGCCGCGCGAAATAGCGCTGGCAAACATTTCCAAATCGGTCAGATCCAAGCCCGGCGAATTGATCCAACCAACCGAGGTTATAAATCATTCTTGTAAAGGGGATGGTTAAGCGTCACACCTATGGGTGGAGCATACACTGGATGAAAACGCGGCGCGTATTTCTTTTCGCTGTTCTGATTACGGTGGCGATCGGAATTGGCGTGCTGCTGCTTTCACGCGAACCGCATTATCAGGGACGGTCGCTGAGCAGTTGGTTGCAGCAATGCTGGGATACACCGTTGATGGAAACGCAACGGCTCGCCGAAGCCCAGAGCGCAATACGCGGCATAGGCGCAAAGAAGGCTCTGCCGAAATTATTGAAGCTGGTTCAGTCCGAAGATGACCCGATCAGCATGATAGTCATGCATATCGGGCAGGAATTCAGAATCAGCGATGACATTGGAGACCGCTTTATCCGCTGGCATTCAGCCGAGGATTTCTGGTGGCTCGGAGAAAGTGGATTTGAAGTTTTGGGAACGAATGGCGCTCCCGCAGCCGAGGCGTTGGGAAAACTCCTGGATAAACCAAGACGGCTTTTGGTGATTGGGAGATGTCTCGAATCCATCGGCAAACCGGCCGAGCCCGTCATTTGTCAGGTAATTACCAGTCAGGACGCGGCCGTCAGACAATGGGCAATAGATCACCTGGCATCCGTCACGGACGATGTCGAAGTCTATATCACCCGGATCAAACCTCGACTCCATGACTCGTCTGGTGCCGTGCGCACCACCACCGTGGACGCCATCGGCATTCAAACCAGCGCGCCGGAACTGGCGGTTCCGATATTGATCGAAGCTTTGAAAGATTCCGCGGTCAGCGCAAACGCAGCCGGTGCGCTCGCAAATTTTGGGACCAATGCGCTGATCGCTTTTCCGATTCTGACCAACCTCGTCGAGTATGGTGGCCCAAATGTGGCGAGTGCGGCGTTGAAAACAATCATCATCATTGATCCAGACCAGGCACTGCCCATTTTGACCAATTGCCTCGCTCGTGGAAAACCCGGAACTGCTGTAGCGCTAAGAGCGCTGGCGGACGTTGCCCCTGAGCGGGCCTTACCAATCATCCTCAGTCGTCTTCAATCGCCCGACACTGAAACGCGGCGCATTGCTTTCCGGCTCCTGTGCCGTTATCCGCTGACTCCACCCGTTGAATCGGCTTTGCAGGCCGCTACCACCGATTCGGATCAGAACATGGCTGATCGCGCCAAAAAACTTCTCACAGACAAACATCAAAAGGAGCATCCGACTGAATCTCAATTTCTCGATGATCCCAGTTACGACGGCAAACGGCTGGGTGAATGGCTGAAAATGCATGAGCGTCAGGGCGATTACGCCTTTTCACCAGAGGCCACCAATGCAATCCATCATATCGGAACCAATGCCATTCCAGCGCTGTTGAGCCGACTGGTTTATGTAGAACCTCCGTTTGGGCTGCCCGCCTATGAAGTCAACATGGATGGCGTCCAGGGATTTTTGATGATCGGTGACCAAGCGACCCCAGCATTGCCTCAGTTGCAGGTATTGCTGGATGGCACGAACCAAGGCCGTGTTCTTTACGCCATGGTTTCCTCGCTCGGGACCGGCACGAATGCGATTCCAATTTTGACCAAAGGATTGACCAATCAATTTGCCCAGGTTCGCGGTGAAGCGGCGCATTGCCTCACCGAAGGCATCTCTGACCGATTTCCGGAGCGCCGACAAGAGATCATTCGCCTGCTCACGAACCTCCTGAACGATCCTGACCCAGATGTTCGCCTCAGCGTGAAGGGCGATCTACAAGAGCTGCATTCGCCGACGCCGCCAACGCCCAAATAAATGAAAACAAAATCCGACCGCGCCAATTATATTCGCCCGCTCTTTATATTTTCTGCGTTAATTTTTCCGGTCGTCACCGCTCAGGCCAACCCCATTGAGCTGCCGGAAAAGTCCATCACGCCAGAGGTTTCCATGGTAATTGGCGGCGCGATTCTGCTGGAGGTGATTTGTGTGTGGTGGATGCTACGGCGCACGCGCCTTCCCCGGTTTTTTGTGCTTTGGCTGGCGGGCATGCACCTGATCACTTATCCAGCATTTCTGGGCGTGCTTTGGCTGCTACAGGAAATGCGTCCGGCTTTGGCGGTGGCCATTGGCGAGGGATTGGTGGTGGGGGTGGAAGGGATTTTCATTTACCTCGTTTGCCGGTTTGTGGTTTCGGCTAAACCGGGAATCACGGCGCCGTCGCTGGCCAAATGCTGGGTCGCTTCATTGATTGGCAACATCTGCTCGGCGGCAGCCTTTCCGGTTTTATTAACCATGTTCAAAATCATTGAACGGTCGGGATCCGGCTAACACCACACCTCATTTCAAGCTATGAAACTCTATTCTCACTTCATCAAGCTAACGACGATTCGATGCCGATGGTTACTGCCGCTGTTTGCTCTCGTTGGTCTCTGGCTACATCCGGCAGTGGTTTGTGGTCAAACCCATAATCTTCGCGCCGTCAACGACATCGAGGCGTTCAACGGTTCAACCGGTGCAAAATATTTACAACTAAGTTCGTCTCTGGTTTCAGGGTGAAAAGCCCGGAGACGGCCCGAAATGTTGGCTAGATTGCCGGCTTTTGCCACCAGCATTCTCAAGTAGAGTCGTCGTTTCTTTTTGTTGATCAAGGAGGCTGGTCCGATTGGGGAAGGATGGCGGTTCAGCCAAACCCAGCGGATCCACTCTCCCGAACCTGCGTTGAATCCAAAAAACGTTTGGCGGAAAACCTGCTGATTTCGCCAGATCCAACGGGGTTCGTCCCATCCCATCCTCAGCGTTGACCGAAGCGCCAGATGCCAACAGCAGCCTGATCATATTGGTCTGGCACATAATGGCGGCCAGATGCAGTGGTGACTCCTGGGAAAATCTGATTGCGTTCGGTCCGCCCATCATCGGCATTCTCGGCATGCCTTCTCCAGCCGGTTCAGACATCGGTTGGTTGGGATCTGCTTTGGCTTTGAGCAATATGCCCACCACCTCGGTGGCTCCGCGGAGGGCTGCGACATGCAAAGGAGTAAAACCAGCCCGGTCGTCAGCCTTCACCTTTGCCCCTCGCCGGATCAGCAGTCTCGCGGTTTTGGTTTGGTTGTAAATCGCCGCCAGGTGCAAGGGCGTTTGACTCTCAAAGCCGCCAGCGCGTTCCGAAGATGCTCCACTGTCGAGCAATCGCTTGAGAACCTCAACCTGTCCCGTTCCAGCGGCAATATCCGCCACCGATAAACCCATCGCATTGGTGGCGAGCGCCAGTGTTTTGTCCTGTTTAAGCAGCTGGATGGCCATGGCTTCTCCGCCTACATACGCGACGTCGAATATATTTTCGGTCGCTCCCCGTTCGCGCAATGTCTGAACCACATCCGGCTGATTTCGCAAACGGGCTACGCCCAAGGGGGACAGCCCGCGGCGATCCTGCTCGCGCCAATCCGCTTTGGCATCCAAAAGAATTTTCGTCGTTGCCACGTCGCCATTGGCGGCAGCCAGATGCAACAGTGAGCTTCCAAAGTTTTTCGTGGCGATCGCCTCCGGCTGCCGGGTAAGAATTTCACGTGCGACCTGGGCCTGGCCGCCCATCACGGCCGAGACAATGTCCCACTGGGCGCCATGCTGTTCCAAAAAATCCACAACATTGGTGCGGTGGGCCATGACAGCGACTCTCAAAGGCGTCTGGTTAAATTGATTGGTCGCGTTCACGAGCGCGGGGTCGCCTTTGACCAAGGCGGACAGGGAATCGAGTTTACCCTCGCGCGCGGCGGCAAAAATGTCGGTATCGGCATTCGGTGGGCCGAATCGCGAAAAGCCGTTTGAAGCTCGCGCTGATAGCAGTCGCGGCGTCTCCCCGGCGTTGTTGGTTTCATCCAATCCCGCGCCTTGCTTTACTAACCAATCAAAAACATCCCGCGTCCCGGTTTTGGCGGCGATATGCAACGGGGTGTTGCCATCGTTGTCCCGTGCGTTGAAATCCACTTTGGCATTGATAAATATCTGATCAACGCCGCGTATGAAGAACAGAGGTTTTTGATCACCCAGTGCCGCCAGATAATGCAGCGGCGTTTTTCCATTGTTATCTTTGGCGGAAAAGTCGGCACCCGCTTGGGCCAGCTGTTGGAGATTTTCACCCGCCGATTCCCACGGCCATTTGCCGGTCAAAGCCTGATGCACCGTCGTCAGGCCTTTCCTGTCCGTAACGTTGGACTTAGCCCCGGCCTTGATCAGCAATGCCATGGCTTCACTTTTGAACGAAGAGTCGGAGGCAGCGACAACATCCATAGGTGTCCGCCCTTCATTATCCCGGGCGTTGACATCGGCCTGCTTGTAAATCAGCAATTGAAACGGATTGTTGATGGGCGGATCATTGTTGTCCCACATCATAATTTTTTCCGAAGCCACATGCAGCGGCGTTTGACCTAAATTATTGGTGGCATTCACATTCGCACCGCTAGCAATCAGACTCACCATGCTCTCAACTTTGTTGACGTCGTAAAAACCGGTGCACAACCGATGTAGCGCCGTGTTTCCATCGGCGTCACGTTCATCCATGTTGCCGCCATGCACACTCAACAGTTGCAAAAGTTTTTCGCGGTCGTTATCAAAGAAAAATACGCCACGCCCGGTTTTTTGATCCACGATCAACTGCATGGGGGTGTCGCCAGCCTTGTTTTTGGCCGTGGCATTGGCTCCGCAGGCAAGTAAAAAGCTGGCGGCTTGCAACAACGGATTGGGCCCTTGCTCGTATTGCCCAACCGTCAGGTATTGCACGTATAATTTCTTGTTTGGATCTTGTCCGACCCGCTCCAGCCAGTTGGTTGGCGGACGGTCGTAAATGGTCAACTGCTCCTGCAACAGGATTTGATGCAGCAAACCGTTGCCTCCCGGGTCACACACATTCACATTGGCACCCTTGTCCACCAACAGTGCGGCGGCGGCAAGATGACCTTTTGTCACCGCAACTTGGAGCGGGGTAAGACCGAGTTCGTTTCGCGCTTCCAAGTTCGATTCCGTTTCCAAAATGGCGACCAGCGTTGCCACATTTCCGGCTGCCGCCGCTTCATGCAATGACATGGACAGTCCACGCTCCGGATGTGTCACGACCGGATTCTCCGACAGAAGCAGGTGAATACAATCAGATTGCTTGTTCTGAATGGCGGCATCCAAGGGCGTCCAGCCGTTGGTGTCATGGATGTCGGTCGGCGCGTGGGCCGACAACAGGGCTTTCACGAATTCAGTCTTCCCGTTTACTGCGGCCAGGTGCAGGGCTGTTTGTCCCGCAGCGTTCGTTGCGGCCAACGGCGTTCCCGCGTTGATCCAAAATGTCACCATCAGCGGCTGGTCCGCTTGGAGTGCCCAATGCAATGGCGTTTGACCGTTGCAATCCCGCGTTTGCGCCACGCTTTTGTCGGCGGCCAGCAAACGGTTTGCTTGATTCGTATCGCCCAAGGCCGTCGCGGCAAAGGCATCATAATCCGCCCCGTTTTTGATCAATATCTCCAGAATCTTATGCCAACGGTCGGTGGCCATCATCGCCACCTTGTCAGCCTGGCTGGCTTCTTGGGTGCGCAGCGAGGCCACATAATTGGCATCGGCGTTTGAAATGTAGTCGGCTTTCAACTGGTCCTGGAGCTGATGCCACTGATTGGTGGCCGACGGAAGATTTCTGGCGTTATCATTGGCCGCGAGCGAAAACGATTGGAGGAGCGTCGGACAATTGGTGTTGGTATTTTTTGCGGAGATCCCTGCGCTAAGCAGAACCTGAACCGCTTCCAACTCGCCGCGTTGGGCCGCGGCCGTCAATAATTCATTGCCGTGCTGCGACAGCACTTCGGCGCTGGTCTTCATGCCTCGTATCGGCCGCTTCGATGTTCGGGGCTTTTGCAGCGACTTTTTTCCCAGAGGGTGCTTTGAGTCCTGCCCCAACATCCGGGCTGTCAACCGGCCGTTGCTGCGAGTGATCGCCAGTTCAAACGGTGTCGTTTCGTCGTTTGAAAATAACTTCCCTTGAAACGGTTCAGCGCCGTAATCCAGAAGCAAGTTGGCCATTTCCTCGCGGTTCTCTGCAAAAGCAAGATGCAGCGGCGTGGTGAAGCCGAAGGCCATGACGTTGGGATTGGCCCCAGATTCGAGCAGCAGTTGGCAAACTTGGGGGTGGTTGTTTTTGATCGCTTCATGCAACGCAGTCATCTGGCTGCCGCCGCTCATGCGGGTGTCGCCGGTCGCATCAATATCGGCACCCAGCTGGATCAGCCGCTTGACTAGCGGCGCATTTCCAGCCGCGGCGGCTTCCAGCAACGGTAATTTGCTGAAATTCTCACCCGCATACGCGAGGTTCGTATTGCTTTCCAGCAGCGCGGCGGCGGCGTTGGTGTCGCCCATTTGGATGGCTGTGAAAAAGGCTTCAACGTCCGCTCCCCGCGGGCGGGTTTGAGCGTCGGCGCAATACGCCGCGTAGATGGAGATAAATATTCCGAAAATTCTGAACCAGAAACACAAGCTGGTGCGCCCACCGGGTGAGTTCATGTCGGCATCATAAGTTCACACGCCTTCCACACCAGCTTTAATTTCATTGCCAGACAGGTGCGGCAGCATTAGAAGTTGGCAAGTGAAACCCGCCGCCCTCACGCTTACCGTCGGCATGATCTGCGCCAAGGTGACATTTTGCGGCTGGACGGCAGAAACCAATTCCGCGCAGACGAAGGTTCTTCCTGCCCGATCCATGCTGACCATGGGCGGAATCGTCACCTCTCCTGAACGCAAGGTTTCTCCCTTGTTTACCGGCAAGGAATTGCCCCGACCACCGAAGCAGAAATCGGGATGGTCGCCGCCGACCGCAAGCCTGCCGACCAATTATGTCACGGCCACCGCATTGCTGTTTGCTCAAGGCCTGGCAGACCCGCGCGGCTGTGATTACCGCGAAATCGAGATCGGCACCGGCAATGTCTGGAGCGGGGATGGCGGCGTTGTGAAAACTCACGGTTGGGTTTTACCGGGCCGAGGCGAACAGCGCTTTACCATCGGCTGGAACGGGCTCGTCTATCCCGCGGTCAGCGTCGGCACAAATGCGGACCTGAACGCCGACGTGATGGCGCTGGCAACCAATGGATTTACCTCGTGGCAATCCGCCTTACCCGAAGGAGCCAACGTTTTTCCAGGCACATTGCAGGGCGTCAAAGGCTGCCTGCTGTTGCGCTTGGGGAGAACGGATCTGGCAACGGCCTATTGGCTGGCACTGGAGCACGAGGAATTGATTTCAGAAACGAGTTGGCGCGACGTTTCTCATCGACCAACGAGCTGGTCTCTACCAATACGATCAAACTGTCGGACACCGATCCATATTTGACGTGGGCCGGTGACTGGGCCTGGTCATTGTTTGACCGGATGATTTGTGCCCACATGCGCGGCGATGAAAAGCTGGCACTGGCGGATGCGCGCCTGCTCTCCGCCGCGCGACCGCAGATCGAGGCGGAATGCGCCCAGCGGGGATTTAAGCGACAGCCGTATTGGGACTCGCGCCGGCAGAAAGAGCTGCAACCGTATCTGAATTTCCTAGAACAGTTGCCGGCACTGCTGGCTGACCTAGAGCGCCGTGAGAAGGAAGGTGCGCGCGTTTCCGTGATCACCACCGGCGTGACCAATATCTCCGACCAGACTAAGCGGGTCGCGGAGTTGGTTCGCGATTTGGATCTGGTTCAGGCGCATCAATGGGGACAACCGGGATGGGTTAATCTTCCAGAAGACCCCATCGTATCAGCCTTGATTGCGGAAGGTGACGCGGCCGTTGATCCGTTGTTGGATTGTCTGGAACAGGACCAGCGGCTGACGCGCTCGGTTGGGTTTGGCCGAGATTTCCACCGCAGCCGCACCGTGATCGCCGTCAGCAGCGCCGCCGACGTGGCGTTGAAATCCATCCTGCAAGCCGGCTTCTCCAACGCAGCGGAAATGCGCGCCTATTGGAGCAAATATAAAAACCTGAAACTGGAAGACCGCTGGTATGCCATCCTCAATGACGACAGCGCGCGAAGCCGGTGGCAGGAAGCGGCGGCGAACCTCGTTCAGCCGGTCAACATCACGCGTTTTCCGGGCGGTTTCAGCACAGAAAAACCAGCGCCCACAAATACCCCGGTGGCTTTGCGCGGTGAATGTCTGCGTGCGAAAACCCATCCGTCGGTCACGGAGCTGCTGACCCGGCACGCGCTGGAAATTCCGACCAACAATGTCGGCACCTACGATTTGTCCTCGTGCTGCCAGATGGCTGAATACCTTGCCCGCTGGGATGTCCAAGCGGCTTTGCCGGTCGCGAAGACTTTGTCCAAACGAGCGACCACGGTGATGAAATACTCCGGCCAACAACTCGGGAATTTTGTGACCCAGCTTTCGCTGACCCGCGCCCGTGCGGGAGATCCGACGGCCTTCGACGATTATGCGGAATGGATTGTGACCACCACTCCGGGACAATTTGAGCAGTCACATTTGGAGTGTCTTGAACCGTTAAGAAAATTCCCGACGAATGCCCTGCTTGAAGCCGCTGCGGAAAAGCTTTTCAGCCAGACCAACTCGGCTTGGGGCCGTTTGCCATGGAAGAACAACTTCGGACGCGGCACGATTGAATCCGAACTCGTCGCCGTGCCAGCCTACCGGGTGCTGCTCTGCCGTGAGCTGGAAAGAACCAATGCCTGCGGAACGCTCACGTTGGAGCGCCCCGGGTATGTCCGATACAATATTACTGACCTAAATCAGTCCGGAAGTTTCGGCATCACCCTGCCGGAGAATTCAACGGCAACCAACGGTGCGACGGCCGATATTCGGTGGTGCGATTGGATCGCCGTGGCGCTGGCCAACAGCAAAACCATTACGCTCTTTGATCCATTTGCTCCGGTTGACCAGCGTAACGAGGCGCTAGAAAAGGCCAAAGCACGGCTGAGTAATTAATTATCAACCTCTGACCGAGCAGAATGCTCCTGTTCAAATCTACAAGTTGGATTTGAGGTCTTCAAAGCAGGATTCGATACCTTGAAGGAGATCCCAAACCTCGGCTTCCATCCGATCCAATTGCCAACAGGCAGCGTCGCGGGCGGCCGCGTAGGCCAGCAAACCGCAATCCCACGTTTTGGCAATCGTCGAGTAGTAGGTCGCTTTGCGGTTGGTGAGCCATTCGCGAAGTTGCCGGTTTCCGCATTGGCGCGACTCGTAGCCGATGACCAATTCGCGTTGCTCCGTGGTTGGATTGGGTTTCAGTGCTACGAGCGGCAGATCGGATGGTGGGACGGACTGCCAACCGCGACACGAGTTGAGCAGGCTGATGACCTCGGCCTTGTGGCAGCGGAGGCAACTGCGCTAAAGCAGCGCCGGCGCGGGTGGGCCAGTGGCCTCCAACGATCTCGGCAATGGCCATGAGCGGTCGCCAATTATCGGCCAGGCGGTTGAAGCAATCCGGCGGCAGGACGGGGTCGCACGCTTCGATCTGCTGGAAATGCTCGCTTGCCCAGCGGGCAAGCTGGCGGTTCAAGTTGCGTTCGCGGGCAATGCGGCGTGAATTGACGGCATTCCATCTCGCCGGCCTTGGCGCGCACGAGACGGATTTGGATGGAACGATCATGGAGGGTGCCTTGCAGATGGTGGGTCCATCGTCGGGGATTATCATTGCACGGAGCGGCCATTTCATTCCGGGCGAAACCCCGCCCGCCGAAGGTTGGTAATGGGGCACGCCCAGACGGATTGCATGTTCTTCAGCCCTTTGGTATCGTCCACTTGCGTGGATTTTACGACTTCAGCATTGTCTCGCCTCGGCCTGCCACCGTCTGGATGCCGGGTAATGACGCCCACACCCCACCATATGCTCATGGCCCAGTCCAATACGGGCGCCCGGCCAGCTTCAGGCAAGAACCGGATTCCCGAAACGCCAATTGCCGCCGGATCCGCCGGATAGGCGGCCAAGGTTAAAACTCATATGCCCCCCAAAACCCCCGACCCACGCCAACGCACCTGCCGCGCCTGCGGCAAGAAGTTTGATTATCCCATCAAAAGCAGCGCCGCCACCCGGCATCATTGCGAGGATTGCGTGGCGGTTCCCGCCGAGACGCGCAAAATCCTGGAGCGCCTGAACAGCCGGGTGGCCCAAATGGAAAACCAGCTCCGCCGCCTGCTGGATAAGCCCGCCGCCTGAGGGTCCCGATCTGCGGCCAAAGAGCATTTCCATCAAACCTGTAGCGAGGTGCGGATGGCCCAGCCACCGGCGGGCTTTTGGTTTTTTGGCTTCGTTTCCGCTCCGTTGCAGGGATTTCAAACCTGCGCCGTCGCGGAAGCCTCGCCAAAAAACAAAAAGCCTCGCCGCCCATCGCTACATCTTTTCTGTAAATGCTCTAGCCAGACCGCCAATCTGCGGGATTTCAAACTCCGGGCACAAAAAACGGCGACCCTGGCGGATCGCCGTTTTGAATTAATGCGAACGGATTAAATTCCCTTGGCCGTGATGTAGTTCACGAGGTCCACCACGCGGTTGCTGTAACCCCATTCGTTGTCATACCAGCTGACGACCTTGAAGAAGCGTTTTTCGCCCTTCAGGTTGTTCTGCAACGTCGCGAGGCTGCCAAGCATCAAAACAGCGTTGCGTCCCGCGAAGGGACGCGGGAATTTTCCATATCACTTCAGGACAATTCATCTCGCAACCCGAAACCGCACACGCCGTGTCTGGCTGATTTCCACGCGCTCTCAGAACCAGAAAACGCTGGACAGAAATTTTCGTATTAAATAAAGTGGCAGCTAGAAATCGAACAGACCACTAAACCGAGGACTTAATTACTGTTGAACTAAACCGCTTCGCGGGGAGCGTGCGCGAAGTCTTCTAAAGATTTGGAGTTTTCTGGTGGTTGGATAATTTCGGAGAGTTGGGGGCGTATGACCACACTTCGCCAACAACTC
>CAIMLG010000337.1 GCA_903842235.1 uncultured Verrucomicrobia subdivision 3 bacterium
GATCGGGAGATTGGTCCGCGTGGTAATCGCGTGCGCACCGCCCACAGGCGCGCGGTTGACGATGATCGTGCCATCCACCGCCAGGTTGCCCGTGTACCAGTTCAGGCCCGAGGCCAGCGGTGATGGCAGGGTAACGGCGCTGAAACTGCTGCCTGTATTGAAGGTTGGCGCATCAAACAAATCGAACACCTCGCCGCCTTGCAGCGCCAGTCCGATGTTGTTCACCGTGAGCGCACCGCCGTAGGTTAAGGTGCCGCTGGACAAAACCAGCTTGGCTGAGAGCGGAGAGCCGCCATTGCGGTCAATCTCCATGATCGCAGTGCCTTCGAGCGCCGGCGGGTTGGCCGCCGTTAGCGTCTTGCTCTTGAGGTTAAGATTCGCGCCCGAGTTTATTGTCAACGTGCCGTTCACCGTGGTGTTGGCGGTCATGGCGACGCCGCCGGTCTTGTTGATGATGAGATTATTCAACGCGCTGGTGCTGCTGGGGATTTCATTGCCGGCGCTGACAGCCGTTGTGCCGGTATAGGTGATGTTCACGGTGCCGCTCAGCGTCGGGGCGGCAGACAATGAACCCGTGTCAATTGAAATCGTGCCACCGGAGGCGAGCGTGAGGGTCTTCCCGTTCAAATTGAGTTGGCCGCTTGCCAATGTCAGCGTGCCGCCGCTGGCGATTGACGCGTTGCCGCTCAACGATACGCCGACGCTGTTACTGATGGTCAGATTGGCAATGGCGTTCGTCAACTGATCACCGGTCACCTGGGCGGCGGTGCCATTGTAAACGTAATTGGCCCCAGCGGTATAGGTGCGCGTCCCGGTGACTTGGATGTTGCCCTGCGCGGCAGCCGAGGTGATGCCGGCAGTCGAGCCGATGCCGAGCGTTGCACCTGAAGCGAGTGTGAATTTGGCAGAACCTGTCACGGCGTTTCCGGCGCAATTGAGCGTGCCGTTCACGGTCATTGTGCGGCTGGAACTGACCCCTGTAGCGAGGTCGTCGTTCAACGCAAGAGTTTTACCTGCCGACACTGTGAAGTTGAGCCTGGTCCCCGGCGTAAAAGTTCCGATGCCCTTCGAATAGCCGACGGACGCAAGCCCGCCAGCGCTGTCGAATATGAAGTCGGCGGAAGCAATAGCCCCAGCCATGGTAAATGTGCCACCGCTTTGATTGAGATTCCCACGAAGGTTGATCGTCGTTCCGCTGGCGATGATGTCGCCGTTGGCAAGGCTGAAGGTTCCGCCTTGAATGATGAGGTTCCCTCCAATGGTCAATGTATAGACCTCGCTTCCGGTGAGTCGGAACTCACGATTTAAGGTGCTGATTATTGTCAGATTGCCATTGATATTCGTAAGCCTGCCACTGCAGCTCACCGAGCCGCCGGGATTGCTTGTGAAGTTAACTATAAGATGTCCGAATGTAACCCCTGAAGGTCCGGTCAGGTGCGAGTTGTTAAGGATGACCGTGCTGTTGGCGGCGAGTGCCGTCGTCCCATGAAAGATAGTGGTCCCAAAACTGGACGTGTTTTGATGCACGTAGGTACCTCCATCATCAACCTGAAAGGTCGAATCGTTAGTGACTGCACAATTATTTGCCGCCGTGAGTGTTCCGCCATTTTCAATCTGAAGTTTCGACCCTAAGCCAGACACTGTCCACGGCGCAGTGGTGGTCATGTTATGACCGTTCTGAATGGCAAACGTGTTCACGTCGGTTGTGAAGTTCGCAGGAGAGGAGCCACCACCAGTTCGCACCGTATTCCAATTCCCCAAGGTGGAGGGTGTCAGGCTACCTTGTGAATAGTAGGTTGTGGCTCGGACTCCGGAGGTAAGCGTGAAAAACGCCAGTAATAAACCGGCGGCGAGGCAGGAGAAGCGCAAAGAGGAAGGCCCTGAACGCCTCGAAGTCGGAGGCCGACAGCCAAGAGCCGAGGTCCGGAGAACCCCTGCCAAAGATCTTGCGGGCCTTGTAGTGTTGAACCGTGGCCAGGAAGTAGCGCAGATTTCCAATCTGCCGTATCGCTGGTTTCCAATCGGCAGGGCCGGCAAGTCCCCACGCGCACCGTGATTTTCAAACCCAGAAGGCTCGATACCCTGCGATTCAGCCAATCCGAATGCTGCGCTACGACCGTGAGGTTCCTGGACCATGCGCATGAAAAACCGGCCAACTTGTTGGGTGAGTGTCTTCATAGGGTTTTGGGGAGTGGGGACGGGGGACAGAGGACAGAGGGCAGAGGACAGAGGGCGGAGGGCGGAGGACGGAGGACGGAGGACAGAGGACGGAAGACGGAGGAC
>CAIMLG010000338.1 GCA_903842235.1 uncultured Verrucomicrobia subdivision 3 bacterium
CCTCATCATAGCCGACCTCAAGAGACTCTCTCTGCCGCCCTGAAAGGGCAAGCCTATTCATTTGGCAATCCAATCACTCCCGATTTTGGAAAATGCGATAATCGGTTGCCAACACTAGTGTCCGGATATTAGTAGCTGAATACCAACTGGTTGCAAGTGTCACCTTCTGGAATTGGCGATGCTGAATCTGCAAGCAGTTGATGCAGAGGCTTTTGCTCAAATGAGTTCACGCTCAAAATTTGCAAAATGCTGTAGAGGCTTTTCTCGGACTCCAGTTGTTTTTTCACGATCGCCACCAGCACATAAACACAAATGGAAATCCAAATCTGGGTTTTGACGGCGTTGTCGCTGGTGCCGTAAAAGTGTCTGATGCGCAGGTGCTGCTTGATCCATTTGAAGAACAACTCCACCTTCCAGCGGCCCTTGTAGAGCAAGGCGATGGTCAGGGCAGGGAGCGCGAAGTGGTTGGTCAGAAAGACCAGACTCTTGCCGGTGTCCTCGTCCACATAATGGATGCGCCGCAGCTTGTCCGGGTAATGTTGGATGCTGGAAAAATGGCGCAGCCAGATAATTTGATCGCTGCGCACCCCGGTCGAGGAATCCACCGGGCGGGATTCCAGGCGGGTGAACTGGAGGTTGGTTTTGGAGCGGGTGACAAAAAAGGCGGCGGCCAGGACAAAGCCATAGAGCCGTTGGAAATCCACGTAGCCGCGATCCATCACGTAGAAGGCTCCCGGCTCCAACACCAGTTCATCCAGGACGCGGACATCGGCCTGTTTGCCCTGTGAGATCGAGATGAAAGTGGGGATGGAGCCGCGAAAATCCAGCAGCGTGTGCAGCTTGATTGCCGCCTTGGCGCGACGGAAGCGCGCCCAGGGAAACAGGTTCAGGCACAGGTCAATCGTCGTGGAATCCAGCGCGTAAACCGTTTCGTTGAGTTCCAACCCGATGGGTTCATTGGCGTAGAGGGCGCGGGCGCGCTGGATGAGCAGTTGGGCCAGATCATGATAAATGCGCCAGTCGCGCTCCCGGTTGGCGTCGGAGAGAACACTGCGGGAAACTTCGCCGCGAAGGCCCAGGTGGTAGAGTTGGTCCGGGCGCGAACGCAGACAGGTTTCCACATCGCGGAGACTTTCCCGGAAGGTCAGCTGGCCAAACGCCATGCAAAGAAACTGGTTCCAGCAGGAGAAGCTTTTTACTTTGTAGTCCCCCTTGTAGCGTCGCACACAGCGGCGAAATTGCTCCGGGTGGATCAGGTCGGTGAGTTGGGCGAAAACAAGTTTTCCGGCATACATCCGGGCAGTTTGGCAAAGGGATTGCTGGGCGAAAACCGCATAAAAACTTCAAGTCGCTCACACCCCATCACCCTCACCAGAACCCCATAAACATTTGACATTTACGCCGTCGCCCCTCTCAATACCCGGACAGTAGTGGGTTGCCAACGATTTGTTTCCCAACCCCACCCCATCCGGCGCTGAACACAGTCACGCCGTCTCCGGCGCGCGGCAGTGAAACTCCGCGCGCTTGGCCTCCGCGTTGTCAGCGGCCTTTATTCCCCGATGACGCGGATCTTTCCGTTCTGGTTCTGTAGGTTGATTCGCGGCGTGCCGGGCGGCAGACCGGCAAACGGGTCCTGCCCGCGCGGTTTCATCAACACCGGGAAATCCGATTCGATGTCGCCGTAGCTGGTGTGCGCCTGGAGGGCGGGTTTCAGGCCGGCGGGCAGCCGCACTTCCAACGCGGCATAGCTGGTCCGCGCTTCCAGGTTCGTGAGCGCGGCGGACGTGGCCCGCACCGTGATGCCGCCAAATTGATTGTCGCAAATGATGTTCGCGCCGGGGCCGGTGATGTCCATCGCGCCGTAGGAGGTTTCCGCCTTGACGACGCCGGTGATGGCTTCCGCCGCCACGCGGCCAAACCGGTTCACCAGCCGCGCGTCGCCGGCGATTTCCTTCACGCGCAGTTCAGCGTAGGAAGTTTTGAGGTCGGCGTCGCCGGCCTTCTCGACCTGGACGGCGCCAAACTGATTCCGGAGTTTGACCGTGCCGCCGATGTCTTGCGCGTCGAGCGTGGCG
>CAIMLG010000339.1 GCA_903842235.1 uncultured Verrucomicrobia subdivision 3 bacterium
CCTCACCCTTCAAGCAAGCGATGTCGCCCTGGCTGCCACCCAGATGCCAGCAGAGTTGATAAAACACCTTCCGCTCTGCGTTCACCTCGGCCGCGAGGATGGCCGCGTGTTCCTCCGCTGTGATCGCCCGCTTCTCCTTGTAAACCGGCTTGGGCCATTGCAGGCGCGGGATGACCGATTTCAGCAGCCATTCCATGCCCAGCGCGTGATTGTGAATCCGCCGCAGATAAACATTGCTGGACACCTTGCCATCGGCCAGCGCCTTGTCGAAGTGTTCCGGCCGCGTCTCGCAGACGCAAAGGTTGCGGATGCAATCAAAGTTCACATCCTTGATGGCCGTCTCCCAGCGCCGCCGCGTCTCATCCAATTTCTTGGCGACAATGTGCTCCATGACCTCCTGCCAGGTGCGGGTGCCGAGTTTGGGATCCGCGCCGTTCATGTAAACCCGGGCCAGCGACAGATTGAAGTGCGGTTGCACCTCCGATTCATTGTGCGCTTGCAGGATGCGTTGCGCCTCATTTTTGTCAGAAGTTTTGAGGCTCGTTTGGACACCAGTGGTTTTGTTTTTGAGGTAGAAGACGCCCCAGGGACGCCGGATCAGACCGTATGCTTGTTTCATTTGTTCACTCATGGTTATGAGTGTGTCAGGAACGGCATTCGTCGCGTAAGCGAGCTTTGAACGAGCTATAGCCGAACAGTAACAGTTTTCTGAACGAGCAGCCAAACCGGTGAAGAATCCGGTGAAACTCTGACCCTTCGCCAGCGTAAACCATTGTAATGTAAATAGTTTAACCTGGAGGCGAGGGTCGGAATCGAACCGACGAATGCAGCTTTTGCAGAGCCGTGCCTTACCACTTGGCTACCCCGCCGTCAAAGGGCCGATAAGATAAAAATGTTTGGCAGGCTGCGCAAGTTCAATCGCATTTCAGGCCATCGCATTTCAAATCCGAGGCCAATCCGGGAAGCCATTTACAGTAGATGAGGCCAAACCACAGGAAAATGATCCAATTCAGACGCGGCAAACGAATCGGGCCTTGGGGCGCCCCATTCCCGAAACGCCGTTTCACAGGCAGCAGAGGTCAGCGACGGACGCTCAGGGCGATTTTGCTTGCTTATATGGATTTACTTTTAGCTAATAGCTGGAAATCGAGGCGCAGGGCTGCCCCGGGCCTCCCCGAAGCAGCACTTAAACGAAACCAAAGACAATTCCTTGGGTGGCCAGTTTCCGCATAAAACAGAACGGATTGGGCCACCCGGGCGCAACCCGCCGAACCCGCCATGAAAACCCAACTCAATCATTTATTCATCCGGCCGGTCCTGCTGGCCGGCCTGGGACTGCTGACCTGGCCGGCGGCGGCACCGGCCCAGTTCAATTATTCAACCAATGGCGACGGGGCCACCCTGACGCTCACGGCTTACACAGGACCGGGCGGGGCGGTGGACATCCCCCACACAAGCAACGGGCGGACGGTGACGGCCATCGGCGACTGGGCCTTCAAAAATTGCTACAGCGTGACCAGCGTCACCATTCCCAGCGGCGTCACGAGCATTGGCTTCGCGGCGTTTTATTACTGCGGCATGACGAGCGTGACGATTCCCGACAGCGTCACGAGCATCGCGGACTGGGCGTTCAATGAATGCTGGCAACTGAACAGCCTCACGCTCCCCAACGGCATCACCCGGATCAACACAGGAATGTTCTTTGGCTGCTACGCCTTGCCCAGCCTCACGATGCCGGAGAGCGTGACGAGCATCGGCAGCTGGGCGTTTTACCGGTGCCACGCCCTGACCCAGATCCGGATTCCCCAACTGGTGACCAGCCTCGGGGATGGGGCATTCTCCGAATGCTACGCCCTGACGGCCGTGTATTTTGAGGGGGCGGCGCCCGGCTACGGGGCATCTTTGTTCACCGGGGAAAATCCCACGATCTATTATGTGCCGGGAGCAGCGGGCTGGAGCGCGACGTATGACAACTACCAGACGGCGCCCTGGATCCGGTTTAATTACACCACCAACAACGGCGAGATCACGATCACAGGCTACACCGGTTCAGGAGGGGCGGTGACGGTCCCCAGCAGCATCACCGGGCTGCCGGTGACGGCCATCGGGGACTGGGCGTTTTTGTATCGGCAGGACGTGAGCAGCGTCATCATCCCCGGCAGCGTGACCCGCATCGGCTATGCGGCGTTTGCCAACTGTTTCGGCCTGAGCGGCCTCACCCTGAGCAACGGGGTCGCGAACATCGGGGGCTTTGCGTTCAACAACTGCAGCGGGCTGCCCAGCATCACGCTGCCCGCCAGCGTCACGAATGTGGATGGCACGGCGTTCACCTGGTGCACGCATCTGGCGGAAATCAATGTGGAGGCCCTGAACACCTGCTACAGCAGCACGAACGGGGTGCTATTTGATCACAACGGGAGCCGGCTGGTCGGCTATCCGGAGGGCAAAAGCGATGGGGCCTACACCGTGCCGGAAGGCGTGACGGACATCGGGACCTGGGCGTTTTTTGCCTGCTGGCATCTGAACACCGTCACCCTTGCGGACAGCGTGACCCACATCGAGTCCTCGGCGTTTGAAAGCTGTTTCTATCTCACGAGCGTCACCCTGGGGAGCCACGTGGCGAGCATCGGGGACTTTGCCTTCAATCAATGCAATATCGGGAGCATCAGCATCCCGGCCAGCGTCACGAGCCTGGGAAGCTCGGTGTTCGGCGCCGACTTCAATTTGACCATCATCACGGTGGATCCGCTCAATCCCGCCTACAGCAGCACGGACGGCGCCTTGTTCGACAAAGGCCAAACCACGCTGCTGCAATGTCCCGCGGGCAAAACCGGAACCTATGCCCTGCCCAGCAACGTGGTGGACATCGCGGATTATGCGTTCCAGAACTGCAACAGCCTGACGAACGTGATCCTACCCGCGAGCGTCACAAACATCGGCGCGTGGACATTTTTCGGGGCCAGAAACCTGGTGAGCGTCAACATCCCCTACGGCGTCACCAGCATCGAGGATTACGCCTTCTTTGACTGCAGGAGCCTAGCCAGCATCGAGCTACCCGACAGCGTCACCCGCATTGGCAGCATGTCGTTCTACGGCTGCACCAGCCTGGCCACGGTGACGATCGGCAGCAGCGCGACGCCCGCCGTCCAGCCCCGGGGACTCCGCCCGAAAACCCCGACCGGCGGCATTAACATCGGAACCGATGCCTTTGGAAACTGCCCCAAGCTGAACGCCATCAACATTGCCAGCCAGAATTCCGACTACAGCAGCGTGGACGGGGTATTGTTCGACAAATACCAGACGACGCTGCTGCAATGTCCCGGCGGCCGGGCGGGCCGCTACGCGGTTCCCGACAATGTTGCGAGCATCGGCGACTATGCGTTTGACGGCTGCGCCAACCTGAAGGCCATCACGATTCCCGGGAGCGTGACCAGCATCGGGGACTACGCGTTCACCGGGTGCACGGGCCTGACCGGGATTTATTTTCAGGGGAACCCGCCCGCCCCCGGCGGTTCGGAAATCTTTTCCAACGCCGCCAATGCCACCCTTTATTACCTGCCGGGAAACGGCAACTGGCCAGCGTCCTGGGCGGGGCATCCGACGTCCGTCTGGCTGCCGCAGTGCCAGACCGGCGACGGGGGATTCGGGGTGCGGACAAATCGATTCGGCTTCAACGTTTTCTGGGCCAGCGGCCAAGTCGTGGTAGTGGAAGCCTGCGACAACCTGGCCAGTCCGGCCTGGCAACCGCTGCAAACCAACACCCTGACGAGCGCCCCGTATTATTTCAATGATCCGGACGGGATCCATCATCCCGGCCGGTTCTACCGCCTCCGAACGCCGTAGACCGGAGACTGGAGAACGGAAAAACTGAAATTGGAAAAGTGGAAATCTGAAATGAAGCGCAGAGCGGGGAGCCGGGAGCTGGGGAGTATCCAGCGGGTCAATGAGACGAGGCTGTAAAGGCAGAAGGATTTGCGCTCATTCGCCCAAGGGAATCGGGCCCAAGTCCCAATGGGCGTGCCAAAGCTCCTTGCCATCGGGATAATGTTTGCGTTGATAAACTTCAAGGGTTCCCGTTGCCACCTGGCCGGGAACATAGCCGCCGATGCACCCGAAGCGATACTCTTTCAAACTCGGTTCAGGGCAAAGCTGGCCCTGACTGGTGGTGGGTTCAGATAGAGCCGTTGGAAATCCAGATAGCCGCGATCCAGCACAGAGAAAGCTCCGGGCGAATTGATCCCCAAAGCCGCCCGAAAATAAGGGCCGGGGGTAAAGCCGGTTCAAGCCCGGCTTCAGCCCGCATTTAAGTTCCGAACAGCCGGTCGCCGGCGTCGCCGAGGCCGGGGAGGATGTAGCCGCGTTCGTTCAACTGCCGGTCAATGGCGGCGGTGAAGATGGGGAGGGCGGGGTAGTGAGCCCGCACGTGGCGGATGCCTTCGGGGGCGGCCACCAGGCTGACGAGGCGGATGCGTTTGGCGCCTTGTTCGCGGAGAAAATCCAGCGCGGCCACGGCGCTGCCGCCAGTGGCGAGCATGGGGTCGATGAGGATGACTTCGCAGCGATCCAGTTTCTTCGGCAGGCTCTTGTGGTAGAAGTGGGCGCGGAGGGTGGCTTCCTCGCGTTTCAGGCCGAGAAAGCCGACGCGGGCGTGGGGGATGAGTTCGAGAATGCCGTTGTGCATGCCCAGGCCGGCGCGCAGCACGGGGACGAGCACGACTTCGCGTTCGAGCTGGTAGCCGGCGGTTTTTTCCATCGGGGTGCGGACGGCAACCTTTTTCACGCCGAGCGAACGGGTGGCTTCGTAGGTCATCAGCGCGGCAATTTCGCCCAGCAGCCGCCGGAATTCCTGCGGCTGGGTCCGCTCATCCCGCAGGCGGGTGAGGTTGTGCCGGACGAGGGGATGGGCGATGACGGTGACGTTCTTCACGGCTGATAGAGGAAATACATCAGGCCGGCGCGCAGCTTGGGCAGGTCGGCGCCGATTTGCAGCTTGATGTCGTGGGACTGGCTGCTCTGGCCGAACAGGGAGAGGAAGTTGGAGAAATCGTAGCGCTCGCGGTATTCCACGAGGCTGGCCTCGCTGAGGCCGGCGATTTTTTCCGCGCGGCTCACGGCGTCAGCGAAATTGCCGAGCTCATCCACGAAGCCATGTTCAAACGCTTCGGTGCCGGAAACGACGCGGCCATCGGCGTAATTGGTCCAATCCTCGGCCAGCGCGCGGCCTTCTTTTTTGTTTTGGCCATGGGCCGCTTCGCGGCCATCGGCGACGACTTCCTTGAATTTGCCGTAAGTCTCATCAATGAGGGATTGGACCATGGCGCGTTCCTCGGCGGGGATTTCGCCGGGGGCGCGTTCGCCGCTGAGCATGTCCTTGAACTTGCCGCTTTTGTAGGTCATGGGCGCGACGCCAACCTTGTCCATGAGGCCGCGGTAATTCCAGCCATGCATGATGACGCCAATGCTGCCGGTGAGGGTCAGCTCGTTGGCCACAATCCAGCGGCAGCCGGAAGAAATGTAATAGCCGCCGGAGGCCGCGAGGCTGCCCATGGAGCAGACGACCGGTTTGCCGCGGTGGATAATTTTGCCCTTGTCGTCCTTTTCGTCGCTCCCAAAAGCGCGGATGGCTTTGTAAATATCGTCCGAGGCGAGCACCTCGCCGCCGGGCGAATCCACTTTCAGAATGACGGCTTTGACATGCCGGTCATCGCTGGCCCGGTCGAGCTGGGCTTGGATCACGTCCACCAGCGTGTTGCCGTTGCCATCCGTCTCATGGCTGGTGATGACGCCATCCACGGTGATGACGGCGATTTTGTCGGCGGAGCGGCCCTTGGCCAAAAGACACTCGTCCAGTTTCGGGCCGAGGTCCCGGGCGGAGCTGAAGGCCTCGCCCGGCAGGCTGCCCGGCCGGAAGGAGAGGGCGTGAGCAACAAACTGGGTGAGGTTGCCAAACAGGCTGAACGCCAGCAGGCCCAGCAGGATGAGGGCGAAAACCATCCAGCCCCGGCTTTTGCGCGGCTTGGGCGCCGGGGGTGGGGCAATGACCGGGGGCGGAGAAAACAGCGGGGGCGGGGGCGGAGCGGCAGGCGTGGTATCCATAATGCGCGCAAGCTAACGCAAAGCGCGGCGGGCGGCAAGGCGGTTTGGCACGCTAGTCGGCGCGGTCAAAAATCAGCAGGTTTTTCCCGTCCTTGACGGTCAGGCGCAGGCCTTCGGTGGTCGCGGACAAATACTTGTCCTGATTGTTGAAGGTCAGATGCAAATCGTAGCCCTCGTCGGTGCGCGTCCATTCGCCGTTCCAGTCATTCAAATCCATGCCGCCATCGGGTTTGAATTTGGGCAGGCGCTTGACAAAGATCTGGTTGTCGGCGGTGAACAGCACCAGCGTTTGGGCGTAAGCTTGCGTCATCATGGCGCGGGCGGCGCGCATCTCGCTGGAAGTCATTTTCGGGCGGCCCTGTTTGATCCACGCCACGGTCACGCCGGGGTTGAACTCCCAGCGGCCCAGGATTTTCTCGCCGTCGTATTTCGCGGATTTGCCGGATTCCAGATAAGCCGTCAGATCGCTCAGGTTGGTCCGCACAATGCCCAGCAAAAGCTTCGACTGAGCCTTGTTCTTCAGGAGGTCCTGCACGGAGTTTTGGTTCATGATGGCCATGGCGGAAGCCTGGCTGTCGAGGGCGTTCGTCAAAGCGCTGTCCTGAACCAGGGGTTGCATATCTGGGCGCTCCCACAGGGAGGTGAACGCCGGATAGGCGGCGAACCGGGGGCCGATCTGCGGATTTTGCAGCAGGAAACCGGTGAGATCCGCCAATTGATAATACATGGGCGGCAGGGTGCCCACGGCGCAGGCGGCTTTGGCGAGGCCGGTGGTTTGCAGATCTTCGCCCATTTGCCTGACCAGCTTGACCAGCGCCGGCTGATTGGGCGCCGGAGTCGTTTGCACCAGCCAGTAGGACAGATTGAAAATAAAGAAGCACGCCAGCACGAAATACATCGCGCCGTTCACGAAGCCGAGACACAGGCCCAGCCGCGCGTTCATGCGTTCCCACAGCGCCAGGCGCAGGTCGCCCGCCTGATATTTATAATAAACCTCCACCTTTCGATGCACCGAGAACGCCGCGGCCTTGAACGCCGCCGAGACCAGGGCGAAACCCAGCACCGGGGCGAGGGCCCAGGCCAGCACGGGATTGCTGGCCCCAAAATGCGGCAGCAGCGGCTGGAGAATATGGCCGACGGGCACGGCCAGCAGCGCGGCCAGCACAATCCCGATCAACGAAAACACCACGCGAATCGCCCCTTGCCGGTAACCTAAACCGGCCAGCGACGCCAATAACACCAAAGCGAGAATCCAAATGGTCATACCGTTATTAGAAATCATCCCACAAAAAATGCACGACGAAATTTCGGCCAAAGATTGCTTAAGGGGCGGGAGCGGATAAATTGCCGCATGAAAATCTCGGCCATTGTGCCCGCTTTCAACGAGGAAAAGCTACTCGCCGCTTCCCTGGCTGAAATCCAGGCGGCGGCGGCCGCGTTCGCGGCCCGGGGCTGGGAATTTGAGTTGATCGTCTGTGACAATAATTCCACCGACCAGACCGCCGCTCATGCGCGGGCGGCCGGGGCGCAGGTCGTGTTCGAGCCCGTCAATCAGATTTCCCGCGCCCGCAACACCGGCGCGGCGGCGGCCACCGGCGATTGGCTGATCTTCGTGGATGCCGACTCGCATCCCAGTGCAGAATTATTTGCCGACGTCGCCGGGCAGATTTTATCCGGAGCTTGTCTTGCCGGGGGCGCGACCGTCCGGCTGGATGAAGATTTTTTCATCGGCGGGCTCGTCACGCGGTTGTGGAATTTCGCGAGCCGGTGGCGGGGGCTGCTGGCCGGCTCGTTTATTTTTGTGGACGCGGCCGTGTTTCGGCAAGTGGGCGGCTTCAGCCATGAATTCTTTGCGGCCGAGGAACTGGAACTGAGGCGGCGGCTCAAACAATGCGCGCGCGGCACCGGCCGGAATATCGTCATTCTGCACCGGCATCCGCTCAAAACCTCGGCGCGGAAAATCCGGCTCTACACGCCGCGCGAACATTTCCGGTTTATCCTGCGCACTTTGTTCAACCCCCGCCGGATGCTGGCCAGCCGCGAGGCCGCGCATATTTGGTATGATGGCCGGCGGTAACGTGCGGTATCCGCGGGCAATTGAAAAATCTTCCGCCGGCGCGCAGCGAAGAGAATTCCCGAACGCACCGGCGTGAAAAACTGCCCGGCGAAAGGGGCCGGGCCGTTCGATTGGACCCGCAGATAAAAACCCGCGGCGGAAGAAAGGCAACGGCGCGGGCCGGCGCGGGCGCAGCTTAATCCTTGTTCGCCGGGAAACGCTGTGTTCAAATTTCCGCCCGTCACAAATTTAAATTGCCAATGATGGAACAGGAATATGGCCCGTTGTTTTAGAAGTCTGGTGGCCGGCGCCGCGCTTTGCCAGACCATCCATGCTGCCGAGATGATTAAGGCCGACATCTGTGTTTATGGCGGCACTGCCGCCGGCGTGGCGGCGGCTGTCCAGGCCGAACGGATGGGAAAAACCGCGGTCATTGTTGAACCGGGACGCCATCTGGGCGGCATGACCTCCGGTGGGCTGGGGGAGACGGACATCGGCAACAAGGCGGCCATTGGCGGCATTGCGCGCGAGTTTTATCATCGCGTGGCGCAGCATTACGCCGATACCAACTCGTGGAAGTTCGGGACGGCGGCGGATTTTTTCCGCGGCAAACGTGGCGGCCAGGCGGCGGCCAGTTCCCTGGCTGGAGAACAGGCCACGATGTGGCTCTTTGAGCCGCATGTGGCGGAGGACATTCTTAATCGCATGGTCAACGAAGCCAAAGTGCGGGTGTTTTACGGACAACAACTTGCCGCCGTGAAAAGGACCGGTGCGCGGATCACGGAAATCACCACGACCGACAAAACATTTCGCGCGGGAATGTTCATTGACACCACTTACGAAGGCGATTTAATGGCCAAAGCGGGAGTCAGCTTCGCCATTGGGCGCGAAGCCAACGCCCAATATAACGAAACCTTGAACGGGATTCGCACCAATACGCCCAAACATCAGTTCACCGTGGCGGTCGATCCCTATGTCAAACCCGGCGATACTGGCAGCGGTCTGCTGCCTTTCATTCAACCCGGTGGGGGTGAGAATTCCGGCGAGGGTGACCGCGCGGTGCAGGCTTATAATTTCCGCCTCTGTTACACGAAAAATCCCGCGAACCGGCTGCCGCATAGCAAGCCGGAAAATTACAATCCGGCAAAATACGAACTCCTGGCGCGCTATCTGGAGGCGCTGGTTGCCGCCCGGAAAAAACCGGGGCTTCGCGAATTCTGGAAGCCCGACGGGATGCCCAATGAAAAGACGGACATCAACAATGAAGGCGGTTTCTCCACGGATTTCATCGGCGGCAACTATGATTATCCCAATGCCGATGAGGCTACGCGGGCAAAAATCTGGAAGGCGCACGAGGATTATATTCGCGGATATTTATATTTCCTGGCCACCAGTCCTCGCGTGCCGGAGAACATCCGCCGGGAAATGCAGGAATGGGGGCCGGCCAAGGATGAGTTTCTCGACACCGGCGGCTGGCCGCATCAACTCTACATCCGCGAAGCCCGGCGCATGGTTTCTGATTACGTCATGACTGAGCACAACTGCCGGGGAATGACGAAAGCCGAAGAACCCGTCGGCCTGGCCGCTTACACCATGGATTCGCACAATTGCCGGCGGCTCGTTAAAAACGGCCGGGTTGAAAATGAAGGCGATCTCCAGGTTGGTGGTTTCCCCCCTTATCCCATCGCCTATCGCGCGATTGTCCCCAAAGCTGGCGAAGGCGAAAATCTGTTGGTGCCCGTCTGCCTGTCGGCGACGCATATCTCCTATGGCAGCATCCGCATGGAGCCGGTTTTCATGTTGCTCGGCCAATCTGCGGCGACGGCCGCCGCCCTCGCGCTGGAGGCCAAGGTGCCGGTCCAGAAGCTCTCCTACGAAAAGCTTCAGGCCCGCCTGTTGGCGGATGGGCAAACCCTGGCTTGGCCGCCACCGGCGAAGAAATAACACGTTGCCGGCTGCATCAAAATTGACGCGCGACACCGCAAGGTTTACGCTGCTTTACACTTTATGAGCGAATTGCTGAATTCCCTGATTGAACTCATCCGGCGCACGTCGGCCGAAATCCCCGACGACGTTCACAAGGTCATCCTCGCCTCGCTGGAGAACGAGAAGAAAAACTCGCTGGCCGCCAACGCGTTGAAGATTGTGGATCAAAATATCGCGCTGGCGAAAAATAAATCGCAGCCCATCTGCCAGGACACCGGCAGCATTCTGTTCTATGTGGACGTGCCAGTTGGCTACGACCAGATTACCTTTGCTGAAACCGCGCGCGCGGCGGTGACGCTGGCAACCCAGAAAGGTTATCTCCGTCAGAATTCCGTGGATTCGCTCACGGGCAAGAACGATGGCACGAATGTCGGGCCGGGCGCGCCGGCGTTTCATTTTCACCAACGCCGTTCGCCGGAAATTTCTGTGAAGCTCGCGCTCAAGGGCGGCGGCTGCGAAAACGTCGGCGCGCAATACTCGCTGCCGGACGACAGCATCCACGCGAACCGCGACCTGGACGGCTGTCGCAAGGCGATTCTCGATGCCGTATTGCAAGCGCAGGGCAAGGGCTGCGGGCCGGGCGTGCTCGGCGTGTGCATCGGCGGCGACCGCGCGACGGGCTACGAATTGAGCAAGACGCAGTTTCTCCGCCGGCTGGACGACCGCAATCCCGAACCGAAGCTGGACGCGCTGGAGCAGGACATCTTGAAAACGGCGAACGAACTCGGCATCGGCCCGATGGGCTTTGGCGGCAAGACGACGCTGCTGGGCGTGAAAATCTGCGCCGCCAACCGCGTGCCGGCGTCGTATTTCGTGAGCGTCAGCTATATGTGCTGGGCGTTTCGGCGGCAGGGCGCTACGCTGGATACGGAGGGGAAGATTGGGAAGTGGCTTTATTAACTTAAAAAGCGAGAGGAGAACACCAATGCTCTGGGGATATAGTAAATATTTTATACTGGCGGCCCTGTTGTTAGGACCGGCCGGCATCGGGATGAGTGTATTGGAGGGGGCTCCTTTGGAACAGTGGCATTGGCGCAATCCACTTCCGCAAGGGAACCGTCTTGAAAATATATTTTTTATCAATGGGAATTGGTTGGCCGTGGGGGATCTTGGGACGGTGCTTGCTTCCGATGATGGCACCAATTGGCTTCGTCAAGATACCGGGGTGCTCGATAATTTGCATGATTGCGCCTACGGAATGGGCACCTATGTGGTGGTGGGTGATTGGGGAACCGTGTTGACGTCCACAAATGGTGTCGTCTGGCATCCGCAATACGCCGGCACATTTTATTCATTGAATGGAATCACCTATGCGAACGGCGAGTTTGTTGCCGTCGGAGAGAACACCACCATTTTAACCTCGCCGGACGGGATTAATTGGACGCAGCGCAGTTCCGGCGATTGGAACCTTTTTGAGGTGATCCACAGTGAAGGGATGTTTGTGGCCGTGGGGGGGATCCAGGCCACCGGCAATACGGTTGGCGAGGCCGTTATTCTAGTCTCCCCGGATGCGCGGGTTTGGACGCGGCAGCTCCAAGTGTTGGGCGATCCCATTGCCACCGTTGCGTATGGGAATGGAAGGTTTGCCGTGGCAATCGCCGGCGGATCGGCCTCGTCGGGCGCAATCTGGACTTCAGAGGATGGGGTGACTTGGCAGTTGGCCAACCTGCCAATCGCAGCGTTTGGGGATGCCAAACTTTTCTTTAAGGATGGCGCATGGTTGCTAGCTGAAGTTTACAGGTATTATAATTTCTACACTTATCCGGAATTGGGGACACTGCGAATCTCGACCAACCTGTTGGACTGGATTGAAGTTATGACAAACCGGCCCTTAGTGACCGGGGTGGCATTCGCTGACGGGCAGTTTGTCGCCAGCCATGCCGACGGCACCCTTTCAACGTCGGCCAATGTCAGGTCTTGGCCGGAGGTGCCGCATGGGGCGCGACTTGACAACTTGCGTGACTTGGAATTTATCAATGGCGCCTTTTGCGCGATCGGACCATTTCAAGCGGAAAATCCGGGCCTTCCAATCTCAATCGATTCGGACGCTGGAGAATGCCAGCTTGCCTTTTCTACCGACGGGGCGGTTTGGACGAACCGCATCACCTTGACGAACATGGGCAATCTGCACAGCATCACCTACGGCAAGGGGCGATATGTTGCCGGAGGGGAATATCGCACCATTTGGACTTCCACAAATGGTTTGGACTGGACCAATCCCGCGCCTGATTTAAGCATTAAACCATATGTCTCAGATGTCGCTGTGGCATATGGTAACGGGGTGTTTGTTGGGGCGGCTGGCTACAATGGGGATATACTCACTTCACCCGATGGGCTCAATTGGATGGCTCAGCAGCTCAACACAAATTTCAACCGCACCCTTTATTTTGCTGATGTCAAATTCGGCAATGGCCGGTTTGTGGCGGTAGGCAATAACGCCATCGCCACTTCCATTGACGGAACCAACTGGAATCTGACCGCCTCGGATCAAACCCTCAACAGTGTGGCTTGCGGCAAGGGAATTTTTGTGGTGTCCGGCGACCGCGCCATGTTGACATCATCCGACGGCACCAACTGGACCGCCAGGGTAGCTGACTTGTTTCAAGGCGCAGCCCGGGTGGTATATGGGGAAGGTTATTTTGTGGCGATCGATGCCCAGCCGTATTATGAGACCTTTCCGGCCATCCCGTTGGAAAGATTAATTTGGGTTTCAACGGATGGGGTTCACTGGTTCCGTCGCCACTCCTATACTTCGCGAATGCTGGACAAGGCGGCATTTGGCAACGGAACCTTTGTGCTGGCTGGAGTATCGGGCGCGGTCTTGTCGTCGGATCCGCTGGTGAGTCTGGCTTTGATAATGCAGCCCAGCCCTCAATTGCTTTTGTCCGGGCCGGTAAATTGTTCCTACCGCATTGAATACCTGACCGACCTAGCCAATGGCCAATGGAATGAGTTGGGCACCTTCTCAGCAAGCAATATGCCTGCATCCTTCGTTGACACAACCTGGACCAACTGCGCCACGCGGCTTTATCGGGCCATGTTAATGCCATAACCTGAATGCCGCCATGAATCCTGCAATCCCCGCGCTCAATGTCGGCTGTGCGTATGACGATCCCGAAATAATCCGTTGCTGGCAACCTCGCTCCGAAAATAAACCATGAAAGCTGTTCCTATTCTCGAAGAAGTCTGGCACGTCAAAGACAAGTTGTCGCGCGAGATGGCCGCCGACCCGGCGGCTTATTCCGCGAAGCTAGCCGCGATTGCCATCGCCGAGGAAACAGCGGGACGGAAGGTTATTCGTTCGGCGGCAGGGCTGCGCGAATGGGTCGCGGAAAAAGAACGGCAACTGGCCGGACACTCCGCGTTTGCGCTCAATGACAAACCATCACGCAATGCCTGATTTTATTTTACCATGACCAAACTAACCTTTCCCTTCACTGAAACGCAAATCCGTGCGCTCAAAGTTGGCGACGAAGTGTTGATTTCCGGCACGGTGTTCACCGGACGCGACGCGGTTCACAAATACCTCCATGAGGGCGGCGCGTTGCCGCCGGGCGTGAGTTTCAAGGACGGCATCATGTATCACTGCGGCCCGGTGATGATGAAGCAGCCGGACGGCAGCTATATCTGCACCGCCGCCGGCCCGACGACGTCCATCCGTGAGGAGCCGTATCAATGGCAGGTCATCCGCGACTTCGGCCTGCGTGGGGTCATCGGCAAGGGCGGCATGGGGCCGAAGACGCAGGCGGCGTGCCAGGAATATGGCTGCGTGTATCTGCACGCCATCGGCGGTGCGGCGCAGGTCTTGGCCGAATGCATCAAGAAGGTGAATAACGTCTTTTTCTTGGAAAAATTCGGTTCGCCCGAAGCCATCTGGGAACTGGCGGTGGTGGATTTCCCCGCCGTGGTGACGATCGATGCCAACGGGAATTCGCTCCACGAAGAAGTCTGGGCCAAGAGCCAAGCCGCGCTGGCGGAACGGCTGTGAAGGATTTGTAGCCGCGCTTGTAAAAGCTTGGTTGATTGAAGCGAGGTTTCCGTGCTTTCGCAAGCGCAGCTACTGGGGCTGTTTAAAACTTGAAATTCCAGGCGCGCGAGGAGTATTTCTCGCGCGCGAGTTGTTTAATTTCCGCCAACGGAAGCGGGGCCGAACCCGGTTGAGCGTCCCAAGCATGGGCCAGCGCCGCTTTCACGGCAGACGCGGGGCGGTTTAGATTGGTCACAAACGCATCATGCGGCCGGTGGGCGCGGTAATCGGGTTGCAACGACGGCATGGCCAGCAGCTCGCTGATGCGACTCAATTCGCAGTTGAGCAGGAGCGTGCCGTGAAACAGTAGGAAGTGTTTCCGGCGCCGCTGGGCGTTCCCAGCGAATTTCACTGCGTCTACGCAGAGGTCAGTATGGCCGCGCACGCAAACCGGTCCCGCCGCCGGCAACAGAGTGGCGATAGCCGCGCGATTGCGTTCCATGATGAACTGGTTGGCCACCGAAATATTGCGCGTGGGACCGTTTTCCACAATGCGCAGGAGCAGCGAATAGTTTAGCCCGCCGGGCAGTTGCACCACCGTGCCGCCGCCGGAGCAGCGCCGGAAGATCGGCACGTGCTGTTGCTCGCACGCCGACACCTTGACCTCAGCGGCCACTTTGTTGGCGTAACCCACCACCACAAACGGCTCCGGCGGCTCCCAAAAGAGCAGGGTTTCCCCACCGTGCCCCGCCTCGCAGGCGTCCAGAAAATATTCCTCCGCCGCCAGATTTTCGGCGGCGGGCAAGGGAGGCAAATCCAGACGTATCATTTTTTGCGGTGGGTTTAAGCTGGCAAAGCGGAGACAAATTCGGTTTTATATGCAAGTATTGTTTCCGTGTTCACCCAACGAGTTTAACCAAGTGAAAGCATCCAAAAAAGAAATTTACGGTTCATCCAAGAGCGACAAAGTGGCTGATGCCCTGAAATCCGTGTTTGAGCTGGCGCTGGAAAGCCGGGGGACGGAAGCCACCGCGCTCATGTTGGAGAAAATGGCACTGGAACTCCGCTCCGCCCCACGCCCGCCGGCCGGGATGACTACGCCTTATCTCAACACCATTCCGGTGGAAGACCAGCCGGAGTATCCCGGCGAGCGGGATCTCGAACGCCGGATTAAAAGCATCATGCGGTGGAACGCCATGGCCATGGTGGTGAAAGCCAACTCGACCACGAACGTCGGCGGGCACATCGCCTCGTTTGCGTCCTCAGCCACGCTTTACGAGGTGGCGTTCAACCATTTTTTCCGTGGGCGCACGGAGGATTTCCCCGGCGACCAGATTTATTTCCAAGGTCACGCGGCGCCCGGCATCTATGCCCGAGCCTACATGGAAGGTCGTTTGGATGACAAAGACCTGTTGAATTTCCGCCAGGAACTCGCCGAAGGTGGCGGGCTTTCCTCCTATCCGCATCCCTATCTGATGCCGGATTTCTGGCAATTTCCCACGGTTTCCATGGGCCTCGGCCCGATCATGTCGCTTTATCAGGCGCGGTTCAACCGCTATTTGCAGGCGCGCAGTCTCACCAACTGGAAGGCGGAACCCAAGGTTTGGGCGTTCCTCGGCGACGGCGAATCCGACGAGCCGGAATCGCTCGGAGCCATCACGCTGGCGGCGCGCGAGAACTTGGATAATTTGGTCTGGGTAATTAATTGCAATTTGCAACGGCTCGACGGCCCGGTGCGCGGCAACGGCAAAATCATTCAGGAACTCGAAGGGGTGTTCCGAGGCGCGGGCTGGAATGTCGTCAAGGTCATCTGGGGCACGCATTGGGACGAAATCATCAAGCGCGACAAATCCGGCCTGTTGCTCAAGCGCATGGAAGAATGCGTGGACGGCGATTATCAGAAATACATTGTTGAACCCGGCAGCTATACCCGGAAACATTTCTTCGGTAAATATCCCGAACTGCTCGAACTGGTCAGCCACCTCAGCGACGAGCAGATCAGCAAACTCCTGCGCGGCGGGCACGACGTGCGCAAAATGTATGCCGCCTATCAGGCGGCCATGGACTGCAAAGGCCAGCCCACCGTCATTCTCGCCAAAACCGTCAAAGGCTACGGCCTTGGCGAAGCCGGCGAGGGCAAAAACATTTCGCACCAGCAAAAGAAAATGAACGAAAAGGAACTCCGCGAGTTCCGCAAACGGTTCAATATTCCGATCAGCGACGACGTCATTGCCGATACGCCCTTCTTCCGGCCCGCGCCCGACAGCGCCGAGACCCAATATCTATTGGCCCGCCGGAAGGCGCTCGGCGGGTTCCTGCCCGCGCGCATCGTCCAGCCCGTCGCGCTCGACGTGCCCAAGGCCGATTATTTCGCCGAATTTTTCAAAGGCTCCACCGCCGAAGCGTCCACCACCATGGCTTTTGTGCGGTTGCTGACCCTGATGCTGCGCCACAAAACCGTCGGCAAAAATGTGGTGCCCATCATTCCCGATGAAGCCCGCACCTTCGGCATGGATGCGCTCTTCAAGGACGTGGGCATCTACTCGCCGAAGGGCCAGCTTTACGAGCCGGTGGACAAGAAATCGCTGCTCTATTACCTCGAGAAGAAGGACGGCCAGATCCTCGAGGAAGGCATCAGCGAAGCCGGGGCCATGTCGTCCTTCATCGCCGCCGCCACCAGCTACGCCTCGCACGGCGTGCCGATGATTCCGTTCTACACCTACTACTCGATGTTCGGCTTGCAGCGCGTGGGCGATCTCTTCTGGCTCGCCGGCGACATCCGCGCCCGGGGCTTTGTGCTGGGCGCCACGGCTGGGCGCACCACGCTCAATGGCGAGGGTCTGCAACATCAGGACGGCCACAGCCTGCTGCACGCCAGCACCATTCCGACCTGCCTGCCGTATGATCCGGCGTTCGGCTTCGAGCTAGCCGTGATCATTGCCGACGGTATGCGCCGCATGTTCGTGGAAAACGAGGATATCTATTACTACCTCTCCCTCTACAACGAGAATTATCCCATGCCCGCCATGCCGGGCGGCGTGGAAGACGGCATCGTGAAGGGCTTGTATAAATTCAAACCCGGTTACAGCGGCGGCAAAATCAAGGCCCACATTTTCGGCAGCGGCAGCATCATGCAGTCCGCGTTGAAAGCGCAGATGATTCTCGCCGAGAAATACGGTGTCAGCGCCGATGTCTGGAGCGCCACCAGCTACAAGCTGCTCCGCAGCGACGCCCTCCGCTGCCAGCGCTGGAACATGCTGCATCCCACCGCGCCCGCGCAGAAATCCTATCTCGAAACCACGCTGGCGAAAGAAACCGGCGCGTTCATCGCCGTCTCCGATAATATCCGCACCGTGCCGGATCAGATTGCCCCCTGGGTGCCCGGCGGCCTGTTCACTCTCGGCACGGAAGGCTTTGGCCGCAGCGACACCCGCGCCCGCCTACGCCGCTTCTTCGGCGTGGACACCGAGAGCACCGTCATCGGCGTGCTCTATGCCCTGGCTGAGAAAAAGCACATCGACCGCAAGGTGGTGGCCCAAGCCATCAAAGATCTGGACGTGAATCCCGAAATGGTCCAACCGCAGATCATCTGAGCCGCAATTGACACCGCGATATATTCTATTTCGCGTTCAAGATGAGCCTAATCCTGCCTATCATTAGCACCGGGCTTCAGCCATTGGTATCCACACAAGTTGAGGACATTATTTGCGATGAGGATCGAAGAATATTTCGGCGAGCTGGCGCAGGCGGTTCAGGTCGGTCTGCTTGAGCAGTTCAAACATGGCCAGCAGCACCCACACGCCCTCCAACAGCGCCGGGGCCGCCCACGCTCGCCCCGCCACACCAGCACCAGCGCCGCACTCACCACCAACAGCCGCCGCGTTCGTCTGCTGCCGGTGTTCCATCTGCTAGCCCGCGCCTTTGAGCAGTTTAAAAAACGATTCGATCCGCCAGCGCCAGTAATACCACAACGCCAGCCGCCCCGCGGCCACCGTCGCGGCCACGTTGCTCAAGAGCAGCCACTGCGCCAGCACGCGCCCGTTGGCCGCGGGCACTTCGCTGACGATCAACCGCAACGTCACTGGTTCCCCGGCCACCGAGGTGGGCGGTGCCCCGGGCGTTACTGGCGCGTGCGCCGCGTCAGCACCACGGTGGTTTCCCCCACATATTGCCGGTCCGGCCGACCGAGCCACTCGATGGGCCGGACGCATGTCAATTTTTTTTCAGTTGGCCCGCCACAGTGGCGAGCCGGGCGCTGAGCCCGTCCCAAGCCACCCGCTGGCTGCCTTTGGCACGGACCAAAAAGGCATGACCTTGCCACGGGCGGTAGTGCCCGACCGAATCGCCTTCCCGATCCACGATAGGCGGGGGCGACGAAGACGCGCACGGTGACGCAGCGGAAGTCACGGGGGTTTTGGAAAAGGCCGCCGGTGATGGCGAGGGCGGGGGAAATGAGTTGGCAAATAACAAGATAGGGAGAGGTGAAATGCACCGGATGTGAAATGATGTTATCCAACGCATTAGTTCCACTAAACATAATCAATCCCGATGAAATTCAACATTATTACGCTCGCGGTCGGCTTAGCCTTGACCAGCGGGGCCGGTGGGCCGAACGCCGCCCAGGCCCAAGGGACCTTGTCGGGCAGTGGGCTGCATCTACCTGAAGGAGCCGGCACCTATCCTGTTCCCGGGGTAACGGGGCTGAGTTATGTAGACAACCTCAACGGCACCTTCACCGGTAACTGGACCGCCACGCCGCAGCCGAATTGGGTTGGTTCGGTCACCCTCACCGGTCCACTGGTGGCCGGGAGCGGACCCAATGGGACGAGCACCTTCGATTTCAGCGGACTCACCTACGGGGTTCTGCCTGGGAATTCGTATTTTTTCTTCAGTGACCTCGACAATGGTTCGGGGCCGGAACATTTCACCCTCCAGGCCTTTGACGCGACGCACACAGCCATATCGTCGCCGTGGCTCACCACGCCGATTGGCCAAGCGGGCGTGGGCTCACCAGCGGACATGCCGGGCTGGGACTGGAATAGCACGACGTCCAATGCCTACACGTTTGATGGGGGCACGGTGCCGGGGAACCCCACGGTTGGGTTCGTGATGGAGAGCAGTCTGGCGATGGACAGCCTGGTGGTGGTTCGCGATAGCAGCTTTGCCAACTTCGCCATCGGAGCGCCGGAACCGGTTCCGGAGCCGACCACCCTGGCACTGTTTGCCGGCGGGCTGGGGTTGCTGCTCAAGCTCCGCCGCCGGAAATAGACCGGCAAATCCTTCAAAACCGCCCACCCGAATCTGGCAGGCGTTTTTTGTGGGTTCCTGGTGCGCCGCAGTGGGGATTCCAAAGGTCCCAGACCATCGGCGCGTGGGTTTTGGGCGGGGCTTGAGCTTACGCTGGCCGGACGATATCGACGGAGAGCTCCACCGCCGGAAGCGTTCCGCGGTTCTCAAGCCAGTGGATGGTGTTCCGATCCTCGGGCCAGCCCACGCCCGGCCCATAGTCCTGCGCCACGCCATTGCGATGGTCCGTGATGGTGCCTTGGAGAATATAGACCATGCCGGGCCGGTCTTTATGGTCGTGAAGCGGGCCGAAGACGCCTCCGGGTTCGATGGTGACCAGCCGCATTCGAAGCTGGCGTCCGGCCAGGCCCCCGATTTCAGGGCCCAGATCCAGCGCGGCGAGGAGCTTCACCGTAACTCCTTTCGTCTCAGGTGCCGACTGCGCGTTACTCATCGTGGTTTCCTTTCGGTTTGCTCTGGAGGCTAACATGCAAGGGAACTGCGAATTTGTCCAATGGCAAAGGGGAGCGGCGGGCAGGGGACGGCCCGCCCTACCTTGCATCATCAGGCGGCCGTGACCGGACGGGGCGGAAGGGGGCGGATATTTCCTCAAACCACGGAGGACGCTGGAGGGCGGCGGCCACTTTTGGAATTTGGTTGCAAGGACACTTGGCCCCGGTGAATCAGAAGCATCCGCAGTCACGAACCCCTTTCCGAACCGATTTAAAATTGAGCTGGCGGATTTCCCGACACGCGCGGGGACGGTCCGTTGGCGGGCGGGGAAACGCCGGAAGCGCGAGCCGTCCTCACAGGGGAATCCGGATCACAATTTCCGTTCCGGCGCCGCGCGCGGAGATCACCGTGAGGCGGCCGCCCACATGGGCCGCCCGCTCGCGCATGCCGAGCAGTCCCAGACCGCCTTTTACTTTTGGACTGGCCGGGAGATGATCCGGGTCGAAGCCGATGCCGTCGTCCTTGATGCTTAACTGCACGACGGCGCCCGGCTTTTGCAATTGAACGGTCACCCGGCGGGCGCGGGCGTGCCGTTCCACGTTTTTCAGCGCTTCCTGAATAATGCGGTAGAGGGCCAACTCGGTGGGGGCCGGCAACCGCGCGGGCAATTCCACACCGGCCAGCTTGACGATCACGCCCGTCCGCTTCGCGAATTCGGCGACAGCATCGTGCAGGACGGCGACCAAGCCGAGATGTTCCAGGAGTCCGGGCCGCAGGCCCCGGGAGATGCGCTCCACTTCATCCGCCGCCTCGCCGAGCAGTTCGCGGAGCTTGAGCGCCTCATTTTTCGCCGCCCCGGCGCGCGCCGGAAGCTGGTCCGCCAGCGTCTGGCTGCGAATGAGGATGGCGCAGAGGAGTTGGGTGATGTGGTCGTGCAATTCCAAAGCAATGCGACCGCGCTCGGCTTCCTGCACCTCAACCACGCGCTGCGTCAAGGCGCGCAACATTTCCTCGCTGCGCCGGACGGCGGTCTGGTCCGTCACCACCAGACCAATGGTCGCAGGGTTGGAATTGTTGTTGGCCAGTGGCCGGATGGAGATTTGCACCGGCAGGGGCGAAGCGTTGTCGGCCTTGAGGAGCCGCGCTTGAATTTTTGAGCCAGATTTATCCGGCTGTTTCAGGAGCGGTCGGATCAATGCCTGATCTTCGGCATCGAGGAAACGATGAAACAATCTGCCCGTCACCTGCTCCAGCGGGCATTTGACCATGCGGGCGAAGCACTGGTTGGCGTAAAGAATCGTGGCATCCGCCGTCAGTGTCACCGCCCCTTCGTGCATGGATTCAATGAGGATCCGGTAGGCGTGATCGGCCCCTTCGAGGGTGAACACTTGCGGGCCGGTTTTACCGGCCACCACCACCGCATCCACTTCACCGGTGCGAATGGCGTGGAGCGTTGCTTCCGCCTCGGCCAGACGCACTCGTAGCTGGCTGGCCGGGGAGCGCCGGGAAGATCGGTGACGCGGCGATGATTTCACGACTCAGTCAGGTTTTTGCCGTGTCCAACGCCAAACCGACAAACAGGCTGTTGGATTTGGTGAGGTTGCCGATCAGGCGGCGCACGGGTTTGGGAAATTCCCGAACGAGCGTGGGGGTGGCGACAATCTGACCGTCGCGCGCCATGATAGGCTGCTGATAAACGTCAATCACTTCCAATTCGTAATTGCCCTTGAGTTCGGCTTCGCACAGTTCACGGGCGCGCAGGATGGCCTGACGGGAGCGGTCGGTGGCCCCAGCCACATAAAGTCGCAGAATGGGTTTGCCCGGAGGCCGGGCGGTTAGAGCTTTTTCAAAAGCCTGGGTGGCACGGTTGGTTTTGATGGCTTTCACGGGCTTTTGGTTGGGTCAGGCGGTGGGACGCAAGTCCAACCCCACGAGCACGCTCGCGGTGTCAGACAGGTCGCCAATAATTTTACGAACCGGCTGCGGCAGTTTGCGCACCAAGGTCGGGATGGCCAGGATTTTGTCCCCTCTGCAAAGCTGGGGTTGCTGCACCAGATCAATCACTTCGATTTCATAGCGGCCTTTAAGGTGGTTTTCACAAATCACTTTCAGATTTGAAAAAGCCGTCAGTGATTTGGGCGTCTGCCCGGCGACATAGAGGCGCAGTTGCCAGTGTTTTTTTGGCTGGGGACCGACCCCGGCGGCGCGTCGTTTCACGGTTTTGGTTTTCATCAGGATCCAGACTTCGGAATTGATTTACCCCGCGCGCCAGCCACGACCGATACGTCAGCCTGGCGCAACCGACCCAGCTCGGTCCTTTGCGTGGACAGCAGGCGCGTCTGGGTGCCGACCTGCTCGGCAATGCGGCGGAGTTCCAAGGCTTCGGTTTCGTAATCGGCGCGCAAGCCGCAGATTTGACGTTCGAGGGCGGTGCGTTTGCGCTCCACTTCGCGTTTAAGTTGGGCGGCTTCCTGCTGGCCGGCCAGCACGGCAGCTTTTTCGAGGGAATTTTGCGCCGCGCGTGCGGAGCCGGTCAGGACGCCGCTGGCCCCGATATAAGCGTCCACGAGGTCAATGCCCCGGTCTGAAATCAAGAACTCGCGGATTTGATTTGAGTGTGCCATCCCACGCGCTTTGAGCACATAAAGGACGCGGTTGCGCTCGCCGTTGCCTTCGAAGTCCTGCAGCAGCAGCCAGGCGTCCATGAGCGAGGACATGGCGGCTTCGCTTTGTTGCAGCGCGTGACCGCCCTGCGTCAGGCTGGTGAAGAGCGAGGTGATTTGCCCGGCCTTCAGATAATCAATCAGCCGCGTGATCATCCCCTTGGTTTCCGAGTCGGTGCCCGAGTCCATCAGGCTGGTGATCGGATCCACAATCACCACGTCCGGCTTGAACGTGGCAATCTCCTTGAACATCGTGGCCAGGTGCATTTCCAGACCGTAAAGCGAGGGCCGCGCCGAATGAAACCGCAGCAGGCCGCGCTGGACCAACGGCGCGAGGCGCAACCCGATGGAATGCCTGTTACGGATGATCTGGTTGGGCGATTCCTCGAACGAAAAGAAGAGGGTGCGTTCTCCGCGCCGGGCGGCGGCCTGGGCAAAGTTGGCGGCGATGATGGTCTTACCGGTGCCG
>CAIMLG010000340.1 GCA_903842235.1 uncultured Verrucomicrobia subdivision 3 bacterium
ATGAGCCCGGCGTATCAGAAGGGGGTGCAGGAAACCTGCCGGAATGCGCAGGTGGTGTTCGACAAGTTCCATGTCATCATGAACGTGAACAAGGCGGTGGATCAAGTGCGCCGGGCGGAGGTGCGCCTCGGCGGGGCGGGCGTCTGGGAAGCGCTGCACCGCAGCCAGTGGCTGTGGCGCAAGAACCCGGAGAACCTGACGGAGAGCGAAACGGCGCGGTTGGCCAAGATTGAGCAGAAGAATCTGCGCACCGCCAAGGCGTATCAGATGCGGTTGGTGTTGCAGGACATTTATCGCAGTGCTACCGCCGCCGTGGCGCGGCGACGCTTTCAAGTGTGGTGTCGCTGGGTGCGCTGGGTGGCGCGCCAGCAACCGAAGAGCCTGTTGCGCTCCATGGTCAAAGTGGCCGAGATGATCGAGAAGCATCTGGCCGGAATCCTGGCGCACTGGAAATGGGGCGTGACCAATGCTTTTATGGAAGGCTTGAACAGCGTCTTCAGCGCGACCAAACGCAAGGCGCGCGGCTACCGCTCAACCACCCACCTGATCACCATGCTCTACTTCACCGCCGGTAAACTCCGCTTCCCTCAGTTCTGAGGCTCCACCGAAAACAGCGAAGAACCGCATTCCATCCTCAATTTTTCCGCCGTCGCTGCGCTATGGCGCTACAGGTTAGCCTCTATCCTCCCACGCTCCGACTTGGGGGCGACGTGTTTCTGGTCGGGGGCGCTCCGTTCCGACTCGGTGCGGGCAGGTTCCAACCTGGGGGCGACATGTTACTCGTGGGGGGGCAACGTGTTTCAGTAAGGTGGGGTATGTTTCAAGCAGGGGGCACGGCGTACCGACCAGGTGCGGACACGCACCGAGTCTGGGGAGAGAAGGGACAGCAGGTTGCCGTGCCAAACCAGGTTGCCGTGACTGAGAGTTCCGATTTCGCCCGCAAGCTGGCTGTCGCCGGTTGCCAATGGGTCGAGCGGGAGTGTGTCCCCGGTTTGCACGCCGCTAAAGTCGCGCAGGTTTATCAGGTGTTGCTGAAGGTTGAATCCGAAGGTTGCGCGGGCGCGTGTGGGCACAGTTCTTGATTTTTCGCTCGTTTTATCGGCACCGCAGAACGACAATCACAATTTAACAGTAAACACACTCGTAAATTGCATGGCGACTAACGCGATATCGGATAAGCCGGGCAAACTCATCCTCTATCTGGGTGCGGATTGGTGGGGGTCTGACGCCCGGGCGCTGGCGGTGGCGTTGCGGCAGCAGGGACACAGTCTGATTGAGGTGGAATACGAAGATTACCTCCCGCCTTACTGGTCGAGCTTTCCGCTGAAAGTGCTGCGGCGGCTCATCCGTCCCTTGTGTGTGGCTAATTACAACGAGGCGGTGCGCCGGCATCTGGACAATCCTGCCATTGATTTTATGCTGGTTTTCAAGGGGATGATGTTGCAGCCGGCCACGCTGGCCGCTTTTCAGAGCCGCAAAATTCCAATTTACTGCTTCTATCCCGATGTGGGATTTGCCAGCTTTGGTTCAGACTTGGTGAACTGTCTGCCGATTTATGATTGCTTCTTCACCACCAAGGAATTTCATCTGCGGGACAATAAGCTGAAAGCGCAGGTGCGGGATATGCAGTTGGTGCGGCATGGGTTTGACCTAGAGGTGCATCGTTCGGTGAGGGTAGGCGAGGTGGTAAAAAAATATTATGCCTGTGATATTTCGTTTGTCGGCTGCTGGTCGCCAAAAAAAGAACGGTTGGTGGCGGCGGTGGTAAAGAACCTGCCGGATTGCATGGTGAAGCTGTGGGGTCCGGGCTGGAACAACGCCGGGGAGGCGATGCGCCGGTGCTGGGCCGGACGGGGCGCGTTTGGCGATGAACTGGCGATTATCTATCAGGTTTCCAAGATTAACCTGGGATTGTTGAGCGAAGCCGCGACCGACATGGCTTCCGGCGACCAGACCACCGTGCGGACATGGCAGATTCCGGCATCCGGAGGTTTTTTGCTGCATGAGGCGACGGCGGAGCTGGAACAATTTCTGACAACAGGAAAAGAGGTGGCGACTTTCACCGACTCGGCGGATTTGGTCACACAGGTGGCGTATTATCTCGCCCACCCGGAAGAACGGATTGGGATTGCAGCAGCGGGGCAGCAACGCTGTGTGGCGGGTCAATATACCTATGCCGCTGCCGCCGGGACAGTTTGCGCCTATCATGAAAGCAGAAAACTTAAAACTGTTTTTGCCACAGATGCGCAGATGAACACAGATTGCAAACTGAAGACTGTTTAAGCAACTGTGCGCCGCGAATGAGTTGCTCAAATGATTGCATTGTGAGAAGATTGGTTATGATTCAGTTCCGGTGGTGTCGTATTTTTGTTGTGATGTTGGTTTGTGTCAGCACGGGTTCGGCGGCGCTCGCCCAAGGGACGGCGTTCACCTATCAGGGCCGCTTGAATGATTTGGTCGGGCCAGCCAGCGGAACCTACGATATCCGCTTTGTGGTATGTGATGCCGTCACCAATGGAAACGCCGTTGCGGGGGGGGTAACCAATTCCGCTGTGGCAGTGGCCAAGGGACTTTTCACAGTGACGCTTGATTTTGGCTCTGGCATTTTTACAGGCAGCAATTACTGGCTGGAATTGGCGGTGCAGACCAACGGCGGTGGTGGCTTCACCACTTTGAGCCCGCGCCAGCCCATCATGCCGTCACCGTATGCCATTTACGCTGCCAACGCCGGAAGCGCAACAACGGCGTCCATAGCTGGCACTGCCAGCTCCATTTCCGCGACTAACATTACAGACACGATTCACATCGCCAACCTCCCCTACATTCCTCTCGGACTGGCCAGCAATGCCGCCAGTGCGTCCGTTGCAACCTATGTCACCAGCTCGCCCTTGACGAACGCCGTGACCAATTATTCCGGCACCGTCCCACTCGAGAATCTGCCGGAGATCATTGTGACCAACGGCACGTCGACTGTAACTTGGGGTAGCGACGTGACCGGCTTCCAAATCCACACTGACCCGGTGCGCGTGCCAAACATTCCTGTGGCAATTCTGCAACCAGCTGTTTCAAATTCTGCAATGGTTCTGGACTTGTGGCCTTCTTCCTCCAACGGAGATAACCCCTCCAATTCCGATGGATTGCAGGGAAGTGTCATGTTGGATTTGGTTGACCGCAATCTGGCCACCAGTGCTGACACGAATACTTGGCAGGCTTTTGTGATGGCGATTGGTCCGACTGCGGCGACTTTTGGCACCCACAGTCAGGGGACTAATCCTCCGTTGCCCATAACCTTTTGGGGGCCAAACTCTGGCGCTGCATATACTTTTACAACCTGCGGACCCGGTGCGTCAAGTCAGGTTGCTCGTTTCCGTATGACCGCAGATAATTTTGGATTACCTACAGGTCAATGGTGTGTTTGGGGAAGCGGGTCTGGATTTGACGGTTATGTGTTCGCTACAGCGCCAATGGTTACTTCCGGTGGAGTAGACTTTTACGGCGGCAGTGAAACCATCTTATCCAGCACAGTAGGTCTCAACTGGAAATCTACCGGGCTGCTCGAAGTAAATAGCGGACAAACCGCTGGTGGAAATGGCTCACTTCTTGTCGGTTCTAATCTATTTGTCGGAAACACTCTCATAGCCACAAATGGCATCGCTTCCGGCGCCACAAACTACGGCACGTTCACTGGCAACTGGACGAACACATTTGGCATCAATGTTGCCGTGACCATGAGCAACGGCACCCGTGTGGCGGTCTTTAACCAGCTGGGGGCGAATGTAATTCCAGCCGGCGTCAATCCGGTCAGCTTTATTCTGTTACCTTCAGCATGGACAACCAATTCCGCAGGGACAGGTTATTACTACGCCCAATGAGTCACTTTCAAAGCTCCGTAGTAGCCGAGGTGACGAGGCTCAAATGTAATTCCGAATTCCGAATTTGAAGTGAGCCTCGTCACGTCGGTTGCTACAGATTTGAAAGAACCTCAAGTGTGTGACGAAAGTCCGGTCGCGACGCCCGGACTGACACGCGGGACGCATGCGCTCCCAGTTGTATCTTGCAGGAACGTGGTAGGAACATCGCAGCGCGCCATCCTTCCCTGAAATCTGTGTTTCATCTGTGGCCATTTTGACGCTGTTTGCGCCTTGGTGTCCGAATTCTTTTGAGTTTTTTGCAGATTTTGCTGTATTGTCTTAAACCAAAACCGAATGAATGATGAGGCCACACAAGGGGTGACTCCGGCGGAAATTGCCCTTCCGCCGCCCCGACCTTCCTCTTATCGGCAAATCCTGAAGTCCTCGGCCCTGATCGGCGGCTCATCGGCATTCAATATTGTCATCGGCATCGCGCGCACAAAAGTGATGGCGGCGATTCTGGGCCCCAGCGGCTTTGGCCTGATGGGAATGTATGTTTCTCTCTCGGGCATGGTGGGCAACTTGACCGTTTTGGGCATGGATAGCGGCGGCGTCCGTCAAATCGCGGAAGCCGCCGGTTCGGGCGAACAAACCCGCATTGCCCGCATCATCACAGCCTTGCGCCGCTGCATGTTTTTTTCGGGTGTCGCCGGAGCTTTATTGCTGCTTTTATTCCGGAGCGAAGCCAGCCAGATTACTTTTGGGGACACGAACCATGCCGCCGGGATAGGTTTGTTGTCGTTGACCGTTTTTTTTACCGCGATTGCCGGAGGCCAGAAGGCGCTCATCCAGGGACTGCGTCAGCTTAAAGATTTGGCCGCAATCAATGTTTTCGGGGCGCTTTTTGGCACCATTGTCAGCATACCGCTGGTGCTGTGGCTGGGTGAAAAAGGGGTGGTGCCAAGCCTTCTCGCCATTTCGGCTTTTGCCACCCTGCCGTCCTGGTGGTTTGCGCGTAAAATCAAAGTCGCTCGCGTCCAGATGACGTGGCGGGAGACCTTTGCGGAAGCTCGCGGGATGCTCACGCTCGGCTTGGCCTTTTTGGCTAGCGGTTTGATGGGAGCTTTCGTGGCTTTCCTGACGCGGATCATTATTTTGCGCGAGCTTGGGCTAAGCACGGCCGGAATTTATCAGGCGGTCATCATCATTTCCGGAACGTATGTGGGATTCATCATGCAGGCGATCATCGCGGATTTTTACCCTCGCCTGACCGCTGTCGCGGGAGACAACGCCGAGTGCAACCGGCTGGTCAACGAACAGATTGAAATTTCGCTGCTGCTGGCCGTCCCCGGGATTCTTGCCACAATCGCCTTGGCGCCGCTCGTGCTAACGGTTTTCTACAGCTCCAAGTTCACTGATGCAACGGTTGTTTTGCGCTGGCAATCGATTGGGGTGCTGTTGCGTTTGGCCTCCTGGCCGCTGCTGATGATCATTTTGGCCAAGAATCGAAGCAAATGGTTTATGGTTACCGAGGTTCTGAATACGGTTTCGCAAATTGTCCTGTTTTGGTTTGGTGTCCGGTTCTTGGGCTTTGCGGGGGCTGGCGTGGCATTTTTTCTGGTTTGGCTGTTTTACTTGTGCCTAATGGCGGCGTTGGCGCGTCGCTTGTCCGGCTTCTCTTGGTCGCCCGCCAACCTCCGCATTGGTGCTTTGGGCCTCATCTCTGTTGCTTTGACATTTGCCTGCTGCCAGAGTCTCCCAACCCTCTGGGGGGCGGCCATCGGCACCAGTGCAGCCATCCTGATCGGCTTATGGTCAATCTCCACGCTTGTCACGCTGATGACAACCTCAGGCATGGCTTCACCCTTTGCAAGAATACCAGTCATGGGAACGGTGTTGACTAAACTGTTCCGCAGATGATTGTCCAAAGTAATGAAATGAAGACCTCAAAAATGATTCTCACCAAATGTCTGGTCTTGGCTGGTCTGCCCCGGAGTTGCTACTGCGCCCTCAAAACCCTGCTCTTAAAGACGGACTATCGGCGCTGGCGCAGGAATTCAATGGAGCAGCCTTCCTGGGATGGCCGGAATGAGCGCCTTGCCAAACTGATCCCCAACGGGAGTCAGGTGATTGATCTTGGTGCCGGGGCGCAAACATTAAAACAGCATCTGGGGCGAGACTGTAGTTATCAGCCCTGCGATCTGGTGAAAAGCTCCCCGGATTGTCTGGTGTGCGATTTTAACGCGGGACTTTATCCGGAAAAAACACAGGATTATGATTTTGTGGTGTGCAGTGGTGTGCTGGAGTATATCCGGGAACCCAAGGAATTCATTGGCCGAATCATCACTTACGGGAAAACGGTTATCATTTCCTACAACCTTTGGGACGGGAAACCTTCCGGCAAATTTTCACGGCTTTCTCAAGGCTGGGTAAATCATCTAGGACCATCCGACTTGGAAGGGTATTTTGAGGCGCTGGGGGTTCCCTTCGAAAAGGTGGATGACTGGCATGGCCATTTTATCTACCGGTTGCGACCTTTGCGATAACCAGCATATTTTCATGGAACGTGCTGTTAATTTGAAAATGCATTACAGGTATAGACCAGACATTGATGGACTGAGGGCGCTGGCCATCTTACCCGTAATCCTTTTCCATGCAGGTTTTGGGTGTAGCGGAGGGTTTGTTGGTGTTGACGTTTTTTTTGTTATTTCTGGTTTTCTGATAACTTCGCTTATTTTGAAGGAAATTGGGAACGATGACTTTAGCTTGGTAGCCTTTTGGGAAAGGCGAATTCGGCGTATTCTTCCGGCGCTATTTGTTGTGGCCTTTGCCACTCTTGTTGCGGGATGGTTTCTATGTTGGCCACAAGACTTCGACCTTCTTGGTAAATCTGCGATAGCTCAGGCGACTCTGATGTCGAATGTCTTTTTCTTTCGACATACAGATTACTTTGCTGCCGGCGTTGATACGATGCCATTGCTGCATACTTGGTCGTTGGCCGTGGAAGAGCAATTTTATGTGCTATTTCCACTACTTTTGATTTCTTTGGCGCGGTTCAAACGGTTGTCTATCGCCCGAACAATCTTTATTCTTTGCATTTGCTCGCTCGCATTTAGCGTATTTGGCAGCTACTACAGGCCATCGGCTACTTTCTACCTGTTGCCAAGCCGAGCATGGGAACTGATGATTGGCGGCTTTCTCGCAGCCATCCACGGAAGGCAGTTGTCAAATTCATGGTTAAACGAAACTGCTGCTTTGTCCGGTTTTGTCCTGATTGTGTATTCGATATTGTGTTATACACGCGAAACCCGTTTTCCAGGACTGGCGGCTATCCCGCCATGTCTGGGAGCTGGTTTGATTATTTTTTCAGGCAATACTAAACCCACCCTCGTGAGCAGGGTGTTAGCCTTCAGGCCAGTAGTGTTTGTCGGCCTCATTTCATACTCGCTTTATCTGTGGCATTGGCCGTTGTTGGTTTTTTTACGATACATCAGTATGGAAACGCCGAGTTGGAAACTTCGCGTCGTCCTTTTGTTGTTTAGCGTCATGCTGGCAATCCTGTCATGGAAGTATATTGAGACTCCATTTCGCAAACGGTTGATATGTCGGCAACGTTCGCAAGTATTCGCCTTCGCGGGTCTCTCGATGCTGGCGCTGCTGATTTGCGGCGGCGGGATTTATATCAAGCATGGACTACCTTTCCGATTTCCTGCCGATATCCTCAGCTACTACAATTTCCGTAATGACCGTGCCTTGCTAAATGAAATCTCGCTACAACAGGCCGCTGCGGGCCAGTTTGCTGAACTCGGCGCGCAGAACACTAATCAGCCTATTGATGTATTGCTTTGGGGTGACAGTCATGCCATGGTTATAGCTCCTGTCATTGACAAACTGTGCCGACAGTTTTCAGTGCGTGGCGTTGAAGCGACACATTCAGCAACATTGCCTATTCTAGGATACAATGGCTCATATAAATATAGCCTCATGGCGGCACCGCCCGCCTTCTCGAAGTCCGTTGTTGAATTCATCGCCACAAGACATATTAAGACCGTGATCATTGCGGCGCATTGGACTGTGTATGATTATCCCGATTTGGTGAAAACCAAGCTGACTGCGACAGTCCGCAATCTCATTTCTTCAGGGGCAAGAGTTTATGTGCTAAAGGATGTGCCCATACCCGGCTTTGATGTCCCTAGACATGTGGCAATGACAGCCCTCTACCAAGGCGATTTTTCAAAACTAGAAATTTCTCCGGATAAACATGTTGCCGCTAATCAGGACTATGAATCCATTTTCAATCATTTATCGCAAATGGGAGCAACAGTTTTGGATACCCCAAAGTATTTCTTGAACACTCGTGGCTATTACGATGTGGTTCGCGATGACAAAGTGTTGTATTGTGACGAAAGTCATTTGTCTATTTCCGGTTCACAATTGCTATATCCAATGTTTGAACCTTTGTTTGTTAAAACAGGACAGACACGTCCTCTGGATTTTAACAAAGGTGTCCCATACCCTCTTTTATTCTAGACAAAACCAGTCATTTTTACATTCAGTGGTATGGTAACAATTGAAAAATCACGCTGGCTCATGAAGCAGGCGAAACATTCGCTGGCTGCCGCCGGAGCCGTGGCGTCTGCCTTCAGGGTGCCGGCGGAATTGCGCGGGGCTTATGCCGGATGGCTGGGTCAGGAAAACCTGGGGGATGAGGCTATTTTTGATGCCATCGCCAGCGAGCTTCATCCGTTGCATTTGCGCCATTTCGCCGGGATGAAAAAGGAACGGGTCTTGGCCGGCTTGTTCGGTCTTAAGCGGCTTTACCGGTTTGGTGTTTTGGGTGGCGGCACCTTGATTCTGGGCGGTTATGCCGGCCATTTGGAGCCTTTGCTGGATTGCGGCCTGCCCTGCCACACATACGGCACCGGGGTGCTGGAACCGGATGAGTTGCGGTTGGCGGGCATTGATTGTGATATTGAACGGTGGCTGAAGGTTTTAAGGCGGATGGGCACACTCCATGTCCGGGGGCCACGTTCCCAAAAGACGCTGGAGCATATTGGCATCCAAAACGTCAGGGTCAGCGGCGACCCCGCCTTGCTGCACGCATTGGATGCCCTGCCGCCGGGTGCGGAACGTCCGGTTCTGGGTGTTACGCTTTATCTGCCGCGCCAACACTACGGTCGTGGTGCGGATTATCTGTATGCCGCCATCCGCGACACGTGCCGCTGGGCGCTGAAGCAAGGATGGACGCCGAGGCTATTCCCGGTATCCTCGGAAGACTTGGACGATTCCATCCGGCTGGCCCGCGAGTTGGAACTCCCCGCTGAAAGCATCCGCCCGTTCTACCAGAATGCTGCGGCCTTTGTTCAAGCGGCAACCGCCTGCCAATTATTTTTGGGTGTCCGCCTGCATTCGGTCATCCTTGCACACTGTGCCTATGTGCCGTCCGTGATGGTGGCTTATGAACGAAAAAGCTTTGATTACATGGAATCCGTCGGCATGGAAGAATGGGCGGTGCGGTCTGACCAGTGCGAAGCCACTTCACTGATACGGTTGCTGGAGAATGTGCAGACCCGGAGAGATGAAGTCCGTGCGACGCTCTTGGCTCAAATCAAATCTCACAAAACTAGCTTGCGAGCCGTCGCCAAGAATATTCTCGCCTGCCAGTTGCCGGATAAGGCGATTCTGTGACCAAGAGCTGTATGAATCCCGATTTGATAAGCATCATCATTGTCACAAGAAACCGGCCGCAGTCCCTGACCGATTGTCTGGCGCGGACGCGGAAGGTTTTGCCACCGGAAATCCGTATCATTGTGTTTGACGATGCCTCCACGGATGCGAGGCGGGTGAAAGACATCATTGAAGGACATCCGAATACCCTTTGCCTGCGTTCCGAAAACTGGGTCGGCCCCGGCGAAGGCCGCAACCGCTGTCTTCTAGCCGCCAAGACGCCGTTTTGTTTCTCGATGGATGATGATTGCTATCTGGATTCCGTTCCCGACCTGTCCCGCTGGCTGGCTGACCGGCCGGAAGACCGGGATATTGCGGCGGTCGGGTTCCGGCTTCGCAATCTGCCGGCAGGGGACTTGGCGCCCCCTTCAAATGTGCCGGGTGAATCCGGCGGCGGTTTCCTAGGCGGGGGCAATCTATTGCGTAGGTCGGCCATGTTGCGTTCAGGCGGCTATCTGGACTGGCTGGTCTTTGCCGGCGAAGATACGGAGCTGGCGATGCGACTCCGGCGGTTGGGTTATCGCGTCTGGTATGATCCCTCGGTGGTTGTCCAGCACGCCCGTTCGGATGAAGGGCGTGACTGGCACTGGGGTTCGTTTTATTATATCCGAAATCGAGTGCTGATCAATGCCATCCATGGTGGAAAGTTTCTCGGAGTGCCACTGGGACTTGCCAGCGCGCTGCGGCTGGGCATCTTTCACGCGGATCATCGCAGCGCGACGTTTGGCGGAATTTGGGCTGGCCTGCGGTTGCTGCCCAAGTGTTTTCGGGCCCGCAGGGATTTGTTCAGTGTTCAGCGCCAACACCCGCCAATGGGTTCCAACAACTCTGAAAATTATCAGAACCAAAGTTCAGTCAAATGAAGAAAGATGTAACAAGTGCTCAAAAGCGACCGGTTAAGTCCGGCCGGTTCGCTGGCGAATCCTCAGCTTTGAGCCAACGGGTATTCTCTACGCTGGACATGGTCATGTGTATGGTGGTTATTGCCGGCTGTATCTCGCTGCATTTTGCTGCGCTCTTTCACCAGTTGGTATTGCCCATTGAGGTCGGACTGTCGCTGTTCAGTTTTGCCACGCCTATTTCGGGATTGCTTTATCTTTCGGCGGCACAGGTCATTCCCGACCCGCCGGAGTTTCCGCTGTCCTGCGCGCAAATGGCCGTAGCCGGCTTTTTTGTGTGGCAGTTGATGACTGGGAAAGCAATGGATCTATTCCGCTGGGGTCGTCCATTATGGATGACCGTTGCCCCCTTTTTCGTATGGGGTGCAGGAATGTCCCTGATGCATGGGGATTACCAATTCGGGTTGTTGCTGGTTTTTTCCATCCTGACAGGCTGCGCCGTGGCGGCTCTGGTTGCACAATCCGGAAACCGATTGGTGACGTGCGTGGCGGCGTTCCTGGTTGGGCAGGCGCTGGCCATGTGCCTATTTTGGATACTGAAACTCCATCTGGGTGAGCCCACCCAGTCCTTTGACATCGAACTTTACGGCGATTCAACTATGGCAGGAGCACGCATTGGCACGGCCAGAGGTAATGCCAATATGCTCGGCCCGCCGATGGCGCTGGTTTGCATGGCTGCCATCGGCTGGTTTTTCAGCCGGCCAAAACAAAGCTGGCTGGCCGGACTGATTTCCTTGGCGTGTCTGGCGGCGGCGCTTCCGCCCTTGCTTGGATCTGGCTGCCGGGGGGGCATCATCTCGCTGGCTTGGGGTGTGATATTCCTTCTGGTTATCAGTGTTTTGGCGGGCAGATTTTCAGTCGGTTTGCCGCTGGCGATGGCGGCTGTTGCTGCGGTTCTCCTCTTTGGCTGGCACCGGTTTGGGTTGGATGAGCATTGGCAGGAAATGTTGGAACGCCAGGAACAAGAACAGGCCGCCGAGGGAACCATCGTTGCAGGACGCACGCTGGAATGGACCGCGGCTTGGAAAGGGATTCTTGATTCCCCGCTCGTAGGCGGCGGCACGGTTCAGAAAACAAGCTTCTTCGGTATGGAAGAGATGTGGATGTCCCACTCCACCTATCTGGATGCCGGGTTAGTGGGTGGCTTTCCCGGGATGGCTTTGTTTTGCTGGTTTGTTCTCAAACCCATTCTGGAACTCTGGCGCCGGAAACGTGAACCGGTGGTAGCCTGGCTGTTGGCGATATATCTAGTCTCGATTGTTTCCATTGGCACCACCTCCTCGATGCAGAGCAAACATTTTTGGATACTGTGGGGGCTGGCTTCAATCGCTTTTCTACCCGCTGTCGCACGGTTTAAAAACAGAAGGAAACGGCGGAAGACAGAGATCGGAGCGGCCAGCGCCGGAGGTCGGAAGCCAGCGGTTCAATAGTCCAAGGGGTGTTTTGATTGAAGATTTATGCCCCCGCACAATAAGCAAAAAGCAGAAAATGGCGGCTTGTTGTTTCTGGATGGACTCCGGGGGCTGGCGGCTTTTTATGTAATGGTGGGGCACGCCCGCTGGTTGTTGTGGGAAGGCTACAATGAAGGTTTCTTGAAACATCCCGCGAGTTATTCCGCCTTCAACAAGGTCTTAATGTATTTCTTCTCGCTTTTCAGGTATGGGCATGAGGCTGTGCTGTTTTTTTTCGTTCTTTCCGGTTTTGTCATTCACCTGCGCTATGCCCGGCGGATGGTGGAACAGGGCATGGCCGCAAAGTTTGACTGGGCAGCATTTATCTGGCGGCGGGCGCGACGGTTGTATCCACCTTTGCTGGCCGCCATCGGGCTGGCCTTGATACTGGACAATCTTGGCAAGGCGGGTGGGTTCGCGATTTACAATCAACATACGCCATACCCCTTGATCAATCACGGTATCTCCGTTCATCTGGATGGCGGCACCTTGCTGGGCAATCTGGCTTTTGTGATGGACACTTATGTGCCGGTGTTTGGCTGCAACGGCCCGCTGTGGTCGTTGAAATTTGAATGGTGGTTCTACATGATCTATCCATTTTTCTGGTGCCTGACCCGCCGGTCGGTTGCGTTGGCTGCGGGCTTGATGGCCGCGCTGTTTGCGGCGAGCTTTTTCCAAACAGGCTGGCCGCTGCTGTTGCTGCATGATGTGTTCACCGCCATGCTGGCTTGGTGGCTGGGCGCGGTGCTGGCGGATATTTATGCCGGCCGGCTCAAGTGGCGGTGGCATTGGGTCGCTGTTGGTGCGGGTTTGCCCGGTCTGCTGGCGCTGCGCTACGGAAACCCCTTGCATGATCTCGGCATGGGTTTGATTTTCTCTGCCGTTCTGGCCGGCAGCTTCGCGCTTCAAAAACGGCAGCTTCGTTTGTATTGGCTGGAAGGGTTGAAACCTTTGGGCGACATGTCCTACACCCTTTATGTCACCCATTTTCCCATTCTGGTGCTGGCGGGCGGTTGGTTGATGAGCCGGTCGCCCAAGGGATTGTTGCCGCAAAATTTCGGGTGGGTTTGGGTGGGCATCGCCTGTACAATGATGTTTGCGTATGGGTTGCACTTTGTAGTGGAGCGTCCGTTTTTGAGCCGCGCGCCGCGGATAAAAACTTAACGTGAAATTATGACCCTAAAACCCGCAGTTGAATCCGCAGATTTCGCTGATGACACAGATTTTGCGGCGTTTTTTATAAGAGAAGGTCTCTTCACCTTCCGGGTGAATCCGCAGGTTTTGGCAATGTCTTGTTGGTTCGCGTGGTTAGCGGTTTCAACTGCTTTTTCCAGGATCATCTGCGGAAAGCTGTACAATCTGCGGATAAACTGACTGTGGAATTAAGGATGAAAGTCGTCGTTTCCCAAATAGGCGCGCGTGAACATTACGTGGCGGCGCGGGCTTTGTATCAACAGGGTCTGCTGGCCGCGCTGGTCACGGACTGGTATGCGTTTGGAAAACAAAAAGCTGAAATACTGAAAACTGAAAATCTGAAAGGGAAAAGTGGCAATGAGGAAGGGGAAATCAGAAACCAGAAGTTAGCACTTCAACCTCGAACCTATGTCGCCCGTTGTCTGGCATCCGTAATCCGCAACCCATCAGCGTTGGCGGCGCGGTGCGAGGCGATTCCTGATGGACTGGTCCGGGCGTTCCCTTTTCGCAGCCTGCTCTGGAAATGGCGGGTGCGCCGGCTGGCGGCGCTGGGGCGCAGTTATGAGGCATTCCTTCACATCGATGCGGCGTTTGCCAACACTGTGGCACGTTGCCACCTGCCGCCACATGACGTGTTCTTTGGCTATTCCTACGCGAGTCTGGAAATCATGGAGGCGGAAAAAAAACGCGGCGGCTTGCTGGTGCTGGACCAGATTGATCCGGGACCTGTGCATTTCCGCATGGTTGCCGAAGAGATTGCTCGGCATTCTGAACTGGCCGGTCCGTCATCAGCATTTCCTACTGCGTATTTCGAGCGCAACCGGCGCGAATGGGATCTGGCGGATGTCATTGTCGTAAATTCCGAATGGAGCCGGGAGGCATTGATTTCCGAAGGCGTCAACCCCGCAAAAATCGAAATCCTCCCGTTGGCGTATGAGGCGCTTGCTGAAAATCGGGAATCGGGAATCGGGAATCGGGAATCGGAACTTCCCTTGCGGGTGTTGTGGCTTGGTCAGGTGAATGTTGGTAAGGGAATTCATTATTTGATGGAGGCCGCACGGTTGTTGGAATCCGAGAATGTTCATTTTGATGTGGTCGGGCCGATTGGGATTTTACCGGGGGCCGTGGCTTCCGCGCCACAAAACATGACGTTTCACAGTTCCATCAGCCGCGACCGGGCGGCGGAACGGTATCAGCAAGCTGATGTATTTGTCCTGCCCACGCTCTCGGATGGTTTTGCGCTGACGCAGCTGGAAGCGCTGGCGCACGGATTGCCGGTGATCGCCACACCCAACTGCGGTCGGGTGGTGGAAGACGGCAAAACCGGTTTCATTGTCCCTGCTCGTGATGCGCAAGCGGTGGCGGCTACGGTCTTGAAATTTGTCGCTGACCGCAACCTTTCGCCATCTATGGCCCGGGCCTGCCAAAATGCCGTAAAAAGATTTTCTGTAGAGGCGTATGGGAAACGTCTCGTGGAAATCATCGAAAAGCACCATCGTGCTATTCATCCCAAACTGAAAGTCATCGAATGAACTATTTTATTATAAGTATCATAGCAACCTTTATGGGGGTCTTTGCCGCCGCCTGCTTGCTGCAGCGGACAGCATCGTCTTTGCAGGCTGGGGTGGAAAAACAAACCCGGATTGAGGGGCCGCTTGGGGCATTCCGCGGCCTCTTGGCAATCTTGGTATTCATACATCATCAAGATTTTGTTCGCACCTGGATGGTATCCGGGGGGTGGAATTCCAATAATCGTTTGATTTTATTTCTTGGACATGGGGCCGTGTTTCTTTTTCTCATGATCACCGGATATGTGTTTTGGCTTAAAGCCAAAGTGACCGGCGGGAGGGTTTCCTGGTTCAAAATGGTTGGCTCGCGGATACGCCGGCTCTCGCCAGCTTATTATTTCAGCTTGAGTCTGGTGCTTTTGCAGTGCGTGCCCCAATTAATGGCCGCCCCGTTTTTAGTGAGTCTCGAGTTTCTGCTGCGCACCTTGGGGGTAGGACTGGTGTGGTGGAGCAAGATTCCCGGGTTGGAGACCATCAGCCTTAACGGGCATGTGCATTTCATCCTCTTCTACCAATGGTGTTTTTATCTGGGCATACCCTTTCTGGCATGTGGTTGCGTCGGTCGCCGGTTTCCGCCGTTTTTCATCCTTTTGACCATGCTCATGATTTTGGCCCAACGACAGCTCGGAGCTTCTGTTTGGTGGCTGGCCTTTCTACCAGGTATCCTCATTGCCCAAATTGAGTTGTCCGAACCGGTTCGGCGGTTTCTGGCCGATTGGCGGGGAGGCATTGCGGCCCTTGTCTGGGCGGTGGTGGTTTTGGCATCGGGAGGCATCCGATGGATGCAGTTTGAACTGCTGGCTGTGGTGCCCTTGTTATGGGTTGTGGTTTCGGGCAACAGTCTTTTCGGCCTGCTCCATTGGGCACCTTTGCGCATCACCGGCAAAATAAGTTACAGTTTCTATTTGCTGCATGTCATCGTAATCATGGGAATGGTTCGAGTGGTTCATAGCTGGCTTGCGGTTCAGATGCCTGGCCCTGCGAGTTGGGGTGTCTTGGTTTTTGTGGCAACCATCCTCATCTCCCTGCTTTCGGCCGCCTGTTGGCGATGGGTCGAGGAGCCGTTTCGTAAATCATCATGAAACATAAAGTAAAACGCTGACACGCTGAAAGGCTGAAACATGAGATTAAGTGGAGAACTGCGAGAAAGGATCAAGAACTACGCATCGGCGATCATGCAGTGCTATGTGAAATTGCCGAAAGCACGTGAGGAAGTTCGAGTGTTGGGGAAACAATCGCTGCGTTCAGGAACTTCCGCAGCTGCGCGCGCGCGGGAGGCTTCGCGAGCACGCTCTGTTTCCGAATTCTGTTCCAAATTGGACGTTTCAGCTTTTGACTTTAAGTTTCAGCATGTCAGCGTTTCAGTATATCAGCATTTAATTTCTAATGTCTAATCAACCGAAGACCGCCGTTCTCCATGTAGCCCTCAATCCCGTCACCGGGCCGTGGAGCGTGCTGCGGGATCTGGCTATGGCCCAGTCGAAGTCAGGACGGTATGCCTCCGTTGGCATCGGCATCATTCACTCCCGCAAGTGGCCGGCCAGCTACGATGCTGAATTGCGCGGTTTGGGACTGCCGTTTTTCAAGGCGAACACCTTGGAATCTTTTGGCACCGCCCAGTTCATCTGGCAACGCTTTCAAAAACCACCCATTGGAGCTTGGGCGCAGGAACTGGCCTGGCAAAGCGGCAGCGAACGGGTAATCGTCCACTTTCACAATGCCTGGATGTCCGGCATTTTCCTGCCGCTGCATCCGCCGCCTGCGTGTCTGGTCCGCTGTGTGGCTACGTTTCACGGCGTCAACGCCCGGTTGGATGGCCGCCCGCTGCGCCGGTGGTTGCATCGCTGGATGGCCGCGCGTTTGCCGCGTTATGGCGCACGGCTGACTTCGGTGGATGACAGCAACCTGCCCCTGGCGGAAACTGTGCTAGGGTTGAACCCGGCGCTGTTCACCACTATTCCCAATGGCGTGGAGGATGATGCTCAATCCAAATGTGCAGCTTGGAATGGCGAAGGGGTGTTCACCATTGGCCACATCGGCAGCATCACGGAATGGAAAGGGTGGCGGCTGGCAGCGGAGGCTGTTTTGCGACTTCACGCTGAGGGGGTGAAGATTCGGCTGATTATTGCCGGGGCCGGGCCGGAGGAAGAACAGTCCCGGCAGATGGCCAAGGAGAGTGGTGGCAGCATTGAATTTCTTGGTCATGTCACTCAACCGCGAAGGAATCTTGTTCCCCGGCTTCACGCCTTGTCGGTCATGTCCAAGCATGAAGGGCTGCCCATGACCATTATCGAAGCCATGGCCGCAGGTGTGCCGGTGGTGGCCACCGCAGTGGGTGGCATCCCCGAAGCCGTGGTGGATAGACAGAACGGTTTTTTGATTCCCCGCAGTGTGGAAGCGTTGGTTAACTCGCTGCGCCGTTTGTATCAATCGCCAGAAATGTGGCGCACATTGAGCACTGGGTCGCGCGAACGATTTGAACGGCAATTTGAAATCAGCCACATTCTGAAGCAATACGATGTGGTTTACGGCCAAGCGTTCTCATCGTAGCGCAATGAAACCAATTATCAGCCATTGCTGACAATTGGTTTCTGTGGAGTCATCTCATGATTGAAACAGTGAGCCACTCGAAGCCAATCATTGCCATGTTGATTTGTCGCCCCGGCCCATGATAATTTCACTTTACCATTGGTGCTTGTTGGCGTTTGTTTGTAGTTTTATGTTTTAAAGAATTTATGCAATACCAACGAAAAATCCTAATCACCGGGGGTGCCGGCAACATTGGCGGCGCCTTGGCCGGTTGTCTGGCAAAAGATCCTGCAAACTACGTCGTCGTAGTGGACGACCTCTCCACTGGCAGCGCCACAAAACTGCCGGACCCGAAACTGCCAAATTGGCGTTTCATCAAATTGGACGTCAACGAACAACCAGCCATCGCGTCGGTCATGACGAGCACTGCGTTCGATTATGTGTTCCACTATGCCGCCGTGGTCGGGGTGCAACGCACCCTGAATCATCCCCTGCTGGTGTTGCGTGACATCGAAGGGATCAAGAATATTCTGGAATTATCCAAAAACACCGGCGTCCGCCGAGTGTTTTATTCCTCGTCGTCCGAGGTCTATGGCGAGCCTTTCGAGATTCCCCAGAACGAGCACACCACGCCGTTGAATTCACGATTGCCATACGCGATTGTGAAAAATCTGGGTGAATCGTTTTTCAAGAGCTACGAACAGGAATTCGGGCTGGCTTATACTATCTTCCGCTTTTTTAACACCTACGGCCCACGCCAGAGCGAGGATTTTGTCCTGCCAAAAATGGTCGCGGCCGCCCTCACCGGGAAACCTCTCACCGTGTATGGCGACGGCAGCCAAACGCGTACCTTTTGCTATGTGGACGACAACATTGAAACCACCCGCCGGGCCTTGTATGACGACCTCTTGATCAATGAAACTGCCAATGTCGGCAGCGACCATGAGGTGACAATTCTGGAACTGGCCAAAATGGTGGCGCATCAGGCCGGCGGCACCGCCCTGATCACCCATTTGCCGCCGTTGCCGGAAGGGGACATGACCCGCCGCTGTCCGGATATTTCTAAAATGAAAGCAATTCTCGGTCGCGAATTGGTCCCCTTGCGGCTCGGAATCGAGCGCCTGATCAAATCTAAACGCGGCTGATTGGGTTTTAATTTATTTTTCTGCCGCAGACGACTGACAACTTTTCATTTCTCCCCCTCCAATGACTTATCTGTTTCTGTGCCTCCCACTGGCCGGCTATTTCCATAACTGCATCCGGCAACTGGTCGAGGCTGATCCCCTCGCTAAGGTGCGAATCATCACCCATCCGGGCAAAAACAATGCGCCTTTCCGCTTCGCCGAACATCCGAGAATCTCAATTCTGAACCGCGCGCAATTCTCGAACGACAGCGTTGACGCTGCCATTGGTGACACATCTCCAGATTTCGTCTATCTGGCAGGTTGGAGCGATTCTTTATATCGTAAGATCGGTCGCCGTTTCCGGAACAGAATTCCAGTGGTCATGGGCATGGACAACCAGTGGAAAGGCACTGCCAAGCAGCAGTTGATGAGTCGCCTGTTTCGGCCTTGGGTTCATTCCTTTTGCAATCACATCTTGATTCCGGGACTCTATCAGTATGAGTACGCCCGGCGTCTGGGTTTTCACCGCAATCGTATCCTCACCGGTATGTATTCGGCGGATTGCGAGCGCTACTGGAAAATTGGTGAGAAACGCAATTTCAACAGCACACCCAAGAAATTGTTGTTCATTGGCGACATGTGGCGCGACAAGGGGGTGGTGGAGTTGGTGGACTCGTTCAATGAATTAGTGGAGACATTCCCGAATTGGCGACTCGTCATGGTCGGAGGTGGTCCCTTGGTCGAGACTTATCGTGGCTCATTTGGGAGAATCGATGTGCTGGGTTTTCTCCAGCCGGCGGAGATGGCAGATCTCATTAGTGGCTGCCATGCGTTCTGTTTGCCGAGCTACCACGACGCTTGGGCAGTCGTAATCCACGAAGCCTGTTGTATGGGCCTGCCAGTGGTGGCCACGGATGTCTGCGGGGCGGTCAGCGCCTTCGTTCATGAAGGCTATAACGGGTTCAGGTGCGCCGCAAAAAACAAGGAAAGCCTGCAGGCTGCCTTGCATAAATTAATGTCCCTGACGGATGCCGGTCTGACCGAATTCGGCCAGCGAAGCCGGCTACTTTCCGGCCAGATAACCCCCGAAGCATGGGCCGCAAATGCCCGCAGTCTCTGTTCGTCTTTCAGTGTATAATTTTTGATTTTTAACGATGATCAAGACCATCAATCTTACAGCCTCCGTCTTGCGCAATGCCGGCGGGTTGTTTGAAAACGTGCGTTACTTGGTGCAGTCTCTGGTGGCAGCATGCTTAGATGTTCGTCTGCTGAGCAATGAAGACGAACACACGGCAGTGGACAAAGCCATTGAAATTGGGCCGGTCAAGCCTACACTGATTCAGCGGTTGATCGTTCAGGCGCTCCTCGCCCGCTGAACTCCGGATATGAATATCACCTTTACTAGTCAATCAGCTTCGAGCAAAAATTGTGGAATATTCAATACCCAGCTTCGTTTGGCCCGCAATCTAACCGCTATCCCCGAAACTGTAGTTGATGTTTTCAGCTTGGAAGATGAATTTAGCAAGGCGGATGCCGCGAATTGGTCTTCGTTGGTGCCGCGGTATTTCCCGACTCATGGTCCGAATCTTTTTGGCTTTGCACCCGCGCTGAAAGAGGCATTACTTGAGAGTCGTTCCGAGCTGGTCCACCTTCATGGGCTTTGGTCATATGCTTCAGTTGCGACATTGGCTTGGTCCAAAAGCACCGGCCGGCCGCATATAATCTCGGCTCATGGTATGTTGGACCCGTGGGCGTTGAATAATTCAGCATGGAAGAAGCGCGTGGCCAGAATCCTCTTTGAAAACTCAAATCTTCGACGCGCGGCCTGTCTCCATGCTCTGAACCAAGGAGAGCTAAAGGCTATCCGAAGCCTTGGCATTACTTCGCCTGTATGTGTTATCCCAATAGGAATAGATTTGCCGGACAATGTGAGGACATCTGATTCACCATGGCCGACGCAGTTGGTTCGTGGCCGAAAGCGACTCCTTTACTTCGGTCGGCTGCATCCGAAGAAGGGCTTGGTGAATCTGGTTAATGCATGGGCACAGCTTTCCAAGCGGGATGCAAAGATTGCCGATGATTGGTGTCTTATCATTGCCGGACGGGATCAAGGCGGACATGAGGCGCTTCTAAAGCAGATCCTAACGCAGTTCGATATCCAGCATTCAGTCATTTTTGTCGGGGCACTTTCAGAATCACAAAAAGAGGCCGCTTATCAACATTGCGATGCCTTCATCCTGCCTTCGTTTAGCGAAGGATTGCCGATGGTGGTTTTGGAGGCGTGGGCATACGGCAAACCGGTGTTGATGACGCGGGAATGTAATTTGCCGGAAGGATTCACCGCGAACGCCGCCATCGGTATCGAACCCAATGTTGAGAGCATAACGCAAGGATTAGCTCAATTGCGCCACGCCCCCGAATCCACGCTCCATGCTCTGGGTAACAACGGTCGCGCCCTAGTCGCTGCGCGATTTGTCTGGCCAAAGGTGGCGGCTGACATGCGGTCAGTCTATGCGTGGGTGCTGGGTGGCGGGCCGAAACCGGAATTTGTCACGGAAGGTTTTGATGAGCGTTGAAATACATCTGAATCTGATTCAGAAAAAACCATAGATGGGATGGTTCCTTCGCCTTAATTGTAACAGCATCTTGCGGCATCGTATCGACCATCGGAATCGGGTGGCAGAAGTTGACAAAGCTTGCCCAGTCGGGTCTTATGCTGGTCGTATATTTATTAATGAACGCAACCATTTTTATCACCGGCGGTGCGGGGTTCATAGGCAGCCATCTAGTTGACGAGTTGTTGGCGCGAGGACACCGCGTTATCAGCGCGGATAATTTTGCGCTTGGCCGCCGTGAGAACCTCGCCGCTGCGCTGAAAAATCCGCGCTTCACTTTCCGCGAACTTGACGTGAACAACCTGGGCGCCACGGTTGCATTCCTGCGCGAACAAGGACAAGTGGACGAAGTCTGGCACATGGCCGCCAACTCGGATATCCCGGCCGGAGTCAACAACCCGGATGTGGATTTAAACCTGACCTTTCTTACCACGTTTAACACGCTCAAGATGATGCGCACGCTCGGCATCCCGCGTCTCGTGTTCGCGTCCAGTTCAGCTATTTATGGCGCGCATGATGGCGACCTCCGCGAGGACACCGGCCCGCTGTTTCCGATCTCCAACTATGGCGCGATGAAGCTTGCTTCGGAAGGCTGCATAACCGCCGCGCTGGAAAGCTTTCTCAAACAGGTTTGGATTTTCCGCTTCCCGAATGTTATTGGAGGACGCGCCACGCACGGCGTCATTTACGATTTTTTAAAAAAACTCCGCGCCAATCCGGCGGAACTCGAAGTGCTGGGGGACGGCACCCAGGAAAAACCCTATCTGCACGTCACGGAATTAGTCAATGCGATGCTGCACATCCGCGACCACGGCAACCAGCGCCTTAATTATTTCAACATTGCTTCTGTGAAAAGCGCAGCCACCGTCCGGTTTATTGCCGAGGCGGTTGTGCGTACAGCCGCGCCGGGCGCAAGCATCCGCTACACCGGCGGCAGCCGCGGCTGGGTCGGTGATGTGCCAAAATTCAGCTATTCCATTGAGAAATTGCAGGCTTTGGGCTGGTTATCCAAGCTGACTTCCCAAGCCGCCGTTGAACGGGCCATTCAGGAAAACCTTCACCTTGCCAAGTAATTTACGGATATGAAACAGGCTGTCATTCTGGCCGGCGGTTTGGGAACTCGTTTGCGCGCGCGGCTCGGTGATTTACCGAAGCCGATGATTCCTTTCGCCGGCCGGCCGTTACTGGAGCTTCAGGTGGAACTTTGTGTGCGCCATGGATTGCGTGATATCTTAATCTTCGCCTGCTACCGTGCAGATTTGATTGAGGCTCACTTTGGCGATGGTCGCCGGTGGGGTGCGAACATTTCGTACGTCAACGAGCGCGAACCCCTTGGCACGGCAGGCGCGGTGCTGGCGGGTTTTGAAAAATTGGCGGATGTGTTTGCCGTTCTTTATGGCGACACCATGGTGAATGTGGATCTGACGCGACTTGCGCAGTTTCACACGCGAAGTGGTGCTGACGCAACCCTCCTGCTGCATCCCAACAACCATCCGTCAGACTCCGATCTGGTGGAGGTTGACCGTAATGGGCTGGTCACAGCCTTTCATAATCGTCCGCATCCCTCCGACCGATGGTTTCAAAATCTGGTCAATGCCGGGCTTTACATTCTGAGCAAATCCGCTTTGTCACCGTGGGCGGCACAGCCGGCGAAAATGGATTTTGGCAAGGATCTATTTCCCGCGATGCTCCAGCGTGGCGCGCGGTTGCTCGGTTACAACAGCCCGGAATATATCAAGGACATCGGCACACCCGAACGCTATGACAAGATTTGTGCGGAATTGAAAAACGGAGTCGTGGAAGCCAGTTCCCTGGCCGTGCCACAGCGGGCGGTTTTTCTGGATCGCGACGGCACGCTCATTGCCGACAAAGATTGTCTGCGGTCGGCATCCGGGCTGGAAATATTACCCGACGTGCCAGAGGCTATTCGCGAGTTGAACCACCACGGCTGGCGCGCAATAGTCGTCACCAACCAGCCCGTCATTGCTAAAGGCTGGTGCGACGAGGTGGAAATGCAAAACATCCACAACAAGCTCGAAACTCTGCTTGGCCGCGAACACGCTTTTCTAGACCGCATATATTATTGCCCGCATCATCCCGACTCAGGATTTGATGGTGAGCGGCCCGAATTAAAGATCCGGTGCGAATGTCGCAAGCCCGGCACCGGCATGGTTCGCCAGGCGGCAGCGGACATGAACATCGACCTGACAAAAAGCTGGCTCGTCGGTGACACAACCACTGATATCCAAACCGCACACAATGCGGGGTTGCGTTCCGTTCTGGTGAAAACCGGCGCGGGCGGATTGGACGGGAGATTTCAAGTCCGGTCTGACCACGCCGCACCAGGGCTACTCGACGCGGTGCGTTTTATACTCACTCAAAAGTAACTTGCACGCTTATTTGCGGAAATCTTCTTGTGACAGATTGGCCTCGGAACATAATTGACCAATGAAAACAAAACAGTGGCTTGCGGATTATTTTCTGGCGCAAAAGACCGCTGCGGAATCAGTCCCTCTCGAAGTGGTCGCGCGGATGATTTCCGAACTGCGTGATGCGTTGCTGGCAGACAGGCAAATCTTTGTTTTCGGCAATGGCGGTAGCGCGGCCAACCTTTCACATTTCGCAACCGACCTCGGCAAAGGGGCGTCGGACAGGCTGGGCAAGCGCTTTCGGATCCATTCGCTTAACGACAATGTGCCATGGATGACGGCCATCGCCAATGACTATGAATACGCCGATGTTTTCGTGAAACAGCTCGAAAACTTTGCGCGCCCCGGCGATCTGGTGCTTTCTGTGAGCGTCAGCGGCAATTCGCCAAATTGCGTGCGGGCATTTGAGTGGGCAAAGAAAAACGGCTTGCACTCCATCGCCATCGTCGGCGCCAAACGCGGACGGATGGCGGAGATTGCCAATACCGTCATTGTCATCGCCGAAACGCATTATGGCCGCGTGGAGGACGTGCAGATGAACATTCTGCATACTCTTTGCTACGCGTTTGTGGAAAATCCAGAGTGGGGAAAATAATATGATCATCAGCCGGACGCCTTTGCGGATGAGCTTTGTCGGTGGCGGCAGTGACCTGGCCTCTTATTACAGGCGATTTGGGGGCGCGGTGGTTTCCACCGCCATCAACCAGTTTGTCTATGTTACCGTCAACAAAAAATTTGACGACCATATCCGCATCAGCTATTCGCGCACGGAAAACGCCCGTTCCGTCCCGCGCATCAAACATCCATTGGTCCGCGAAGCCATGCGGATGTTGAACATCACGGGCGGCGTGGAAATCACTTCCATTGCAGATATTCCAGCCAAAGGCACAGGCCTTGGCAGTTCCAGCACATTCACCGTCGGCCTGCTCCATGCGCTGCACGCCTTTGCCGAACGCTACGCCAGCGCCGAACAACTGGCGCGCGAGGCGTGCACAATCGAAATTGAACAGTGCGGCGAACCCATTGGCAAACAAGACCAATATGCCGCCGCGTTTGGCGGATTAAACTTTATCCGATTTGACACCGACGATACTGTCACCGTCGAAAAGATTATCTGCAGGCGGGCAACCATAGAACAGTTGCAGTCGCACATCATCGTCTTTTACACCGGCATCACCCGCAGCGCCTCGACCATCCTGGCCCATCAGCAAAAGGCGGTTGCCACGGAAAAAAAGAAGCAGGTCGTGATGAAACGTATGGTCGCCCAAGCTTTTGAATTGCGTGAACAGCTTCAGCGCAACGAACTTTCAGGCTTCGGGGAAATGTTGCACGAAGGCTGGGAGTTGAAAAAAACTCTTGGCCCAAGAATTTCCTCAGGCGCGATTGATTCCTGGTATAGTGCCGCCCGCAAGGCTGGAGCTTTGGGAGGAAAACTTCTAGGCGCCGGCGCCGGTGGATTCCTCACATTTTACGTGCCGCCAGAGAGGCATGAAGCCGTTGCCCAAGCGCTACCAGGTTTGCGACGAATGGATTTTCGTTTTGAGCCTCAAGGCAGCCGTATTATTTTTATCCACCACTAAAAAATGAATTCGGCAAATGATTTGGAAACAAGTCCAGACATTTTCGCAATCACGGCTTTTTAAGAGCCAGTTGCTTTATTGGAAAATTCATCATGAAAATCCGACTCGTCACCCCGGCACTGGTGAAACAAGCAGGAGGCACTTGGAATGCCGTGGAAGGCTTGCGTAACGCATTGCAAGAGCAGGGGGTTGAGGTCTTGGAGGGAGGCGACCCTGGCGATACAGATGCGGTGCACCATTTCCACGGCCTGTGGAATCCATCGCACAGTCGGCTGGCCATCCGCTTGCGCAAACTGGGGCGGCCTTATGTGGTCTCGCCGCATGGGATGCTGGAGCCTTGGGCTTTCCGCCATCGCCGCTGGAAGAAGCTCCCATATTTCTGGCTGATTGAGCGGCGATTTCTTTTGGGCGCCAAAGCGATTTTCGTCACGAGCGACATGGAAGCGAAACATCTGGAGCGCGTGATTTGTCACCCGCGGGTCGAGGTGCTTCCACTCGGTTGTCGCGATCGCTGTGACCCCGATTATGCCGCCGCTCGTGGCGCATTGGGGTGGCCCGCAGACGAGCGGGTGATCTTGTTCCTCTCCCGAATAGTTGTGAACAAGGGGCTCGACTTGCTGTTTCAGGCCATGGCCGAGAGCGAGTGCAACTGGCAAGGCTGGCGTTTGGTGGTGGTCGGCGGCGGCGAGCCTGACTATGTGGACTCGGTCCAGGCGATGGCAACTGCGGCATCCGCCCGGCTGCCGCAGGTCGAGTGGGTCGGCCCGGTCTGGGGTGCGGCCCGCTGGCCCTATTTGCAGGGAGCCGACCTTTTTTGTCTGCCGACTCATTCTGAAAACTTCGGTCTCGCGGTGCTGGAGGCGTTGCACGTCGGCACTCCCGTGCTCACCACCGACCAGACGCCGTGGGTTGATCATCCGGGACTCGATGGCTTGTTTATTGCCAAGCCGGAGGTGTTGAGTCTGAAGAAATCTCTTTCCGATGCACAGGCGAGAATGGAGCGCAATTGGTCCCCGAGCGATCGCTTAAATCTTGCTGCTTGGGCAGAGGAAAGATTCGCGTGGGAAAAACTTGGCCCTAAATACATTGAGGCGTATCAGAGGGCAAATAGGAAATCGGGCTGTTGAGATGGCGTAAAAGCGGAGTGTGGAAATCAAAAAGCTGATATATAAAACGCGGAATAGTAGTTGGGAGTTGATGGGGGAAGGTGGCTGGGAGGCGGTTGGAGCGCAAATATAAGCTGGCCAGGCATCGCAGAGCAGATGCTGGCGGTCGCTCGCTGGATGTTGCAACAGGACGTGAAGTCGGATCGCGTTCATCTGACATGAGCGGCGTAATGCACAAATCAGAAAGTTGAAAGCGGAAAGCGCGTGAAATCTTGACAAGTGCCTACCGCCCCAGGCACTACTTGTCTTGACACCGGAATCTGCGGATGATTCCGGTGACTCTTTTTCCGACTTTTCACCTTCAGCCACCTGTCCCGACTCCAAGTCGGTGGTCAACTTTTGCCCGCTTGAAGTTAAAGGCCGGGGTGATAAGGTTTGCCAAAGCTGGGTGACTGGATTATTGAAACGCCTGCCACTTTTAATCATGCGCGGGGAAACTGACAAAACTAAAATCAGAACTTTCATGGTGGCGTTAGGTGGTCGCAATTAATTCGTTACCCGGCGATTGACCCGGCACCATTTCGTGCCCGCCGTCAGGAAATTCTGCAATGCTTGCGAATATTTCGATTGCCGGTCTTCCCGGGGAAGACTTGGTGAGGGAAGGGCTGGATGATTTTGAATCCGGGCGTTGCACGATGGCGGCCTGTCTGGTGGCCATGGCCACGCAGCGGCTGGGGCAGGCTGGTTTGATTCGGCATACTGCCGCCCACCTAATCCTGGAGCCGGAATTGCAACTGTATCCGCTGCTCAATCAGCCGGGGAGCGACGCCTACTCGCGCTACAACGCCCTTGGTCCGGGAATTTGTCAACTTCGATTCTGCGCTGGACCGCCGATGTCGCCAATCGCCCGGCTGATTTCCAAAAAAAAGGCGTTCAGAAGCAAATCGGACCGGAGGCTGGGATTCCGGTGGGTGTGCTTTTTGGAGGAACGCGCTTTGCGCCGGCGGGGTTAACGGTTAAAATTCGATGAATATTTCGATGCGTTTCAAACCGAAACAGCCTGATTGCTGACGGATAAATGACCGGCCAAATTTATGTCTTTCTTGCCAAAATTTTTTTCGCGCGGTGACGCCCTGCTGTTAGCGGTGCTGGGCGCTTATTGGGCGCTGGTAGTTTACCAGTTGGGGGCGCAATGGTCGGCCTTCGAGCAATACAACTACGGCTGGGCGGTGCCATTCCTGTGTCTATTTTTACTATGGGAAAGAGCGCAGAAACCAGAAGTCGAAAGCCTGAAGTCAGCATGGGGTGGTGCTGATTCTGGAAGCTGGTTTTTGACTTCTGGCTTTTTGGTACTGGCTATGGGCTGGTTGGCAACGCGTTGGTTGCATGAGGCGAATCCCGTCTGGCGGATGACGAGCTGGGCGCTGGCGCTGGAAGTGGTCGGGCTAACGCTGCTGGTGCTGCGGTTGAGGCTGGGCGCCGGGCGCTGGCTGCATTTCGCGTTTCCGGTTTGCTTCTTCCTTGTGGCGGTGCCGTGGCCCACGCCGATTGAGGCCGGGCTGACGGAATCGTTGACAGGCGGCAATGTTTCCTTCACCACGGAGTTGCTGACGTTTCTCGGGATTCCCGCGCTGCAAAAAGGGAATGTCATCGAGGTCGCCACGGGATTAGTGGGCGTGGATGACGCCTGCAGCGGAATCCGCTCGTTTCAATCCACGCTGATGATTGCGCTGTTTTTCGGCGAGCTTTACCGGCTCACGGTTGCGCGCCGGGTGTGCAGCGTGCTAACGGGATTTTTGTTCGCTTTCGTTTTCAACATCGGTCGCACTTCGCTGCTCGTCTATGTGGCCTCGCGAGACGGTATCCCGGCGATGCACAAATGGCACAACCCGGCGGGAGTCGTCATTCTTGTGGGTTGCTTTGTGTGCCTGTGGCTGTTCTGTGGGTGGATGAGGAAGGGAGGAAGCAAGAAGTGTCAGGTGGCAGGTGTCAAGTGTCAGGAGGCGGAGCAGCCTTCGTCTGGCTACGGCGCGCTGGGGGGCGGAGTGCCGAAATCGAAAATCGGAAATCTGCCAACCAGACTTGCGGTGGGATTGGGAATCTGGTTTGTGCTGACGGAGGCGGAGATTGAATTTTGGTATCGGGCGCATGAAGCACAGTCGGCAGTCGCGCAGTCGTGGTCGGTACGCTGGCCGACGACGCAGTCGGCGTTTCAGTGGGTGAGCTTGTCCGATGCCGTAAAAAAACAGTTGTCTTGCAACAGCGGCGCGCAATGCAATTGGGGTCGGCTGGAAGATGGCTATTGGCAACTGGTCTATTTCCGGTGGCTGCCTTCGCGTTCGCTGTATGCCCGCGTCCGCAGCCAGCTCAATAAGACCCACCGGCCAGAACATTGCCTAATCGCTTCGGGGATGAAGCTGGTGCAGAATCTGGGAGTGGGCGTCTATCCGGTCGGCGGGCAGAAGTTCGCGCTGCACAGATTTCTGTTTGAGGCGGATGGCCGGTTGCTCCGGGTTTATTACGGTCAATATGAGGATTCGACGCCGCCGGATTCCGTGATCAGTTATCGGGAGGATGTTTCCGCTCGCGTCGGCGCGGCAATGTCCGGCAGCCGGAACTACGGCCTGCGTATCCTGGAACTGGCCGTGGCCGGCATTGCCGACGATGAGCAAGCGGAAGCCGCCGTGCGCCGGCAACTGGCGGCGGTGATTGATTTGGATCACGGCGAAGTGAAATAGTGGCGGGAATTGGAAGCATGGGTTGAAATGCGAGCGGTAGAGTAGCGAAAATTGACGAATAGCAGATGAGTAAAAAATCTAAAAAGAAGGCCGGACGGTCCAAAGTTTTTGTGACTGGCTGTTTTGATCTGTTGCATAGCGGCCATGTGCGGTTCCTGCAGGATGCGGCGCAATGGGGCGAGTTGCATGTGGGCATCGGCGCGGATCGCACGGTGGCCGAGCTCAAGGGCCGGCCGCCGGTGAACCCACAGGCCGAACGGCAATACCTCATCGAATCCCTCAAGTGCGTAAAAGCGTGCACGGTCAATTCAGAGTCGGGGCTGATGGATTTCGTGGCAAATCTCAAGCGGTTGGCGCCGGATGTGTTTGTGGTCAATGAGGAGGGAAATCTGCCGGCAAAGGCGGAGTTGTGTCGGGAACTGGGCATCCGGTATGTCGTGCTCAAACGGGAACCGCAGGCGGGCTTGCCGGTGCGTTCGACGACGGCGTTGCGGCAGGAGTGCCGCATTCCCTACCGGCTAGATCTCGCGGGCGGCTGGCTGGACCAGCCGTTCGTCTCGTGCCATGCGGCGGGGCCGGTGCTGACGATTTCGCTGGAGCCGACTGTGGATTTTCACGAACGCAGCGGCATGGCCAGCAGCACGCGGTGCAAGGCGATTCAACTTTGGCAGACGAGTCTGCCGGGGGGCAGACCGGAGCACACGGCACGGACGTTGTTTGCATTTGAGAATCCTCCGGGCACGACGGAATTCTCCGGGTCGCAGGACGCGATTGGGATTGTGTATCCGGGATTGAACCGGCTGGATTATCGCGGAAAATTCTGGCCGGAAAAGATCACGTCCATTCACGATGAAGCCACGTTGTCCTGGCTGGAGCAGCATCTCCAACTGGTACCGCTCGGGCCGCGTGGGGATAAATACGAAGCCAACCGGGGACGGCGCATCACGGCACCCCGGGTCCGGCGGCTGGCGGCCACCGCGAACGTGTGCTGGGAGGCCATTCAGCAGCGGGATGTGGCTGCGTTCGGCCGGCAGATGCGGGCGGCGTTCGAGGCGCAGGTGGCGCTATTCCCGGCCATGAGCAACCGGGAGCTGCAGAAAACCATCCACAAATACGCCGGCCAGGCGCACGGCTGGAAACTTTCCGGTGCCGGCGGCGGCGGCTACTTGGTGCTGGTGACGGAGCAAGAAATGCCGGGATTGCTACGGGTGAAAATCCGGCGGCGCGGAATATGACGAGGCGACTTTGAGAATCCTGCTGCTCAACCAGACGTTCCATCCCGACGTGGTCGCGACGGCGCAGTATCTGACCGAACTGGCGCAAGCGCTGGCGGCGCGCGGGCATCAGGTGACGGTGGTGACCGGGCGCAAGGCGTATGACGATTCCTCCCGGCGGTTTGCGGCGTACGAAGTCTGGCGCGGCATCGAGATCCATCGCGTGGCGGGAACGAGCCTAGGCAAGGGCGCGAAGTGGCGGCGGGCGGCGGACTTCGCGAGCTTCATCGTGGCGGGCTGCTGGCGATTGCTGTGGCTGCCGCGCCAGGACGCGGTGGTGGCGCTGACTTCGCCGCCGCTGATCTCGTTCATCGGGGCGTGGTTCGCGAAGCTGCGGGGCGGGAAATTGTTCTATTGGGTGATGGACCTGAATCCCGACGAGGCCATCGCCGCCGGCTGGCTGCGGGAAAATTCCTTGCCCGCGCACATCCTGCAACGGATGTCGCACTTCAGCCTGCGCCGCGCGGAGAAGGTCGTGGTGCTCGACCGGTTCATGCGGGCGCGCATCGAAGCGAAAGGCATCGCGCCGGAAAACATCGCGGTCATCCCGCCGTGGTCGCACGACGACGCGGTGCGGTTCGATGCGGCGGGGCGGGCGGAGTTCCGCCGGGCGCACGGGCTGGTGGAGAAGTTTGTGGTGATGTATTCCGGCAATCACAGCCCGTGTCATCCGCTGGACACGTTGTTGCAGGCGGCGCTGGTGCTAACGGGTGAGCCGCAGTTCGCCTTCCTCTTCGTGGGTGGTGGCAGTGAATTTGTAAAGGTGCAGCGGTTCGCGGCGGAGCGGAAGCCGGGGAACATCATCTGCCTGCCGTATCAGCCGCTGGCGCAACTGGCGGGGTCGCTCTCGGCGGCGGACTTGCATGTGGTGGTGATGGGTGATGCATTCGTGGGGACGATCCATCCGTGCAAAATCTACAACATCCTGACGGTGGGCGCGCCGTTGCTCTACCTTGGGCCGGCGTCGAGCCATTGTTCGGAAATTCTCGGTGCGCTTGGCGGCGCGGGAGATTGTTGTTCCGTCCGGCATGGCGACGTGGCCGCGACGGTGAAGGCTATCCGGGCGGCGGCGGGAAGAGGCGGGCGGTTGCGCGGGACGCAGTGGGAAGCGTTGGGGGCGCAGTTCGGAAAGGCGGTTTTGCTGCCGAAGCTGATCGAGTTGCTGGAAGGCGAGGGGCAGCCGGGCGACCAACCGTGAGGTTTTCTTGAAAACAGTTACCGCTTGAAGAAAATAGGCTTTTTGTAGCAAGCTGTCTGTGGTCACACTTAAGAGGCGAGCAACCCAACAATCATGCAACCCGACATCATCACTTCAACATTCTGGTTCAGCGTGCTGGGGTTCGTGGTGGTCTGGATTTTGGTGCCGCGCATCCAGCATTGGAATTATGCGCGGGCGATGGAAGTCCGGACGGCCTCCGGCGCGGGGCAGCCAGTGGTTTCCCGATTGGGCGGCGTGGCGCTGGTGCTGGCGTTTGTGGGGATTTCGGTTGCGGCGCAGATTTGGCTTCCCGCAGCGGACGCGGCTAAGGCGAAGACCCGGTGGGTCATCATCGCGACTTCGCTGGCGATGTTTTTGCTAGGGCTGTGGGATGACATCAAGCCGCTGGGTGCCCGCAAGAAGCTGGCCGGGCAGGTGCTGATCGCGCTGGTGGTCTGCTTCTGCGGGGTGCGGGTGCCGCTGTTTCAAAACCCTTTCACCAATGCGGTATACACGCTGGGCTGGGTGGGGTGGCCGCTGACGGTGTTCTGGCTGGTGGCGCTGACGAACATGATTAACCTGATTGACGGGATCGATGGGCTGGCGGGCGGGGTGACGCTGATGTTGATGGGGTTGCTGACTTATCTAGGGACAGGTGGAGGGTTGGTGTTTCCCATCCTTTGTGCGGCAGGGATGTCGGGGGCGTTGCTTGGGTTTCTCCGGTATAATTTTCCGCCGGCGAAAATCTACATGGGCGACGGCGGCGCGTATTTTCTCGGCTTCCTGATCGGGATGCTGACGCTGGTGCATTCGCAGAAAGGGACGATTCTGGCGGCCCTGATCGCGCCGCTGTTCGCGCTGGCGTTGCCGATCATGGATGTGGCGCTAGCCATCGTGCGGCGCGGGATGAAGGGGTTGCCGATTTTCCGTCCGGACCGCCGGCATATCCATCACCGGCTGCTGGCCTCGGGTTTTTCGCATCGTCGGACAGTGCTGACGCTTTACGGGGCTTCGCTGCTGTGCCTGCTGATGGCGTTGAGCCTGTTCTGGACGCAGGGCCGGCTGTTGCCGATTTTGGGTGGATTTATGTTTTTACTGGTGCTGCTGGCGGCGCGGTCGTTGGGGCTTGGGCAGGACTGGTTTGCGGTGGATGGCACGATCAGCAATCTGATTCGGTTGCGGAAAGAAACCCGCTATGTGCTGTGCTTAAGCCGGTGGCTTGAACTGGAGGCGGAACGTTGCAGTTCTGCGAAGGAATTGTGGAACAACTATAGGTTTTTGGTTTCGAAGCTGAATTTTGCGCGGGTTAAATTCGTTCTAGTTGGCGGGAGCGAAGTATTTTGGGAGCGCTCAGATAAGCAAGATATGGGTGAATTACAAGTGCGGACGATAGCGGTGGTTTCGGGCAATATTCGAGCAATCGAATTTTCTGCGGAGACCTCGGCGATTTTGCCGAAGTTGTTTGAATTGCTCACTGAACTAGCTTTGGAGGCTTGGGTGCGGGCGGCGCTGCGTTGGGAAGAAGCCCACCGGCAGAACATCAGCCTGTAGGCTCTCCAAATGATTTTCCCCGCCGTTTATTCTGCTTGAAACCCGGCTGTTACGCACCAGGGTAAACTGCGTAGTTTTGGTACTTGTAGAAGTAGTACTCCGTGGCGGCGGATTCCACACCATTGAAAACGAGGCCGAGGATGTTGACTTCGCGCTGATAGAGTACATCCAAGGCGGCGTGGGCGACCCGGGCGGAGGTCTGACCGGCGCGGATGACGAAGATAACCCCCTCGACGTGTGGGGAGAGACTACCGACGTCGTCGGCAGCCATCACAGGTGCGCTGTCGATAACGACGTAGTCATAGCGGCTAGCCATGGTTTTCAGGAGTTCCTTGGTACTCTGCCGTAGAAAATGTTCGCCAGGATTTTGGCATATGCCACCGCGGGGCAAGAGCGAGAGATTGGCCACATTGGTGGGTTTGACCACTTGCGACCAGTCAAGGCCTTGGGTTAATACTTCAGTGAAACCAGTTGTTGATTCTACACCGAGGCGTTTGTGGAGATGGCCGCGGCGGAGATCGGCATCAATGAGCAGGACTGAGGAGCCGGCTTGGGCTAGAGTGATTGCCAAGTTAGCGGTGGTCAAAGATTTGCCATCGTCGGGGACAGCGCTGGTGACGAGGAGAACTTTGGCGCGTTTGCCCTCGGTGGCCATGTACAGTAACGAAGAGCGCAGGTTGCGGTAGGCTTCAACAAAGGCGTGGCGGCTGTCGCCGGGTTGGAGGAGGCGGATTTCGGCGTTTTTCGAAAGCGGTTTCTCGTTGGGCACTTGGCCTAGTACAGGTTCATCAAACATTTCTTGCAGTTCGGTGAAGGAAGTTGGGCGGTCGTCCATGCGGTCAATGATGAATAGCAGGCCGAGGCCAAGGACGAGGCCGGCAGCGATAGCGATGGAGAGGTTGCTGAGCAAGTGGAGGCTGACGCGCTCGGGTTCGGATGCGCGTTCGGAGATCTTGACGGTCTCGGGGTCGGCGCGTCCGCCGAGGTCGAGTGAGCTCTGGGAGAGGAGGAGTTGGTTGAAGAGTAACTGATTCCGCGCGTTGTTGGACTTGATTTTTTCGTATTGCGCCATTTTGCGGCTGATGTCGGAGGTGCTGGTTTCCAACTGGTTGATTTTGGCCTGCAGGATTTCGATGTTGGCTTTGAGGATGACGCGGGTGTTGTCGAGGCGGTCAGCGCTTTGCTTGCGCAGTGTTTCCAGATCTTTTTCTTGGCTGGTGAGTTCCTCGTTCAAGGCGACCACGCGGGGGTGCTTGGGGCGCAGGTATTCGGCCAATTCCTTGAGTTTGGATTTTTTCAGTTCGATCATGCGCTTGAGCTGAAGGTAGCCGGCGCCGGAAGCGGCAAGTTTTTCGGCGGAATCCTCGACGCCACCCAGGGAGGAAACGCCCGAGCCCTGCTGGATTTCGAGGTTTTGATCGAGGCTCAGGCTATTGAGGCGTTCGTATTGAATCTGCAGACCGGTCAGTTCGGAGCTCAGAATGACCAACTCCTTGCTCGCACCGCCGCCTTGCGCCTCCAAGTTGACGACACTGTTGGAGGATTGAAAGTTGAGGAGGTCTTCCTCGCCTTTGGCAAGGTCTTTTTGGAGGCGGGCGAGTTTGTCTTGAATGCCGGACAACGTGGTGCCGAGGGTATCTTCCTTCATGCCGCGGCGGAGGTTGAGGTATTCCTCCATGCAGGCGTCGAGGTAGAACCGGGTGTAGTTGGATTCGAGTCCGGTGCAGACGAGGTGGAAGACGCTGGTGCGGGGAATCTGGGTGGCGCGGAAGATGACGGGCTCGTTGGGCGCGGAGGTTTCCGGGTGCAGGGCACGAACGCGCTCGGCGGCGCGGTTGAGGACGGTGACGCTCTGCATCATGGCTACCTGCGTACCGTAAAAGTTAAAGCCTTCGTCTTGCACGACGGACATGGGGGACTGGGAATTGGCAATGCGGATATTTACGACCATGCGCCCGTAGGACGAGTAGGAGGGCGGGGTGCTCCAGAGCCGCCAGCTTTGGGCGGCGAGGGCGAGCGTGATGGTCAGGGCAGGAATCCACCAATGTTTGCGGAGCAGGTTGCGGTAGCGGTGGAGCTGCGCAAAGATGCGGCTCGACTGTATGGCGCGATCGGGGGCGGTGGATGCTTCAGGTTGGCTCATGCGGTTCAGAAATTGATGCCGCGCTTGGGGACGAAGACGCGGTCGCCGGAGTTGAGGATGACGTCCTTTTCGGTGTGGGCCTTTTCAAACACGTCTTCCATGTTGATGGTGAAAACTTTCTGGTTGTCGCCGGGGTTTTGGATGACCTGCACCTTGGTCTTTTTGGCGAATTCCCCGAAGCCTCCGGCGCCGACGATGGCCTTGCTGACGGTGAATTCCTCGTTGGGCGGGAGGAGGACGGGGCCGGGGAGGCGGACTTCGCCGTAAACGTAGACACGGCCGAGGGCTTTGGTGCCGGCGACGAGGCCGAGCACGACGGTGGCCTTGTAGTAGTAGTCTTTTTCGAGGAGGCGGGTGATGTCTTTGGTGGCTTCGCGGCAGGTCTTGCCGTCGACGTTGATGAGGCCGATGTAGGGAACGTCGAGTTCACCGGAATCGGAGACGATGAGGATTTTCTGGGGCGCGGTGGGCGGGTCGCGGTCTTCAACGATGCGGAAGTTGACAGCATCGCCGGGGACGAGCTTGTGTTTGTCGTCGGTAAGGTAGATGTCGGAGTTGGTTGTGGCGGGGAGGGCGTTCGTGACCGGGTCGGCGATGGTGGCAGCCGGGGCGGAGTCTGATGCGGTGAGCTCGGCGAAAACGGGGTTGCCGGCGGCGGTTGTGGCGGGTTTGTCGCCAGGGACGGCGAAGGCCGTGGCGCAACAGCAACCGAGGACGAGATAAAGCAACATTCGTGTCATGAGCGAGCGTGATTAAAAGCTATACCGCGTGTCCAGCACAAGCTGATTCTCGACGTAATCAGAGTCGACGAGGTTGGAATCGCGCATGCGGTAGTTGTAGGAGCCGGTGAGGGTGAGTTTTTTGGACAGGCGACAAGAGGCGGAGAGTCCGAGGTTCCAAAACTGGTATTTTTCGGCGCGGTAACCGGTGGAGGTGTAGGATTCGATGCTCAATGGTGCGCTCAGGGTCAGGTCGCTGAACACCTGCCAAGTCGGGTTGAGGTGAAAGTAGTAGTAGTCCAGACTGTCGGTGGTGAGGCCTTGTCGGACCTGGTGGCCGACGTTGAGGCTGTAGGCGACGCGGGCGTTGACGGCGTGCTGCAGCTGTATGTCGGCGTAGTATGCGGCGGAGTCGCCGCCTTTGGCAAAGTAGCTTGCGGCTTCCTGAAAATAGATGGCGTAGCCGGCGGAGATAGTGAGGCGCAAGTGCTCGCTCAGGCGGGATTGGAAGTAGGGGCCGAAGTTGACAGACTTCTGGTTGCTGAGGAACTGGTAGGCGGGGACGGTGTTCGTGATGTAGCCCAGAAAATTGGTGCCCAGATAGACCGAACCCACGATGTTGGTGTAGCCGGGCTTGGTATCGAACGCCGTGACGCTGGCGCCGAGCTGGAGGCCGAGCTGCGTGGTGGGGTTGATGAGGTAGACGGCGCGGGCGTTGACGAGTTCGGAGGATCGGGCTTGATAGGAGTATTGCGGCTGCGTTGGGGTGTAAATCTCGTGGTCAATGCCGAAGGTGAGGATGAGCTTGTTGAGGTCCCAGGTCGCGTTCACGCCGGTCATGTTTTGGAAGTAGCCGTAGCTGCCGCCGGTGATCTCAGATTGCTGGTAGGAATCCTCCGTGTAGGTGAACTGGGTATGGAGGTTGAAGACGAAATCGCCGGCGTAGATGTTGAAGCCGATGGTGGAGTCGGGCGTGAGGAAAAAATGATTCCGGGCCTTGGTTTTGACATACTTGGCGTAGCCCGCGCCGATGGTGAGCGCGATGGTGTTCCTGTCGGTCAACGGGAACATGGCGGTGACATCCAGTTGGGGCCGCAGTGAAACATCCGCCTGCCGGTTCTTTTCGCTGTAATTGACGTTGTCCGTGGCCTCCACGCCGAGGGCGGTTTGGAATCGCAGTTTCAGGTCGCCCATCTGGAGGTTGTAATACTGGTTCTCAATCGCCTTCTTCTGGGCTTCCACTGCGGCTTCGCCCGCGAGCGAGGCCCGAAGCGCCTCCTGGCCGAAGGCGGCGAACAGCGGGCAAATGAGTGTTCCGATGATGCCAAGCCAGCGTGCCGCCACGCTTCCGAGGAAGGTGCGGCAGGCGGTTGGATGATGTTTGGGCAGCGGCACGCGATTACAACGGCCAAATGAATAATCACGGAAGCGTTGACAAGCAATGCGCTTTTACGAGGATATACGGATAGTTTCACGCGAATCATGAAAAAAATTGTTGTAATTAGTGCGGTGCTGGTGTTGTTGGCCGTCGGGGCGTATCTGGGATTGCCGGTTTACCGGGCCTGGAAGCAGAAGCGCTTCCAGGCCCAGGCCCGGGAATTCATGGCCAAGGAGGATTATCGCAACGCGGCTCTGAGCGCGCGGCAGGCGTTGAACATGAACCCTTCCAGCGTCGAGGCCGCCCGCATCATGGCGAAGGTCACGGAAAAATTTCATTCCCCGCTGGCGCTGGCGTGGTGGCAGAAAGTCCTGAATCTCGAACCCCACTCCATCACCAACCGCTTGGACTTGGCTCGGTGCGCGTTGCTGCTGGGTAACTATCTCCGCGCCGATCAGGCCCTGCGCGAAATCGTCCCCGCCGAGCAGAATTCCGCCACCTATCACCAGCTCGCCGCCATGGTCGCCATGGCCGAAAACAACATCGCCAAAGCCGATTGGCATTTCGGTCGCGCCGCCGAGTTGGACCCGCAAAACAAATCCTTCCAGTTCAACCGCGCCATCATTCACCTCCAGGCGAAGAACAAGGGACTCGTCGCCACCGCGATGGCCACCCTTGAAACCCTCACCACCGACCCTGGATTCCGCAAAGACGCCCTCCGCCACCTCGCTATGGCCGCCGTCAAGAACAACGAATTTTCCCAGGCCGAGGAGTTCGCCCGGCAACTGCAATCCGCCGCCGGCGCCACCTTTGAAGACCGCATCCTGCAACTTTCCATCCTGCAAACCATCGCCAGTCCGGAATTTGCCGCCCGGCTGGAACAGTTGAAAACCGAATCCGCCAAGACTCCCGAACAGGTCAACACGCTCGCCTCTTGGATGATTGCCCACAGCATGACCGACGCCGCTGGGCAATGGCTCGCTACCTTGCCCGACAATCTCCAAACTCAGGCGCCCGTGCGGATGGCGCGAGCTGACGCTCTCGTTGCCGGGCAGGATTGGAAGGGGCTTGATGCGTTGCTCACAGACCAAAACTGGGGCGAACTGGATTTCATCCGGCACGCCCAGCTCGCCCTGGCCGCCTTCCAGCAGAAACAAACCATGGCCGCCCAATCCAGCTGGCAGAACGCCACCCGCCTCGCTGGCGACCGCATCAAGTCGCTGACCCTGCTGGCGCGCCTAGCCACAACCTGGGGCTGGGACAAGGAACGCGAAGACCTGCTCTGGTTCATTACCCAGCGCTACCCGGCGGAACGCTGGGCACTGCAATCACTCAACCAGATTTATCTCACCGGTGGCAACACGCGCGGACTGCAACGAGTCTTCACCACGCTGCTCGACTATGACTCCACCGACGTCATCGCCAAGAACAACCTGGCTTCCGTAACGCTCCTGTTGAATCCCCAAAGCACCCGCGCCTACGAACTCGCCCGCGCCGGCTACGAAAAATATCCTAAGAACCCCGCCTTCACCGCCACCTACGCCTACTCCCTGCACCAGCAGGGGCAGACCGCGACCGGCATCAAGGCGCTCGCCGCGCTGCCGGCAGCGCAGTTGGAAATTCCCGGCATCGCCGTCTACTACGGCGTGCTGCTCGCCTCGGCAGGTGAAACGAACAAGGCTAAGAAGTATCTCGATATTGCCGTCGCCGCCCCGCTGCTGCCGGAAGAAAAGGAATTGGCACAGGTTGCCCGCCGCGGACTGTGATGCTTGGGAGGAAGTCGCTTTCAAAGAAAAAAGCCGGGAGAAAATTCTCCCGGCTTTTGGTTTTCCGGCGACCGAAAATTACTTCTTCAAGCCCCCGCAGAAGCGGGCGAGGCGGTCCAGACCCTTCTCGATGTTGGCCATGCTGGTCGCGTAGCTGATGCGCAGGTAGTTGTCCGCGCCGAACGCGATGCCGGGCACGGCCGCGACCTTTTCCTGCTCCAGCAGCTTCGCGCAGAATTCGGTGGACTTGAGGCCGAGCGCGGAGATGTTCGGGAAGAGATAGAACGCGCCCTTGGCGTTCACGCAGGTGATGCCGGGGATGCTGCTCAGCTTCTGGTGCGCGTAGCTGCGGCGCTTGTCGAACTCGGCGAGCCATTTCGGCAGGTGATCCTGCGGCCCGGTGAGTGCGGCCACGCCGCCCTTTTGCGCGAAGGAGCAGGGGTTGCTGGTGCTGTGGCTTTGCACGGCGTCAATGGCCTTGGCGATCGGCTCGGGCGCGGCGAGGAAGCCGAGGCGCCAACCGGTCATGCTCCACGCCTTCGCGAAACCGTGGACGATGATGGTGTGATCCTTGTGCGCGGGGCTGAAACTGGCGACGCTCTTGACCACCGCGCCGTCGTAGGTGAGGTGCTCGTAGATCTCGTCGCTCATGATGAGCACGCCTTTTTCCACGCAGATGTCGCCGAGGGCCTTGATTTCCTCGGGCGTATAGACGCTGCCGGTGGGGTTGCTCGGGGAGTTGAGGACGAAGAGGCGCGTGTTGGGGGTGATGGCGGCGCGGAGTTGGGCGGGGGTGACTTTGAATTCGGTCTTGTCCGTGGTCTCGAGGATGACGGGTTTCGCGCCGGCGAGCTTGACCATTTCCGGGTAACTCAACCAATACGGCGCGGGGATGATGACTTCGTCGCCGGCTTCGCAGGTGGCGAGGATGACGTTGTAGCAGGAGTGTTTGCCGCCACAGGAGACGATGATCTGGCTGGGCTTGTAGGTGAGGCCGTTCTCGCGCTGGAACTTGGCGGCGATGGCTTCGCGCAATTCGGGGATGCCGGCGGCGGGGGTGTATTTGGTGAACCCGGCGGCGAGGGCCTTGGCGCAGGCGTCCTTGATGTGCTGCGGCGTGTCGAAGTCCGGCTCGCCCGCGCCGAAGCCGACGACGTCCTCGCCGGCGGCCTTCATGGCCTTGGCTTTGGAATCAATGGCGAGGGTGAGCGAGGGTGATAGTGACGCGGCGGCTTTGGAGATTTTGTAGTTCATAAATGCGGGCGAAAAATTAACGACGGGGCGGGGGAACGCAAGCGGGAATTGTGGTGTGCTGGGCTAATTGCCGTTGGCGTCTTTGATGTGTTGTTGGATGCGACGCAAATCGGCCAAGTCAGCGGCGTTACGGACATGGCCGCCGACTTCGCCATTGCCTTTGGGGAATTGCCACTTCCATTTCTCCACATGGCCGTCAACGAAGGAGAGGGTCGCGCCGCGTTGGTGGCGGTCGGCGGGGATGTCCAGCCAGTAATCCTGCCACCAGGAACCTGCGGGAATCACTCCAAAGGTGGAATCCCAGATGGCATCCGCATCGGTGTCCATGAACACGAAAAGTGAAGTAGGCTGCTTGACTTCGGTCAGCTTGCGGTAGTGATTATCCTGCCAGCAATTGATGCTGTTGGCCATGTTGTAACTGCGGTTGCGCGTCAGTTCCGGGCGACCGTCCACTGTGGAGCGGTCGGCGGGGCAGTGGTAGATGCTCGGGGTTTGATTGTAGGTGAACAGCATGGAGATGGCGGCGGTGATGGTGTTGCTGTCTTGCCGCGTGATGGATTGGCACCAGCTCATCATGTTTTCGGGGAGCGGCGCGGTGGGAGGGTTGGTTGTCCCCACGGAAAAGCTGTAAACGAAGTTGTTGGGCACCATCACATCCTCGTTGTCGTGCGCATACATGTTCCAACAGATCGCAAGCTGCTGGAGGTTGTTGATGCACTTGATAGTTTGGGCGCGGGCTTTTGCCTGGCTCAACGCTGGCAGCAGCAGTCCGGCGAGGATGGCAATGATGGCGATGACCACCAAAAGCTCGATGAGCGTGAAGGCGCAACGCGGAGGGCGTTCGGGCGATAGCCGGGAATGGTTGCTCATGGTTGCGTGACGTTTGGCAGCATCAAGATACGACTCGGCCGATTTCACGCCACAGGAAAATTCCATCAATACGTCAGCAGGCCGAGCGTCTTGAGGCCGCGGTCGGTCAATTCCCACCGGCTGCCGCGCTGGCTGACGAGCCGGCGCGCGGGATTTTTCCGTTGCTCGGCGGCATTGACGGAGAGCAGTTGGAACTTCGCCGCGCCTTTGATTTCGGCTGCGGCGCGCGGAGTCAGTTCGTAGGGCAGGGCGTTGAAGTTGAGCGCGATTTCGTAGCCGGCCACGCCTTCCTTTTCGGCGCGCGGGTTGCGGCGGATCAACTGGGGATAGCGCTTCGCCCACGAAAATTCCGGCGCGCGGACGAACACGCGGCAGAGTTCGGTCTGGCTGCGGAGGAATTGCACGAGGCTGAATTTCGCGCCGAGTCGCTGCTGTTCGAGGAAGACGAGGCGCGGGTCAAGGGCGACGAGGTTCTGCCCGTTCCAGACGCCGTGGTCGTTGCGCTCGCCGGGCGCGTTGCGCTTGAACCATTCCGGGAAGCGGTCGTTGACGAGGAGGTTCAGCTCAAAGTGGACGTGGGCGCGTTCCTTGCCGATGCGCTCGCCGGTGTTGCTGGTGCGGCCCATCGTGCCGACGACCTGCCCGGCGCGCACCGCCGTGCCGGGGCGGAGGCCGGGTTCGATGCGGCTCAGGTGCGCGTAGAGCGAAAAGATATCCATGCCTTCGATGCGGTGGCGGAGGATGAGGTAGTTGCCGTAGTTGGAGAGCGAGGGCTTGGCGTTGAGGTAGGCGACCTCGCCCTCGGCGGTGGCGGTGACGGGGTCGGCGGGTTCGCCGTGCTGGTCGCGCTGGAGGCAGCGGATGTCGAGGCCCTCGTGCATCTGCCATCCGTCCGTCCGCACGCAGCCGAACGTGCCGCTGACCCAGGTCTTGCCGGGCGTGGCGGCGAAATATTTTTCCTCGCCGCCCTTTTCAAAGAGGGCGCGGTTGGCGGTGGGCAGATGGAACGGTTGCGCGCCGGCGATGGATGCGGAGAGAGCCGTGGCGAAGGACAGCAGGAGTAGGCGGGGGGGGCGGGACACGTTATTTGAAGGTGTTCTTGCGGATTTCCTCGGCGTCGTTGTTCAGGCCGCGCACGATGCGCTCGGCTTCTTCGCGGGTGGTGTCGGGGGTGAAAACAAGCTGGCCATCGCCGATGGGCCGGGCGATGAGCGGGGCCGCGAGCCAGCGGGTTTCGCCGAATTCGCTCAGGATGGCGATGCGGCGCCCGGGGTTGAGGCGGGTGGTGTTTTCCAGCATGAGCTTGCCGTGGGCATTGAAATCAAGCTGGATAGCGAAGCCGCCCATCCAATCCACGACGGCGGCATGGTCAATGTCGCGTTCGTCGAGGAACGGCGAGGTTTCGATGTTCACATACACCGGGGTGGCGCGGTAGATGGGGACGGATTTGCCGTCGCCGCTGGCGGCGTTCGCCTCGATGTGCAGGCGGAGGACGGTGAGTTCTTTCTTCTTGTCGTCGGTCTGGCAGCCGCCCGCGAGGGCGAGCAGCAGCAGAATGATATTGAAGTAAGTCGGCGGAAGCTTCATAGTCACGCGGTAACTGAATCGCAAAACGCAGCAACGAAGTAAAGATTCGATATGGGCAGACAATCAAATAAAAACATCAAGCGCCGCCGTCGCGACGCCTACAACAAACGCAAAAAAGCCTTGGTCAAAACCAAGATCAAGAAAGCCGCGAAGTCGTAACGACCCCGTCAGCTTGAAATGCGCAGCCGCCTTCGGGCGGTTGTTTTCTATCGGGGCAGGTCGGCGCTGGTCACCATGGAGCATCGTTTCAAGAAACATTATTCCCGCGAGGAAGCCACGGCGCTTTTGCCGCAGATTCGCGTCTGGCTGGGACGCGTCGGCGAGTTGCGCGCCACGCTGGGCCAGTGCGATAAGCGGCTCGGCGGCCTGCGCGGCGGCGGCGATGACCTCGGCGGCGAACTGGTCGGCAAATGGATCAAGGCCATCGCCGGGCTCAAAGAGGTGCTGGATGAGTTTCAGCGCCGGGAGATTTTCCTCAAGGACATCGAGCGCGGGCTGATTGACTTTCCCGCCATCGTCGCTGGCCGCGAAGTGTTTCTGTGTTGGGAGCATGACGAGGAGAGTGTCGAGCACTGGCACGACCTGGATTCAGGCTTTTCTGGACGGGAACCGCTGTGAGGTTTTCCGCTTGCGCGCCGGGAGGGGGCGATTTCATATCAACGGTTGAGAAAAAGAATAATCATGAACCGAAAAACTTTTTTGCTGGCCGGGGCGGTGTTGCTAGCCGGGTTGGTCGGGCTGTCCGTCGCGCAGGCGCGCGAGCTGACGGCATTTGATCTGATGAAGGAAGGCAACCGCTACGTCGGCGAGCAGGCCAAGGACAAGGTCGTCCGCGTCCGCTCGGAAAAATCCATCGGCGGATTGACGCCGACGATCTGGTTCGTGGAATACTACGATTCGACCGCGAGCATGAAGTGCACCGAGGTCAAGTTCGGCGCGGGCAAGATGCTCGACGTGAAACGCCCGATGCGGTTGCTCGCGCCCATCGCCGGGCCCGACGTGCCGCTGGACCGCGCCAAGCTGAAGTTTGATTCCGACAAGGCATTGAAAATCGCCCTCAAAGAGCCGCTGCTGGAGCGCGTCAAGGTCAAGGCCGCCGCGCTCAAATTGGAACTCACCAAGGCCGATGGCATCGTCTGGAACATCAAACTTTGGGCGGCCAAGACGAAACAGCCGGAAGAGGACACCAGTATCGGCGAGATTCTCCTGTCTGCGACCGACGGCAAGCTGGTCAAAACCGACCTGAACATCAGCCGGGTGAATTAATTGCCCGCCGCCTTGCCCGTGTGGCGCAAATCGTGTCCGAACATCGGCCAGGCCGAATGTGCCGCCGGGGTGCCGGTTTTGATTTTCAAGAAGGCATTGAAGTTGTTCCCGACGTAGAGATTGCCTTCCGGGTCCAGCGTCGGCGTCGCCGTCACCGTCATGCGGCTGACCGGCAACGTCCATTGCGGCTCGCCTTTTGCGTTCAGCGCGTAAAGGCGGTTGTAATCTCCAAACGCATACACGCTGCCGGCGGCGGTCACCGTCGGAGCGCCTTCCACCGGCGAGTCGCCCAGATGCCGCCGCCAAGCCAACGCGCCGGCGGCGGTGATGGCGACAAGGTCCGTGTTCACCCCGACATAAATCATGCCGTGCTCGTCCATCACCGGCGAAGAGCGGGAGATGCCGCCGGTTTTGTGCCGCCACTGCTGCGAGCCATCGGGATGGAGCGCGTAAAAGTTTCCGTCCAGCGACGTGAAATAAACCGTGCCGTCCGCCGCGATGGCGGGCGAGGAGACGATCGCCCCGCCCGTGGCGAATTCCCATTTCTTCGTCCCGTCCGGCTTCAGCGCGTTAAATTTTCCGTCGTAGGACCCGAAATAAACCGTGCCGTCCGTCGCGATGGCGGGCGACGAAACAACGGCGTCGCCGGTGGGGAACTCCCACTTCTTCGCGCCGTCGGCGCGCAGCGCGTAAAACTTTTTATCCCGCGACCCGAAGTAAATCGTGCCGTCGTCCTCCAACGCCGGCGAGGAATCCACCCACCCGCCCGTCGCGAAGCGCCAGCGCCGTTTTCCGTCCGGGGCGAGCGCGTGCAGATTGCCGTCGCGGCTGCCGAAGTAGATTGTTCCGTCCTTGCCGATGGCCGGTGACGTGTGGATTTCCCGGCCCGTTTCGTAAGTCCACTTCGTTTCGTTGTCCGGCCGGATCGCGTAAAGCCGCCCGTCAAACGCGCCGACATAAATCGTGCCATCCGCTCCGATGGCGGCGGCGGAATCGCAATGATAACCCAGCGGTCGCGTCCAGACGGTGGGCGGCGGCGGCATTTCGCCGTGGGCCGCGACGACTGCCGCCAGACCGACGGCCATGACCGCGCGCAGGTGGCGACCTGATGAAAAATTCCGACGCATCACGGCGTAGTTAAGACCGCGCTGGCGGACGGCGCAAACAATAATTGCCCGCGCGCCGTGCCGAACTTGACTTTGCGCCTGCTGCTATTCATTTTCATGCGCTTGAATGCGGGGGGAAATCGCCCGCGAATTATAATTTATGAGCCAACCACACAATCTATTCAACACCCTGCAAAAATTCGACCTCGGCAACGGCAAACAGGCGAACTTCTACTCGCTGCCCGCACTCGAAGCCGCCGGCGTCGGCCCGCTCTCCAAGCTGCCCGTGTCCATCCGCCTCGTGCTGGAATCCGTCCTCCGCAACTGCGACGGCCTCAAGGTGCAGGAAGCGAATGTCAAGGAACTCGCCAATTGGAAGCCCACCGAGGAGCGCACGGCGGAAATTCCCTTCGTCGTCGCGCGTATCGTGCTGCAGGACTTCACCGGCGTGCCGCTGCTCGTGGATCTCGCCGCCATGCGCACCGCCGTCGCCAAGCTCGGCAAGAATCCCAAGATCATCGAGCCGCTCGTGCCGGTGGACTTGGTCGTCGATCACTCGGTGCAGGTGGATTTCGCCGGGGCGGCGGATTCCATGGCGCGCAACCTTGACCTGGAGTTTTCTCGCAATCGCGAGCGCTACCAGTTCCTCAAATGGGGCATGCAGGCGTTCGACACGTTCAAGGTCGTCCCGCCCGGCATCGGCATTGTGCACCAGGTGAACTTGGAATATCTCGCCAAGGGCGTGCTGGAGCAGGGTGGGGTTTATTATCCCGACACGCTCGTTGGCACGGACTCGCACACCACAATGATCAACGGTCTGGGCATCGTCGGCTGGGGCGTGGGCGGTATCGAAGCCGAGGCGGGCATGCTCGGCCAGCCGGTTTACTTCCTTACGCCCGATGTCGTCGGCGTGCACCTCACCGGCGTAATCCGCGAAGGCGTGACCGCGACCGACGTGGCGTTGACGGTCACGCAGATGCTCCGCAAGGCGAAGGTCGTCGGCAAGTTCGTGGAGTTCTTCGGCGCGGGCGCGGCGGCGCTGCCGCTGGTGGATCGCGCGACCATCGCGAACATGGCCCCCGAATACGGCGCGACGATGGGCTTCTTCCCGGTTGACGAGGAGTGCGTGAACTACCTGCGCGCCACCGGCCGCAGCGAAGATCATTGCCAGCTCTACGAAAATTATTATAAGGCCCAAGGCCTCTGGGGCATCCCGCAGGCCGGCCAGATTGAATACTCGCAGGTCGTTGAGCTCGACTTGAGCACGGTGAAACCCAGCGTCGCCGGCCCGAAGCGTCCGCAGGACCGCATCGAACTTGGCAACCTGCGCCGCGAATTCTTCAACGCCATCCAGCGCCCCGTCACGGAAAACGGTTTTGGCAAGACCCGTCAGGTCATCGGCAAGTCCGTCAAAGTCGAAACCGCCGCGAAGAAAAAGGCGAACGTCGGCACGGGCTCGGTGCTCATCGCCGCCATCACGAGCTGCACGAACACCAGCAACCCGAGCGTCATGCTCGCCGCCGGTCTGCTCGCGAAGAAAGCCGTGGAGAAGGGATTGAAGGTCAACCCCGCCGTGAAGGCCTCGCTCGCTCCGGGATCGCGCGTCGTCACCGATTACCTCAAGAAGACCGGCCTCCAGCCGTATCTGAACAAGCTCCGCTTCAACACGGACGGCTACGGCTGCACGACTTGCATCGGCAATTCCGGTCCGCTCGATCCCGCCATCGAGGACGCCGTGGTGAAGAATGATTTCGTGACTGCCAGCGTGTTGTCCGGCAACCGTAATTTCGAGGCGCGCGTTCATCAGAACGTGAAGTCCAACTTCCTCATGTCGCCGCCGCTTGTCGTCGCGTTTGCGCTCGCGGGCCGCGTGGACATTGATTTGAGTTGCGAGCCGCTCGGCAAGGACAAGGACGGTGAAGCCGTTTATCTCGCCGACCTCTGGCCGACGTTGTCGGAAGTCCGCGACGCCATGCAGTCTGCGCTCAAGCCGGAAGTTTTCCGCAAGCTCTACAAAAACTTCGCCGCGCAGAACCCGAAGTGGAACGAAATCCCGTCCAGCGTCGGCAACGTGTATGAGTGGGACACCAAGTCCACCTACATCCAGGAGCCGCCGTTCTTCACGAACTTCGCGATGACGCCCGGCAGCATCAAGCCCATCACCGGCGCGCGCGCGCTCGGCATTTTCGGCGACAGCGTGACGACCGACCACATCTCGCCCGCCGGCGCGATCAAGAAAAGTTCGCCTGCTGGAAAATTTCTGCTCGATAACGGCGTGACCTTCGAGGACTTCAACAGCTACGGCTCACGCCGCGGCAACGACCGCATCATGACGCGCGGCACGTTCGCCAACGTCCGCATCAAGAACCTCATGCTCGGCGGCGAAGAGGGCGGCAACACCGTCGGCCCGGACGGCGCGAAGACCTCCATCTACGATGCGGCCATCGCGTATCAGGCGAAAGGCACGCCGCTCATCGTGGTTGCCGGCCAGGAATACGGCACGGGCTCCAGCCGCGACTGGGCCGCGAAAGGCACGAACCTGCTCGGCGTGAAAGCCGTCGTGGCGCAGAGCTTCGAGCGTATCCACCGCAGCAACCTCGTCGGCATGGGCGTGTTGCCGCTTCAGTTCAAGGACGGCACGACCGCGCAGACCTTGAAGCTCGACGGCACGGAGACTTACGACATCGTCGGTCTCGACGCGAATATCAAACCGCAGCAAGACCTCACGCTGAAAATCACGCGCCAGAACGGCGCGGTGGAAAACGTGAACGTCCGTTGCCGCATTGATACGCCCATCGAGATTGACTACTACCAGCACGGCGGGATTCTGCCGTACGTGCTGCGCCAACTGGTGGCCAAGGCATGAGGTTTCACTTTGTAGCCGTGGGGGTCTTGGTTTTGGCGGGGATTGGTTGTGTGTCTTCAGGCAGGCATACTGAAGCGCGCATACCAACGGTGAAAATGTCCCACACCCCGGCGGCGGTTCAAGCCACCATTACTTCCGTCGCGCCAGGACAGCGTATTCAAAAAATCAATCCGGGGCACCGATTTGCAGGGAGGGTTTACCATATCTATCTTGACGCACCCGAGGGCTCCAGACTGCTGACGGTGGACGAGCATGGAACGCTTCTCGATGATGCCGTCGTCATCCTGTTTTCTGAAATGCCCCCGGCTGTGCAGGCAGCAGCCCGCACAGCGGTGAGCGGCCAATTGCAGGTATGCCGCCAATCGTTGATTCGTCCCCAGCCAACCTATCTGGTTGATTATTTGCTCGGCGATGAAGAACTTGTGTTTGCGATAATCGAGGCCAATGGGTTTATCCGCGCTGTGATTGGCTACGCCGATGAAGATCCGGATTAGGCTGCCGGACAACTTTCCTTTATCACCAACAATCAATAATCAGAATCCGCATGAACCAGCTGGCTCATCACCCCTCACGTTATTCTGTCGGCGTGCTGGCCGTCTGGCTGATGCTGGGTTTGCTCCCGACCCAAGCCACGTTGGTGTATGGCCCCATGTTGCAAGGCGGCACGACCACTAACCTTTATGTGCTGGTGGAATGCACCACCAACGCGACTAGTCCGATGACTGTCAACTATGGAACCACGACCGCTTATAGCGCGTCGGCCAGCACGGCGTCGGTCGCCAACAGCAGTGCCAGTCCTGTAACGTATGTCCACCGTATCAAATTGACCGGGCTTCAGCCCAACACGCTTTACCATTATCAGTTGACCGGACAAGGGACGACCTCGATCGACTACACTTTCCGGACACTGGTTACCAACGGCACGCCGTTCCGGTTTGCATGGACCGCCGACTATCGCAACAGCACCGACGCCGGAGTTCACGGCCAGATTTCAACCCGGGTTCGCACGCAGCACAACTCGCCGACACCTCCGCTGTTTGACTTGGCCGGTGGTGATTTTGCCATTGATAACACCTATGCCAGCTGGACCAGCCAATGGCTGGTCGCCAGTGAACTGGAGTTGGAGAAGTGGATGGGCACCTACCTGTCGCCGGGCAATCACGACGGCTGGACGGCTGGCAGCAATATGCAGGGCTACGACCAGCCGCCGGATTCCTCCGGCACCAGCGGATACTATTCCTTCGACTGCGGCGATTTGCATGTGACCGTCGGCAATTATCAAACCACTTATTCCAGCGGCAGCGCGCAGTGGAACTGGATTTCGCAGGATCTCACGAATAGCCTGAAACCGTGGAAAATCTTCGTGTTTCACGCCCCGGCCTACACCTACGGCGGCAGCGGGGCGCACACCGGCGACACCACGATGCAAACCATGGCCGCTAATCTCCTCCAGCCAAACGGCGTGAAAGTCTATTTCGCCGGGCACAACCATTTTTACCAACGGAACATCATCAACGGGATTCAGCACATCACCTGCGGCGCCGCGGGCGCCCCCCTCTATGCTGTGAGTTCCGGGACCGGAACGCAGGTGTCCACCAGTGATAACTGCTATACCATCGCCGACGTGTCCCCCACCAACCTGCACATGGTGGTTTATAACAACGTCGGCACCGTGCTGGACACCATCAACCTGTTCAAACCGGCGGCGCCTTCCAACCTTGCAGCCGTCGCCGGCAACAGCCAGGCAACCTTGAGTTGGAACAGCGTCGCCGGCGCGACCAATTACACTTTGCTTTACGGCACCGCCAGCGGCGGGCCGTATCCAAACAGGAAGAGTGTCACCGCCACCAACAGCACGGTGACCGCCCTGGTCAACGGCACCCCGTATTATTTCGTCGCCCTCGCCAGCGATACGAACGGCCTCGGCGCTGCCTCGGTGCAGACGGTGGTCACGCCAGCGCTCCCGCCGGGCATCGCTCTGACCTCGCCCGCCAACGGTGACCGTTTCCGGGCCCCTACGACAATCAACCTGACCGCAACCGTGACGACTAATGCCAACACCATCAGCAAAGTTCAGTTTTACAATTTCACCACCAACCTGATCGGCGAAGACCTTACTCCTCCTTACACCGCCTCCTGGACGAATGTGAGCGCGGGGAGCTACAGCGTGCTGGCCCGGTTGGTCTACAACGGAATTCTTACCATGGATTCGGCTTCCGCCAACCTTGTCGTGACAAACCTTCCGCCGCTCTTCACCAACTTCGCCGTTCAGCCGGCTGGCACATTCACGGTCGGCGGCATAGGTGCCGCTGGACAGACCTATATTTTATGGGCAGCCACTAATCTGGTTATTCCGGTTTCCTGGCTGCCGGTGGCCACCAATCTCGCTGATGGCAGCGGCTGGTTCTATTTCTCGAACTCCGCCAATACGAATAATCTGCAAAGATATTATCGGCTCGGCATACCATAAATTCAGGGCGGCTGGAGCCTGCAACATCGTTGCGGCACATGTTTTCAAGATGTCCTCATTGTGTTGCCGCCATGCCTTCGCCTATGATGGGGGCGTGAGTTCGCTCGTCCTTCAAATTGCAGCCGAAGTCATCGCCAAGTCCAGCCGGGACAATCCGGCGGACTCCGGGCTGCGCGAGGCGCTGAAGTCCCGCCGCCTGCCCACGCCGGAGCAGCAGCGGGAAATCAGCCGCGCCGTTTTCAACTATTTCCGCTGGTTCGGCTGGCTGGATGCCGCCCATCCGTTGTCGGGCCAGATTAAGCACGCCATCGAACTCGCGCAGGCTTTCAAGGAACGGCCCGAATCGTTTTCCGACGACAAACTCGTGGAACGTCTCGTGCCCGACTGGGTGCGGGAGCAGATGGAAATTTCTCCGGCATGGGCGCGGGCGATTCAGGCCGAGCCGAAACTGTGGCTGCGCGCGCGTCGTGGGCAGGGCGCGGCGCTCTGCGAAAAGCTCGGTGCGGCCAAGCTGGAGAAAGCGCTGCTGCCCGACGCCGTGCATTACAAGGGCGAGGAGGATTTGTTTCGCCGGCCGGAATTCCACGCGGGCGAATTCGAGATTCAGGACATCGCGTCGCAGGCCGTCGGTTGGCTGTGCGCGCCGCAACCGGGCGAGACTTGGTGGGACGCCTGCGCGGGCGAAGGCGGCAAGACGCTGCACCTTTCCGCGCTCATGGAGAACAAGGGCCTCATCTGGGCGAGCGACCGCGCGGAATGGCGGCTGAAGAATCTCAAGCGCCGCGCCGCGCGCGCGCAGGTTTTCAACTTCCGCGCGGCGCCGTGGGACGGCGGCGTGAAGCCGCCGACGAAGACGAAGTTCGATGGCATCCTCGTTGACGCGCCGTGCAGCGGCGTGGGAACGTGGGGGCGCAATCCGCACGCCCGCTGGACGACGACGTTGCAGGACGTGACGGAGTTGGGCGCGGTGCAATTGCAGTTGCTGAACCATGTGGCGGGTGCGCTCCAGCCGGGCGGCAAATTGATCTACTCGGTCTGCACGCTGACGCGGGCGGAGACGGTGGCGGTGGCGGAGAATTTCAGCCGGGCGCACCCGGAACTTCAGTGGCTGGCGTTGCCGGAAAATATTTGCGGCGGTCTGTCGACCGCCGCGCCGCGGACTATCTGGCCGCAGGATTGCGGCGGCAACGGCATGTTCGTCGCGGCTTGGCGGCGGCCGTGAGCTAGTGCGCGGCTTTCAGGGCCGGCTTGGCGGGCGGGGCGGCGGTGCTGGCGCGGATGACGAGTTCGGCGGGGAGGCGGCGCGGTTCGGCCTGTTCGCCGCGCAACAGCTTCATCATGGCCTCCATCGCGGCCGTGCCGAGGGTGAATTTCGGCTGGCGCACGGTGGTCAGCGGCACGCGGCAATGTTCGCTCAGCAAAACATTGCCGAAGCCCGCGACGGAAATCTGCTCCGGCACCTTGATGCCCTGTTCCAGTAAAACTTTCAGGCAGCCCACGGCGACCATGTCGTTGATGGCCTGCACGGCGGTGACTTGCGAGTGTTCGTTGATCATCTGCAGCGCGGCTTTCGCGCCGTCCTCGATGGTGCGCCCGGCCTGAAAAATCAGCTTCTCGTCCACGTCCAGTCCGTATTCCCGCAGCGCCCGGCGGTAGCCCTCGAAGCGTTCCTGCGTCCACGGCGTGGCCGCGGGGCCGGCGAAGAAGGCGATGCGTTTGTGGCCGAGCTTGATGAGGTGCTGGGTCAAAGCGTAGCTGGCGAGCAGGTCGTCGGTCTCCACGTTGGTGAACTGGTGGCAGAACGGCGCCGTGTGGCCGAGGATGACGGTGGGAATCCTCGCGGCGACGATTTCCTGATAGACGCGGGCTTCCGGTGACATCCGGTAAACCGGCGAAACGAACAGCCCCGCCACGCGCCGCGAGAGCAGGCGGCGGATACAGATCTCCTCGCGCTCCACGTTGTTGAGCGTGTGGGCGAGCAGGACATCGTAGCCAAGATTGTGCGCCTGCTCCTCGATGGCGAGCATGATGCGCGAGAAAACGGGGTTGGTCATCGCGGAGATGACCACGCCGAAGAGGCTGCTCTGGCCCGTGCGGAGCGCCTGCGCGAACCGGTCGGGGACGTAGCCCATCTGCTGCGCGAGCAGCTTGATGCGCGTCTTGGTGGCGGCGGAAACGTCGTCGGCGTCGCGCAATGACTTGGAGACCGTCATCACGGAAACTCCGGCCTGAACTGCGATGTCTTTGAGGCGAACCATGATCAAAATCAGACCGTCGCGCCGCTCCAGTCCAGCTTGGCGCGCAGGGTGTCGAAGAAGGTGCCGCCGGCCAGATGCAGCAGGCGCACGGAATGGCGGCTGCGGCGGATGGTGACCGTGTCGCCCTGAGCCAGCTCGTTCAACGTCTGCCCGTCGCCGGAGAGGACGACCGCCGGGCGCGGGTTGATGACCTTGATGCCGATCTTCGAGCCGAAAGGCAAGATCAGCGACCGGTTGGACAGCGTGTGGGCGCAGATGGGCGTCAGCTCGAACACCTCGGCGGTCGGCGCGATGATGGCCCCGCCGGCGGCCAGCGAATACGCCGTCGAGCCGGTCGGCGAACTGACGATGAGACCGTCGGCGCGGTAGCGGGTGAGCGGCTGGCCGTCCACACCGACTTCAAGTTCGACGAGCCGGGGCACGCCGCCGCGTGAGACGACGAAATCGTTCAGCGCGAGATGGCGGAAAGGTTTTCCCCCGGCGCGGCCGGCGGCTTCGATGAGCGCGCGGGATTCGGGGCGGAAATTCCCGGCCCAGACCTGTTTCAGCGCGGCGACGAGGTCGGATGCCGAAACGGCGGTGAGGAAGCCGAGGCCGCCAATGTTGATGCCAAGGATGGGGGTGCGGCTGCCGGCGGTGTCCCGGGCGGCGCGGAGCATGGTGCCATCGCCGCCGAAGACGAGGAGCAGGTCAACTTTGCGGATCAGGGCGGCGGCATCGCCGGCGGTGCGGCATTGCAGGTCGGTGAACCGCGTGGTGGCGGTGTCGCTCCACACGGCGCGGCCGCTGCGGGCGACCAGCCGGGCGGCCTGCTGGATGACGGCGCGGAACGCGGGCTTCTCGGGGTTGCCGATGAGGCCGACGCGCGGGAATCTGTCAGTTCGTTTTTTCAATCAGCACCAAAAATTCCTTATTGCCGGCCGGGCCGAGCAGCGGCGATTCCGTCACGCCGCGCCAGGCGACCTGGGGCTGTTGCCCGACAAACTCCTCCAGTTCGCGGAGCACGCGGTCATGGATGGCGGGGTCGGTGATGACGCCCGCGCCCTTGTCCACCTCGGCTTTGCCGGCCTCAAACTGCGGCTTGATCAACGCGATGATTTTACCGGACGGCGGCAGCAATGCAATCGCGGCGGGAAGAATTTTCCGGAGCGAGATGAAGGAGCAGTCGATGACGGCGAGGTCGGCGGGCGCGGGAAAGTTTTCCGGCTTGAGACCGCGGGCGTTGGTTTTTTCCATGACGACGACGCGGCGGTCGCGGCGGAGTTTCCAGGCGAGCTGGCCCTGGCCGACGTCCACGGCGAAGACTTTGGATGCGCCGTGTTGCAGGAGGCAGTCGGTGAAACCGCCGGTGGAGGCCCCGAGGTCGATGGCGGTGAGGCCGGCGGGGCTGACGGGGAAATGGGCGAGGGCGTGTTCGAGTTTGTGGCCGCCGCGGCTGACATATTTCTCCTCGGCGGTGAGGGCGAGCTGGTCGTCGGGCTTGACGGTGTCGCTGGGTTTGCGGGCGGGATGGTCGTTGATTTTGACGGTGCCGGCCATGACGGCGCGCTTGGCTTTTTCGCGGCTGTCGCAAAGGCCGCGGTCAACCAAGGCTTGATCTACGCGGATGGACATTCGGCGGGCAGGGTCAGGTCAGGTGCTCGCGGGTTTTGCCGGCGAAGAGGCGGGCCTGGGTTTCACGCAGGTCGGAGAGGAACTGGCTGTTGTCGGCGACGGCTTTTTCGATGAGCTGCTTGAGGAGGAAGACTTCGGAGCGGTTGACGACGGCGTGGACGCTCTGCTGAAAGGCCTGGAGCGGATTGAAGGTCTGGAAGGAGTCGCCGATGAGGACGATGGTGGCGTGGCGGCGGCGGCTCATGGGCATCTGCTGGAGTTCGTGCAGGGTGGTGTTTTCGGCGAGGGTGTTGGCGCAGAAAAGTTCCTCGAGCACGACGACCTGGTAGTCGAGGCGGCTGAAGCGGATGGTGAAATCGCCGTGGGTGGCGGCGTTCTGGGTTTTGTAGCCGAGTTCCTCGAGCGCGGCCTTGGCGGCGTCGAGCAATTCGGGCGTGGAGAAGGCGAGCAGGGCCGGGTGGTCGGCGGCGCTGATGAAATCAAATTTCTCGGCCATGGTTATTTGAATTTGAGGGTGGGCGGAATTACCGGCGGGGCGGCGTTGGCGGTTTCGCCGGTTTTCATGCGGAGGGAACTGATGTTGGTGGTGACTTCGCCGCGCGCCTTCTTGATGAGGTCAATGCCGCGGGTGACGGGGCCGCGCTTGGTGCAGGAGAGCAGGGCGGTCTCCTCGGTGATGATGCCTTTTTCGTAGGCTTCGAGCGCGGCGTGATCGAAGGTGCGCCAGCCGAAAGGGTAGCTGGCTTCGATGATTTCGTAGAAGCTTTTGCCCTCGCTCTCGCCGAGGCGGATGGATTCCTGGGTGCGGAGGCTGGCGCCCATGACTTCCACGAGCGGGAAGCGGCCGCCGCCGATTTTAGGGACGAGGCGCTGGCTGACAATCCAGCGCAGGGTGTCGGCGAGGCGGACGCGGATCTGCTCCTGCTCCTCAGGCTCGAACATGCCGAGGATGCGGTTGACGGTCTGGCCGGCATCAATGGTGTGCAGCGTGCTCAGCACGAGGTGGCCGGTTTCGGCGGCGCTCAAGGCGATGCGCACGGTGTCGCGGTCGCGCATTTCGCCGACGAGGACGATTTTGGGCGCCTGCCGGAGGGCGGCGCGGAGGCCGTTGGCGAAATCGTCGAAGTCCGTGCCGAGTTCGCGCTGGTTGAAGGTGGCCTTGTCGTGGGCGTAGACGTATTCCACCGGGTCCTCGAGCGTGATGATGTGGATGGCCTTCTGGTGGTTGATCTCGTCGAGGACGCTGGCGAGGGTGGTGGATTTGCCGGAGCCGGTGGCGCCGGTGACGAGGACGAGGCCGGTCTTTTCCTTGGGGATTTCGCGCAGGATGGCCGGCAGGTTCAGGTCCGCGAGCGTGGGAATGTCGGTGTTCAGCTTGCGGAGCACGATGGAATAGGTGCCGCGTTGGGAAAAGATGTTGATGCGGAAGCGGGCTTTCTCGGTGACGGTGTAGGCGGAATCGCACGAGCCGTGCTTGAGCAGGTCTTCGATGTGCCACTGGTTTTCGGCGAGCAGGTTGAGCGCGATGGTCTCGGTCTGGAAGGGGGTCAGTTGCGCGATGTGCGGGTCGCATTCGACCGGCTGCAGGACGCCGATGGCTTCGACTTGCAGCGGTTTGCCGACAGTGAAGAGCAGGTCGGAGACTTCCGGCTGCGACTCCAGCATCGTCGTGAGGATGTAATCCAACTCGGGGCGGCGCATAATTTTTACATTTCGTCGTCGTCCGGCGGGTGCGGCAGGAACGACCGGAATTTCTTTTTGTCGAGCGCCTTGTCGTAGGCGTCTTCGGGGGAAATGCGTTTCATCCGCAGGTGTTCCATGATGGCGTCGTCGAGCGGCTGGTTGCCGAGCTTCTTGCCGACCTGGATCATGCCGGGAATCTGGTGGGTCTTGCCTTCGCGCACGAGGTTGGCGATGGCGGTGGTGAAGACGAGGATTTCGAGCGCGGCGACGCGGCCTTTCTTGTCGATGCGTTTGAAAAGGTTCTGGGCGACGACGCCTTTGAGCGCTTCGGAAAGGGTGGCGCGGATTTTGTTCTGCTGCTCGGCGGGGAAGACGTCGATGATGCGGTCCACCGTCTTGGCGGCGCTGGGCGTATGAAGCGTTCCGAAAACCAGGTGGCCGGTGC
>CAIMLG010000341.1 GCA_903842235.1 uncultured Verrucomicrobia subdivision 3 bacterium
CCACGGCTTGCGGTTCAGCGCCAGCGCGGCCTTGACGGCGCTCTTGCTCTTGCGGCGGCGACCAAGTCGCCAATAGATACCACCCGTGAAGCGTTTATCCCGCGCCTCGGCGTAGCAGTTCGCGCAGCCCGCGCTGATTTTTGTGCAGCCTTCCCAAAAGTTTACGGTGCTGTCGCACCACGCAATTTTCGTTTGTTCGCTCATAAATTCTTGGCGGTAATTAAAATCCCCTCAAACGGCAGCTCGTATTCGGCGCGGAACCAATCGCGCATCTGTTCCCAATTCTTAAATCCATCCAGCTTGGCCACCGTCTCAAGCCAGAGCCGGCGCGCTGGCGTCCACTCGCCAAAAAAGCAAACTCGCAACGTGCCGGGGCAGGTCTCAATGCCGTCGCGATGAATGCGGATCACTTCCACGTCCATCAGGACCACCTGGGCCAACTCGCGCTGGGCGCGGTTGTAAGGCCGGCCCGTCCACTCGCGCCAGCTCTCCTGGTCGCCGGCCTTGGGCAGCCGTTTGGGCATGGGGCGGATCGTCTGGCGCTTGGTGCCGGCGGCCACCAGCGGCGCAAACTGCGGTTTGAAGGTGCGGACTCTCATTGGCTGCAGGCTTAGTTTTTACGTTTGGTTTTTGGCGCGGTGCCCTTGGAGGTGAGCCCTTGCGCCCATAGCCGCTCACGATAGAGACGGGAATATTCCGCCCGGCTCAACCGGCCCCGCCGATTTTTCCGTGGCGTTCCGCGCGCGGTGAGGCCGGCGGCGTAGAGACGGGCCAGCCGCAAGCGCGTGTATTGCGTGCTGGTGAGCCGGCTGCAGCGGTTCCGGAGCGGCGTGCCCCGCCGAGTAAAACCATTCATCGGCGCCGGCGGGAATTGAACCACGCCCAGGCGCGCGAGGAACTGCATGTCGGGGAGTTCGGTCATAACGCGGGCGGTTCCGGGATGGCCATCCAGTGGGTGACCTTGGTTTCAATGCGCTCCGCGCTCACCCAGCGCCAGCATTCGCCATCGTGGAAACCGAGCTAGACCGGTTCATCCGCCTCTGGCGAATGGACCAGAACGCTCTGCTCGGAATCCGGTAAAGCCATCTCCGCGCTGATCCACGTGCAGTTGTGCGCTGGGTTAGTCAGATCGCACGGGCTTTTCGGCTGCAAATGCGCTTCCCATCGGACTTGGCCGTTTGGCGTAGTTTTCCGGGCCAGTGAAATGCGGGTCTCGATCTCATCGAGGTCGGATTGTTCGCTATATTTGGCAAATGCCTTGGCCGCGCAACGCAGAACACCATACTTTTCATTTCCCGTTGTGGACGCGCTCACGCACAAAGCTCGATTGCCGACACCATAGGCACGAAACATCTTCGTGTCCTGGCCCGGATTCAAGGTCTGGCGGATGATTACCGTTTTCACAATTGCACCTCGCCTTCCTTGACCATCGCGCTCACCAGTTTTTCGATGAGCTTGTTGATCAACTTCTCGACATCGCCGGCCACCCGCTTGACCAGGACCACGTCGCCCGCGCCTTCGATCCGGCAGCCCAGCTTGGCAAGCTCCAGCGCCGTGAGCGTGCGCAGGGCGTCTTTGCGGGGCGTGTATTCGGTCTTCACCAGCTCGTCGAAGCGAGCCTTGAAGTGTTTCTCGACGAGTTTCACCACTTGGGCTTCATCCTCAAAATCCACGCTGCCGGTGCTGGTGGAAAAGCCCACCTTGCAGCCGTGCATGATAAACGTGCGCGGTTTGACGAATAGTTCCGGCGAGCCTTCCACCGCGCTGTTCAATTCGGCCTCGCGGGCCGCCACGATCGCCGCCTGCTTTTTCAGCCCGCGCAGATGCTTGGCCTTGACGGCCTCCAGATCGGCCTCCAGAGCCGCGATTTGTTCCTCCAGCTGCACGCATTCACCATCGTAGGCGGCGCAGAGCGGTTCGAGTTCGGTGATGGCGCGGCTCTTGAGGCCGCCGAGGTTTTCGTGAGTGCTGATCATATGTTTGTATTTGATGGTTGTTTATGGATGCCCGTTCCGGGCGTTAACTGACGATTAACTGAATTTGGATGGCCGGCGCGGACGGGGCGGCCATCTCGGCGCCGGACAGTTGCACTTGGTTGGCGTTGGCCCAGGTGATGGCCGCGCTGCGCGAGCGCAGGCGATACGCCCCCACCCACGAACCTTTGCGGCCGGGGTTTGGGTTTTGGATGCGCCCGCCATAGATGCCCCGGTCGGGATCGGAGAGCGCCAGCGGCACCGCTTCGATGATCTGGAGGGAGCGCAGCGCATTCCAGGCATTGCTGGCCACGCCCTGCCGATGTTCCTTGGCAATGATGTCCTCCGGCACGTCGCCGGCGCTGACGTAAGCCTGCAACAAAGCCCGCCGCACGATATGCGCCATTACCCGCACGAGCAGCTCGTGCTTGTAATGGTTCACCGCGCGCTCGGCGTCGGCAATGGGGGCAGGCAGGGTAAGCATTTTGTCCTCTAGTATTTTTTTCCTTCCAAATCGGAAAGCCCGGCGTGCGCGGAAATGACATCGTTCCAAGACATCGGCCGTTTACGCTGGGAGGCCACCTTGGAGGCCATGCGTAGCAGCAGCAGCCACCTGCCCAGCGCTTCATCGTCAATCATCCGCCGCTCCAGCTCGCGCGCCGCGCCGCTGCTGGCCGGCAAACCGTAAGCCGCCGCAAACGTGTTTAAATCGTTCGGCGTGGGGGCGGTCGGCAGTTGCAGCGCGCACAAGCGGCGGCGCTTGATCTGCCGGAGAATTTTTGAGACCCCGCCCGCATCCATCGCATCCCGGAAGACATTGGTCGCGCAGATCACCACGCCGCATTGCGTCTCGTCAAACAGCTCGCGGATGAACTCAATGGTTTGCACCGGATGCCGGCTGTTGCCCGTGTCGGGAATGCAGCGGTGCGCCTCATCCACGATCAACAGCATCCGGTCGTCAAAACTGCGGATGATCCGCTCGCGCAGCTTGCTGGAATTCAGGTTTTGCGGAATGCGCAGCACCTCCGCCATTTTGTTCAGGAACGGCCCCAGCGCCCCGCCCGTGGGCATCGAGACATAAATGGTGCTGCCGTGATTGTGCGCCGCCGCATAAGCCTTCAACGCCGCCGTTTTGCCCACCTGCGTGTCGCCGAAGATAAAGGCGATCTTTTGAAACTCCAGCGTCGCCGAGCAAACATTCCAGATGCGCCGGGTCAACTGGGTTTCGATGAAGGCCAGCGCCCGGCCCTGATTGCGCCGCTCCAGCAGGTCAAAAAACGATTCAATTTCTTTGACCACATTGTCCAGCGCCCCGTCGTATTTGCCCCGGAACAACTGGCTGACCACCGCGCCGGTGTAGCCGATGAGTTTGGCGGTCTCTTCAATCGTCAGGTCATTCTCGACGTAGTGCGCGTGCAGCCGCCGGATGGCGCTGCGCTGGTTGTCGGGTAAATCCTGCGTGGCATGGTTCACCATGTCGCCGGGAATTTTAGTGCGGGCGTCGGCCATTGCGGCCACCGCCGGGGTGAGTTTTGATGCGTCAGTCATGGTTTGCCCTTCGTGTTTTTTTGATTTGGTTTAATGAGTCATGGCTCCCAGCAGGTCGTCGCCCGCCGTGGAAATAGCTGCCGGTTCCGCCGCCGGTTCCACCGGCTCCAGAATGTCCGCCGCCGCCGCTGCGCCCTCGGCGCGGATGAAACGGGCGCTGGATTTTTCTTCCATCGTGAAGGGCCGGGTTTCATCCAGCACCGCCGCGTTGTTCGCCAGTCGGTCGGTCTCGGCGCGCACGGCCTCGGCATGGCGGGCCAGCAGCGGTTTTTTCAATTCCGCGATCTGGTGACTGCGCCGCCCAAACTCGCGCTTCAAGGCCTCGGTATCGTCGCGATCAATCCGGTTGGCACGTTGGGCCACGCCCAGGCAGCGGCCGCGCGCGTCATGCACAAAGAGCTGCTGCAGATCAAATGGGTTGACAAATACCTGGTATTTGTCATCCGCCAGCTTTTCCGGCCGGCCTTCCGGCGTGGTGATGAACGCCTCAAAGACCAGCGGCTCGGGCGAAAGTTCCTGGTCGGAAAACGCATTGAAGTAAGTGCCCCGGCATTCCAGTTCGCGGGCAAAGTCTTCGCCCAGGATTTCGCCCACGACAAAGGCCGGCAGCCGCGTGAGCTGGCCGCGATCCCGCAGCCGCACTTCCATCGGCGAGAGCTTGCGGGACTGGAGATAGCGGGGATCGGCCGCCGCCGCCTGCAGCAGCAGCGTCTGCGAAATTTCCGGCAGGGCGGCAAATTCGGCATCGTTCAGCCAATGGTCGGCGCTCGGCGTCGTCCGGTAGTCAATGCGGATGTTGCCCGCCGCGTGCCAGCCTTCCAGGTTATGCCACGTGCGCTCATTAATCTCCCGGTAAGCGTCCATTAAGAACGGCAAAAACTGGCTGTGATATTCCCAAACCTTCAGCTTGAAGGCCGCCGCCCGCTGCGGATTTTTCTGCGCCAGCACCGCCAGCACCTTCAATTCCTCGCTCGCCTCCACCAGCACGCCGTGGGTCTGCTCGGGCCGGTGGTCGCGGTCTTTGCCGGTCTGCGCCGGCAGCCAGCCCAGCTCGTTGTGCTTCAGGTTGCGCAGGCTTTCCAGCGCGGCCTTGAAGCGCGGGTTGCCCTTGCCCTGGCCCCAGCCGATGACGGCTTGTTCCTCGCCGGTGATGCCGGATTCCCGCCGCTGGATTTTCCCGCCGCTCCGGTCAAAGAGGATTTTCGCCACGCGCTCGCTGATCGCCGCCGTGCCATGCTCGGCCAGGATCGTCGAGCCGCGTTCGGAATAGCCCTCGTTGAAATACACGCCCGCCACCACCAGGCGCGCGTATTTTTCCTTCAGGTTGTCAAAGGTGCCGTCTTCGCGCTGGTAGCGGGGCTTGCAGCCGAAGTTCACCAGGCAGCCGCTGAACACGTCCAGCGCGTCCAGCTCCAGCACGCGCACCAGTTGCCGCCCAAACACCACAAAGTTGTCATGCCACAAATCATCAATCATCAGGTGACTGCCATACCAGAGGTGGGCGCGGGTGGTGAGAATCTGCGGGCCGTATTTGGCCACCGCCAGGCCCAGGCCGCGCCGCATGGCCGTCTCGGCAAACTTATCGGCAATCTTGCGGCGGATGTTGTCATCGCTGAAGCCGGCCGGGAGCTGATGGCGCGGGAGCGCATTGTCCATGCCGGGGATCGTCGCGCCCGCGCGCCAGAGTTTTTTGAACCGGCGCAACGCGGGCGAGGTCTTCCGCTGGTTGGCTTCCGCCAGCGCCTTGAACCATTCGACAAACTCCGGCGTGAGGGCTGATTCCCCTTCCGGCACCCGCGCCCGGTTCACCAGCACGCGCAGATCGTAGCCGGAATGGCGGAAGTCGTCATACTTGCGCCGCGCCGTCTTGAGCGAGACCCCAAAGCGCCGCGCGATTTCCTCCAGGCTCTTCTGGATGGGTTTGGAGACGGCCAGCAGCGCATCGCGCCACTGCTCGGCCTCGCTGCGCACGTCGGACGGCAGCGTTCCGAGGAAATGGTTGTCGGCGGTGGTGAGTTGCATGGCAATTAGCGGTTGAGTTCGGAGTGCCGGAGCGGATCGTTCTGCGCGATCAGGGCGAGGATTTCCGCGACAACGGCCTCGCGTTTTGCCTTGGGCGTGTTGCGGTATTTGGTGCGGAGCTTCAGCGCAAATTCCAGCACGGAAATCTGCGCGTCCACTTCCAGATCGTTATCGGCGGCCGTGAGGAAGAAATCCTTGTTGCTCGCCGTCACGGCCTGGCCCATCCAGCCGCTGTTCTCCAGGGCAATCTTCACCGCCGCCGCCGCCTGCTCGGCCGTGGTCAGGGTTTTGCGCGTGCCGCCATCCTTGGGGTTGGCATTGCCGCTGGGCTGCTTGTAAAGCTCGTCAAAGAAATTCGACTGCGTTTTGCCATCCGTCAGTTTCTTCACCGCCGTCTCCATCGCCGCCCGCTGCGGCTCGCCCAGCAGGCTCATCGGCTGCGAGAACGGATCAAAGTTTTTCAGCGCCGGCAGCTTCTTTAAACGCGGCGCAGCGGCTTTCGCCATGTCCATGTAGCGGTAGGCCGTGGAACGGGATAGCCCCGCCTCTTTCTGGAGGATCGTTTCCCAGTCGTCTCCAATTTTCCCATTTTGGGATAATTGGGGGTTTCCGGGTTTGATGTTGTTCGCCTTTTGCAACGCGAGCAGTTCAAACCCGGTCATAACCTGGCTGAACAGTTTGCCCTGCTCAAACATTTTGGCGGCGTTGAGCCAGTGCCGCACGCCCTCCCAGGTGCTGGTGATGACGACGGGGGATTTGCTTTCGGAAGGATCGATTTTTTGGAGTGTGTTATGTGACATAAAATTTGGATTGAGCGCGGCCATTTCGGCTTTGTAATACGGCGAGGCTTTGAGTTCGTTTTCCGGCCAGATGCTGCCCGGACGATTGTGTAGCCAGACGCGCGCCGCATCGCGGGTGGGAAACGGCCGCGCCTCCTCAAACCGCTTGCACCAACCGTAGCCTTTGGACAGGTAGGTGAAGCGGGTGGCCGTGACCGCTCGGTCGAGCCATATCCGGCAGATGTAAAACGAATCGCTCATGCTTGGATAATTTCAGTTTCGGAATGTTGGCCCGTCGTCGCGGACGACCCGGCGATGTGCAACAGTTCGGTGAGCCTGATGGCATCCACTTCCCACTGGATCAGCACGGCGCGGAATTGTGCCGGCGCGAGCAGCGCGTGCAGGGTGGTGATGATGCCCGCTTGCACGCCCTGCGCTATGCGGGCTTCGTCCGGCTCACCCAGCATGCGGTCCATTTCGCGCTCCACATAGAGCGTGCCCAAGGCCAGCAGGGTGGTTTGATCCAGTTCCGCCTGCCCCGTGCAGGCCAAATGAAAATGACCCGCGCCTGGCGGCGACGTCGGCGCGGGGGAGGTTGAAGCATCCGCCGCTGCAATGCGTTCGCCGGCTCCGGCGGATGGAATGTAAGTGAGGTTTTTCATGGCAGAGTTGGCGTCGCGTGGGTGGTCTGTTTGCTGGTATCTGCCTTATTCGGGGCAGCCGCACGCGGCGCGGCCGGCCTCGCGGCCGGAAAATTGATTCGCCCGATCCAGCGCTGCTGGAAAAACCGCACCAGCCCGGCGCGGGGATAAAAGCTGCCGCCATTCCGGAGGTCGCCCAGCAATTCGGCGCGCAATTCCATCAAGGTGGGCCGGCTCACCAGCAGCAGCGCCTGCACCTCCCCGCTGGCAAATTCCCGGCGCTTGGTGGGCAGGATAAAACCCAGCACCTCGTCCAGTGAGAGCGCCGCTTGGCGTTTTCCCAAATGGTGGCCATCCGCAAGGACCTCGCCGATCCACCAGCGCAGATCGCGGATCTCGCCTTGCGCGTTGGTGGCCACGTTCCACACCCATTGGTAGGTGCCCTCCACCAGATCGCCGCCATCGGCCATCGCATAGATGGCATCCGCGCTCTTGCGCGTGAGCAGCCGCACGCCCTTGATGTCGGCCAGCGGACTCATATTGGTGGCAGTGGGGTTCATGGGCTTGGCGATTTATGATTGGGCGATTTCATCCTCGGCCTGCCCGTCCGCGAGCTGGCGGCCGGCCCAGCGTTCCAGGGTTAGGCAGCCCAGCACGCCGCCAAGGAAACCCACGGCGCAGATCAGCAAGATGCCGGCGAGGGAGGCGAGGAAGATCAGGGTTTTCATAAATTGGGTGGAGCGTCACGCTCCCCAGCGGGGTTTGGGGTTGGGGTTGGCCTGGTGGTTCAGATGGCCGAACCGGCGGGCGACGGCACTGGCCACCTCCGCCTGCTCATGCCGGGTCAGATCGCTATCCACCTCCGCCAGGCGGGCCAACTCATGCAGCCGCGTGGCCTCCTTTGCGCGGGAAACTTCCACGAAGTAATCGAGCTTGATCATGGCTGGGCCTCCGGTTTGGTGAAGTTGAGCGGCAACTCGGACTGCAACTGAGAGACGGCCTCCAATGCGGCGATCTGGTCTCCAATCGGCCTGTAGGCGCGATGGTTGGATTTCAGAACCGAACGCAACGCAATTAAAACGCGTTTCCGTTTGGCGATCGAATCGGGCAGCGTTCCCGCAACGTGTTCGGCAAGGATGGCGATCGAATCGGTCATACGCGGCCTCCAACTAGTTCGGAAATGCGACTGTGAACTCGGGGGTATCGTTTGGGATTTTCGATTGAGAAATACACCGCCGATCGACTGCAATTGGCCCGCCGAGCAAGTTCCGCCAGAGAGAAGATGCCTTTGCGGGCAGCGAGTTGCCGGAGAAGATTTCGGTTGATTTTTGCTTGCGACATGTGATTAAGTAACTTTGTTGACATTAAGTTAATCAACATTGTGGATACTGTCAACAAATTAAATCCACATTGTTGTTTTTATTTTGAGTGACGTAAAGACACTGGAGCAGATCGAATTTGCAGAGCTATTTGCCAAGCTGAAAAAGCGCGGCATTAATGGCGTCGCCGTGGCGCGTGAACTGCAGACCACCACCCAGTCCGTTTCTTTTTACAACCGAGGGCAAAGGAATCCGCGTCCGTTAACCATGGAGAAATTGCGCGCGTTCGTGAAAAAAGTTTATGGCGAGGTTTCTGAGGAAAACGAAGTTGACCATTGGCGTCAACGCGCTGAGCAAGCAGAAAGTGAACTTGCCGAGTTAAGAAATCTTTTAGGTTCGTTGGGGAACCGAACGAAAGTCACTGGCGGCCGCGCACGCATCGCCAGCACCGGACGCTCAAGAGCGGCTTTTGTCGGGGCGGCGGAATTTGACGCTGAGGAAAAAAGAAATCGATGAAATCATCGAAGGCCGGAGTGGTGAGGGGATGGATTTTCCGGGCGAGGAATCGTTCCAGAGTTTTTACCCGGAAGCTCATTAATCTGACGGCCTCAATGGCGCGGACCCGATATGCCTGAACCGAGGCACCGCGAAGCGCCTACTCTCCAAGCACACCGGGCCGCGCCGATCGGCGCGCTGCCTGGCATGATGAAGAGTTGGAAAATTCGCGGTTTTCGGTTCATCATGCGGAACGCAAAATTGTGAAGCCGCTATTATCAGTCGGACCAAACGAAAAATCAAACCATGAAAATGTTCCTCTCCATCCTTCCGGCGGCGGCCCTGCTGTGGGGCTGCCAGAAAAATCCGTTCCCGGAAACCCACGAAAGCAATGATCAAAAAATTGCCCGCTGGCACAATGAGGCGAAGACCGCCATGCTCACGGAATCCACTAATCGGGTGCCGGGAATTAATCGGATCATTTTGAACGAAGTGGAAAATCGGGGTCAAAGTGTCACCTCGTGGCGTGGCCATGTCACCTTGGATTTTGTCAATCACCTGGGCGGAATTGACCGGACAAATCTTTATTACCTCTTCACCTTCCCAGGAGGACATGTGTCTTGCTTCCGGGATGGGGAGCGAGAATATCAATTAGCCTTGGAGGCGATTCGCAACCGGGTGGTGCCAGAACCAATCCCCGACCCAAGGCGCGCAGAATTCGAGACGCGGCTATCTATTCTGGAAAGCAATGTGGCTGATCTTGCGGTCCGGAATCTGAGGCAGAAATCTATCAATACCAATATCGTTGTTGCGTTGCAGGATAATCTTAATTTGCTAAAAGGTGTTCAGTTAGACAATTTGTTTCATGCGGTTCAAATTGATGAACGGCGATCGCAGTTAACATCAATTTCCAATGTTCTCACCCGCCACATCCGGGCCAACACAATCAAATGATCCTCGCCAACTTCATCCCCGAACTGCCGGACTGGATCACGCTGCCGGCGCTGGGGTTTGGCCTGGTAGCCGGCGGGGCCATCGTCACGGTGGCATTCCGGGGGTTCAACTAATTTCCTCGACACCAGCAGGGGGGCGCTGCTTATGATTTTCAAATAACCACCATTTCATCGGGAGCAATAAAATCATTATGAACAGTCAGTTTATTCTGGAATCAGAGCATCTCTTTTATTATTCGGCGGCCCAGCCAGTTAGTGCGGCGATGCTGGCGGAATCATTGATCGGATTGGATGGGGTGGTCAATCAGAGCACCAAAGCCCTGGGTAGATTTTTCAAGGTCCGCATCTATTCCGAGGATGTGCTGATCCAGAAAATTGAATTTGGAAGTTACAAGGACAGCTTTATAGTGCGTCTGGTTTTTGGTAAAGAAGCTGAGCTGGAAAAAAGAATCGATAAATTTCGCGCCAAACTTGGGCTAAATAAAATGTCCACCAAAACTGTCATCACGTTAATAATTGCGGCGGCCATTGGTTACGCCGTCTATCATTACGCCACTGCCAGCAAAGATGAGAAGGCTTTAATTAGCATCAACAACAGTTTCAATAATTGGGGCAAAGAGGTGGGGATGACGGGGCCGGAATTTTTGGCCAAACTGGGAGAGATCATCAAAAACAAGGAAGACCTGAAAAGGCAGGTGGTCCGGTTAACGCGCCCCAAGGGGTCAAGCGATAACGGTTCCATCACCCTGGATAACGATTCCAATTTCACCATCAGCGCCGATGCCGTTGCGGCCGTGCCAGCCAACTACTCGGTCACCCTCCCCGACGTGCCAATCAAGGATTTTACCAAAGCGATGATTGTGATTCGCGCCGCCGATCTGGATCGTTTGACCGGCTGGTATGGGATCGCCCTGGAAATCTACGACCATCGGGTTTCAGTTCAATTGGAAGAAAGTGTTGATCGGAGTAAAATCATCCTCGGAAAATTCAACGAAGTGGATATCACCGTCATCTACGATTTGAAAAAAAACGGCGATAGAATCCCGAAACAGTATATCATCCGTAAGCTTTACGATCCGGTGGTTAAGACTCCATAATTTCCTCGACAGCCCCAGCCATCAGTGCTTTGATGGGCGCACACGGAGGGCAAGTCCGCCAGCGCGGCTCGCGCCTCCGTTTTTCCTTCCCCGCCTACGATCCCATTAGCCGCTAACGTGCGGTTTTCCCAATCGGCCCCATGCTGTCCTGCGTGAAGGGCAAGCTAACATTTTCAAATCTGACCGCCGTTGTGCGGGGGAGTTTCCACCGAGTTTGCCCTCCGTGTCCCCGCGCTTCGGCGACCCTTTTCGTCCGCTGCCAACGCCGCCGGTTTCGCTCCTTTCTCTCCGGCGGGAAGGCGTCCCCCAATGAGCGCCTCGGCGGACGCTTTTTCGCAACCGTTAATCCACCCTTAACCCAAAGTTAATCCCATGAAAAAAACCCTCCTGCTCTGTGCCATTGGTGCCTCGGTGGCCTTGTTGTCCGGCTGTGCCGGCTCCGGCAACCTGCTGCTCTCCCCTGGTAAGGTGGACGTGTTGCGCCCGGCCCAGACCAATCTGGTGGCGATAGTCGTCACCAACCTCGCCCCCGATGGCTTGCCCCAGGTGGTCACCAATCTGCAGCCGATCATTCTGCCGGCCATCACCTACACCAACATGGAATTGTCGGCGGTGGCCTCGGGCACCATCAAGGCCGCCGGGGTGGCGGGTGGCCTGGCCGGGGTGCCCTTCTCGGGGGCCATCGCGCAAGGCTTGCTGGCCGTCATCAGTCTGGCGCTCTCCTGGCTGGCGGTCCGCGCCAAGCGGAAATTGCAGGCCGAGATTGACGGGCACGCCGAAACCAGCGAATCGCTGGCCGTGGCCCAGGACGTGGCCAAGACGCTCGTGCTGAATCTGGAAACCCTCCGCAAGACCGCGCTCACCATCCCCGGCTACACCGCCGACGTGGACAACAAGGTGATGACTGTTATTCAGCAGGTCCAGGAGGCGGCGGGCGTGAAGGGCGTGGTCAACGACATCGTGGACGCCAACACCGGCTACACCCTGGGCGGGGAGGCCGCTAAGTAACGATCCCAACGCACGCATCGCCTAAATGAAAACCCCGCCATGCCAATCGAATCGGCCCGCCGCCGCCCGGCCCTTCCGAGCTTGCCGCGACTGCAAACATTACTTTGATTTAAAGCAAGCAGGAGGTTTCCGCGAGGGGCAATGCACCCGATTTCCGCCCGCCATTCACCCCAAGACGAAATACAAGCCCGGTCAATCCTTCAGTAACTACCCGCTCGTGGAAAGTATCAAGGAGGTTTGCGGCGAGTTCACGGCTGGCCAATACGACTACGGGTTCAAATATAAACAGCCGAACTAAATTTATGATGCTGGCCCAATCCATCGACTCGCTGCCGAGTGATTTCTGGAAAAACTTTTGCATCGCGCTGATCGCTATCATCGTGGTGGTGGGCATCATCGTGGGCATCATTGCCACCACTCGCCAGCCCGCGCCGGTGAAGCTGAATGACGATCCCGCCATTGAGGTGCGCAAGACCCCCAAGCGTTTCAATTATGAACTGTGCAAGGAAAAGCACGGCTCCATTGAAAACAAGTTCTCCATTATCGACACCCGGCTGGATGACCACGATTCCGAATTCGTCCGCCTGCAGACGGAGCGGGGCACCCAGTTGGAAACCGACCGCAAGCGCAACCAGCGCCTGATGTTCGCGCTCGGCAAGATCGCCCAAAAACTCAACGTGGACATTGAACCCGCCGAGTGACGGTGTCACGGCCACCATTAAAAAATTATGACCCCCCGCGAAACCAAAATTGCCAAAAGCATTCTCGACGCCCTCCACGAACTGGACGGCGGCCAGGCCCACGCATTGACCATCCACGGCGAGATTGGCGGGCTGGGCCTGTGCTCCTCGGTGGAGTTTGATTCCGTCTTGGCGGCGCTGGACCGGCAGAAGCTGGTGCTGTTTGTGGCCACCAAGTTCAAGGGCCGGCTGTGGAATATCACCGACGCCGGCGAGGCCGCGCGTTTGCAAATGCAATGAACCATGAGCGCCCCCAAGAAAATGATCGGCACGGCCAGCGGCCAGCCGGAGACGGCCATGCAAAAGCTCAAGGCCGTCTGGCGGCGCTTGCCCGAGGCCACGCAGGATTATTGGCGGGAGCAATTTGGTTCCTCGCGCAAACAGGCGGACTTGCGGCAGGAACTGGCCAAGAAACTTTCCGTCTCGCTGCCGGCCGATTCCAAGCTCACCAAGTTCCGGGCCTGGCTGGAGGATCAGGACTTGCGGGATGCCCAGGCCGAGCGGATGGAGGAGAACACGCGGCGGATTCAGACCGAGCATCCGGAATGGACGCTGGACCAGGTGCGCGAGGAAGTCTTGCGGCAATCCTATTTCGAGACACTGGCCACCGGGAATTTCAAGCTGGGGCTGGCCGCCCGCAAATCCGATCTGGCCGAACAGACGCTGAAGTTCGACCGGGAAAAATTCAAGGAGGGGCTGCGGACGAAACTGGAATCCGGATTGGCCGAGTTGGCGACCCATATCAAAGGCAACTCGGCGGCGCAGGCGGCCTATGCCGCATTCAAGACGGCCATCAAAGAGAATACCAAATGATTTCCGCCCTCGACCAACTTGACTCGAATCTGGCGGCCGACCGGCGCGGAGTAAAAGCTCCCTTACGCAAATCCTTTGAGGAATTCCTGCTGAACGACGCGCGTGTGCCCAGCGGGCATGGCTTGCATGGCCCATATTCCTTCGCGGGCCGCGAAGCCTTGCTCGCCGTCGTCCGCGTAGTGGATAAGGTCGTTTCTGAAAAACTCGCTGATGCCGATGTGTCACTGGCCGGCGGGGCACAATTTGGCAAGACCATCCTGGAACTAAACCTAGCGGCCTATATTACCTCGCAGCAGTTCCGCAACTTCGGTCTCTATCTGCCGGACGATGATCTGGTGGAAGGCATCGTGGATTCCAAGTTCCGGCCGGACGTGGTGGACCAGATCGACTGGTTCGCGGAGATGGTGCAGGTCGGCAAGGCGTTGAACAAATCCGGCAAGGCGGTCAATCGCAAGGGCGCGTTTCTGGTCACGGATGGCCACCGCAAATCAGTGGGCATGATTCGCGGCCTGGGCAAAGTGCCAACGACGTTCTCCATGGATGCGGCCGCGATGGATGAGGTGGACGACATCCAGCCCAAGATGATGAAGTTTGTGCGGGGCCGGCTCACCGCCAGCGACCTGCGGTTCATTTTCAAGATCGGCACCCAGCGCGTCCACGGCCGGGGCATGAACAAGGCGTGGAAGGATGGCAGCCAGGGCGTGTTCAATTTTCAATGTCTGGCCTGCGGAAAGGTTCACAATGCCGAGGAGGAATTTCCGCAGATCGTGCGGCTGCGCAGCAATGCCGCAACGATGGAGGATTTTGATAACAACGCTCCGAAGCTCACCTGGGCGGGCGACTTCAAGATTGATGGAAATGAGACGGCGACTTTCGCCCACGATCCGCTCAACCATTATTATATGGGCTGTGTGACTTGCGGCGCGGAACTGGACCGCTCACAGCCCATTGAACATCACCACGCCCCGGCCCTGATTAAACAGCGCAAGTGGTCGTTCCGCATCTCCCAACTCGCCATTGGCGCGATTGATCTCTCGCAGATCGTCGGTCGCTTTCAAGCAGCCGTGGCGGACCCGGAAGAAATGATCGTTTTCCGCTGCGACGTCCTCGGTCTGCCGCAAAGCACGGCCCAGGCGCTCACGCCTTCCGTGTTGGACCGCGCGCGGTCGGTAGAAGTCTTCGATCTGGCAGTGCTCCCGCGTGTGGGTTGCACGGCCTTTGGTGGCATGGATATGGGCGACCGCTGTTGGTTCTTTGCCCGTGAGGTTCATCCGGACGGCCAGCGCCGGCTGCTCGGAGCGGAACGCATCACGGCCGGGGATGTGGTCGCGCGGGGCCAATCGCTGTTTGCCAAGCATGGCTTATCGGCCCTGTTCATCGACGAGCGCCCCTTGGTCAATGAATCGCGCACGCTGGCCCTGGCCTTGAATGGCCTGCAAACCCTGGCGGTCTGGCCGCGCATCCCGAATGTCAATGATGCCTACATTACCCTCCCCGGCGGTTTGACCTGGGACGGACCGAATAAGCGCTGGCTGAATCTCAAGTGCGCCGTGGTGCGGTTCACCCGGAACAAGCTGGGGGCCGGCATTGGCCAGACGGTGGTTTTCTTTGAAGAGGGCGGCCAGACCAAATTCGTCCCCTGCATTGAGTGCAACCGATTTGAGACCATTGATCGGCCCGTGCGGGAATTCCTGACGCCGGCTGAAGGGGTGATTGACGTGGTCAACGGCAAGGTGCGCGAAGTGCCCGCCATGCTGCTACCGCGCCAGACGCCCGGCCATCCGCCGATCTTGGATACTTTGGATGCTCACCTGGTCACCGGCAGCGAACGGGGGACAAATCCAGATGGCACGCTGGGAGATTATGTGGACCAGTGCGAAAACCATCTGCTGCTCGCCAATGGTTACTCCAAGCTGGCGGAGATCATCGGCGGTTCCGTCGGGCAGTTTTCCCCGGCGCGCTTCGTTGTTCCCTCCGGCCGCCGCGCTGAAGTTATCACCAATCGTCGCAATCAAGCCATTGAAGCATGAACACCCCCCGCACTAAACCCATTCTCCGCTGGCAGGGCGGCAAAAGCCGCATGCTCAAAGAGCTGCTGCCGCTGATCCCGAAGCATACTTGCTACTGCGAGCCGTTCGCGGGCGGGCTGGCCCTCTTGCTGGCCAAGGAACGCAGCAAGGTGGAAGTCGTCAATGATCTCAACGGCAATCTCGTCGCGCTCTATCGCAACCTGCAATTTCATCTGCCCGCGCTGCTCAACGAACTGGAATGGTGCGTCACCTCCCGTGATAATCTCTTCGACTTTATTGCGCAGCCAGGTCTGACCGAACTCCAGCGTGCGGCGCGGTTCCTATTTGTCAATCGCACGTCCTTCAGCGGCGGCATGACCTCGTTCGGGGTTTCCAAGACCACGAGCATGGGCTTCAAACATCAGCAGGTCGGTGAACTCATCGGCCGGGCGCATAACCGGCTGGAGGGCGTGGTGGTGGAAAATATCCCCTTTGAGCGGTGCTTTAAGAATTACGATTCCGCCGAGACATTCTTCTTTATTGATCCCCCGTATCAAGACGCCCCGACCGGTGCGTATGACGGCTGGGACGAAAAACAGCTCACGCACTTCCGCCGGGAAATCTCCCGACTGAAGGGGAAATGGGTGGTCACTCTCAACGACAGTCCGCTCACGCGCGAGCTGTTTAGCGATTGCCAGTTCAAGCCGGTGGTCACCCGCAATCAGGCCGTGAATCGCCGCACGCCCGGCAAGGCCACTTTTGGCGAACTCATCATCACCCCAAAATGATGCAAAACCCAAAAACCCAGTTTGGCCGCTGTGGCGTCCGTGGCCCACGAACGCCCCAAGACCGCTGTTTTTCGTTCCGACGCGCCCACGAGGCGATTAAACGCTTCTTAAACGGGTTTAATCGCGTCCATTTTTGGAGCCCAACCGGTCCGCAAAACCCGTTTTTGAACTTGGAGGTTACCAATGGCTAAAACCATGCCCACGTCTAAACTCGGAAAAGGCCGCCAGCTTTCCAAGTCCGGGGCCGATCTTAGCCCCTCTTCCGGGGTGGCCGGGCAGGCCGTGGCCAGTGCCAACCGCTGGCGGGAACAATACAATTTTCTGCGCGGCCTGATGATGGCCCGCGCCGTGGCCCTGCTGGAAGCCGGGCTGATGGGCGATTACCCGGAACTCCAGCGCGTGTTTGCCCTGGCCGAGATGTCCAATGGCACCTACGTGGGTTTGGTGGAACGCTGCCTCGCGCCGTTTTCCGAGTTTGATTGGGAGATCAAGACCGTCGAGGAAAAGAAACTGCCGCCGGGCGCAACCAAGGAAATGGCCGATGCGCAAGCGGCCACCCTGCGGAATGCCTACGATGCCCTGGATAACTTGCAGGAAGCCATTGAACACCTGGCGCTGGGCGATTTTCGCGGCTTTGCCCACCTGCAAAAGCAGCGCGCTGAGGGCCTGGCCGAGGGCGACGTGGTCCACCTGGAATGTTTGCCCACCTGGAAATTCTCCCGCGAGGGGCTGTTTGGCGCTTGGTATTGGAACCCGGCCATGCAGTCCACCACCACGCCGGTCTATACCCTCGGCGAAACTAACCGCATCGGCTCCGAGAATCTCCCGCGCGAAGATTTCATCACCCGCGAAGTGCGCGTGCCGATTGACCGCGTGGGCCTGCAATTTTTCATCTACACCAAGCTGGCGGAAAAGAATTACGCCGGCTTCATGGAGATCTACGGCATCCCCGGCGGCGTGGTGACCATGCCGGCCAATGTGCCCAGGGAACAGCTGGCGGCGTTTGAGGCGGCGGCCAAGGCCGTGGCCGAGGGCGGCAGCGGGGCCATCCCGAATGGGGCCAGCTACACCGCTAATGATTCGCCCCGCGCCAGCGATCCGTTTGGTCCGTTCCTGCGCTACTGGCAGGAGCAGCTCATCCTCGCCGGCACCAGCGGCAAGCTGACCATGCTGGCGGAATCCGGCAGCGGCACTCTGGCCGGCGGCGCGCATGAGGACACCTTCCAGGTGGTGGCCTCGGCTCGCGCCAAGAAAATCTCGGAATGTTTCCAAAAGGATTTTGATGCCGATGTCCTCCGCCGGAAACATGTCGGGCAACCGACCCTGGCCTATTTTGAACTCTGCTCCCAAGACAAGGTGAATGTCTCCGCGCTCGTGACCGATGTCGCGGCGTTGAACAATTGCGGCATCAAGGTGGACCCGGAATGGCTGGCGGAAAAAACCGGGTATCAATTTTTGGAAGCCGCCCCGGAAACCGATGTTCCCACCGACACGCTGGATGAATCCACAGCGGCGATTTTCAACCGGCTGACAAGACTTTTGAACAGTGATGTTTCCGGCCATGCGTTTCACGGCAACCAGCACACGGGGGGAATTCCCAGCGGCGTCGCCCCGGATCGGATCAGCACGGCGGAGGCGGATAAACAATTGGCCACCGGGGTTTCCGAACAGGATGCCAGTGGCCGCCAAGTGCAATTCGGCTCGCGATTAAAAAACAAACTGGACCGCCAGGCGGACGGGGCGGCCCGGAAGCAACTTTTGAACTGGGGCCGGGACACGGTTAAAATCGGCAAAGCGGCGGATTTGAAAGTCGGGGCGGAAACCCGCACGCATTACGGAAAGATTTTTCACGATGCGTCCAAGCGGCGGGGCTTTTTGGTGGTGGTGGATACCAAGGACGGCCAGGCGTTTAACATGCATATCACCACGCCAAGCAAACTGGGGCGGAAGATTGGCAATCGGAAGGGAGCTAACTCGGAAGAACAGCCTTCCGCTAGCGTCCTGCGGGCTCTAGTCGCTGCTGACAACCCGCAGGGTCATATTAAAAATAGCATGGCCGGCCCGGCTGTCAACGTTCCTGAACTTCCCGCCGACTTGGAACAGCAATTTCTCACCGCCGTGGCCGCTGATTTGGCCCCCATTGTGGAAGCCACGCGCGAGGAGGCCGACGCCATTGCGCAGATTGCCGATCCCACTCTCCGCCAGCAAAAAACCGCCGCGCTGATGGCCCGGCTGGAGGCGCTCACCCAGGATGTGGTGCAGGCCCCGGCCAGCGCCCACGCCCTCCAAGCCATCCTCAATGATGGTTTGTCGAAAGGACTCCAGTAATACTTTTATGAATCGCCAACTCCTCATCGCCAATCGTTCCCTGCCATTGGAATTTTCCGCCACCGGCCTCCCCGCCCGCCTGCACCTGGTGCCGCGTGGCGAGCTGCCCAACAAAGTCGCTGGCGTGGTGCAGGTGCTGGATGACCAGGCGCTGGATTCCATCCTCGCGGATCTGCGCAACACCAAGGCTAAAAACGGCGGGCTGTATCTCGGTGAGGAACATTTCATCTACAACTCGGAGATGAGCAGCCAGGCGTTTGCCTGGGCCAAGGAATTTGAGAAGGATAGCCAGGGCATCTGGGCCACCGCTTACGAGCCAACCGATGTGGGGGCCACTGCGCTGAAAAACAAGCGGTTCAAATGGACCAGCTTTGTGGCGGATGCCGAGCAGCCGGGGGCCGTGCAGGCGCTGGGCAATGGCCGCGTGCGCATCCTCAAGATTGACACGGTGGGCTTCACCAATTTCCCCAACGGCAAGGCGCTGCTTACGCCGCTCTCCAACCGGGCCGTGCCCGATAACGGCTGCTGCCCGGACTGCCAGACCAAGCTCGTCTTCGGGGCCAATGACCAGGCGTACTGCCCGGACTGCAAAAAAGATTTCGCTGACAGCCAGGCCGAGGTTCGGCCGGGTGCGTCGGCGGCAAACCAACAAAAAAACAACCAAGTAAAAAACCGCATGAAAACCATTGCAACGAAACTTGGTCTCGCCGCCGAGGCAAGCGAAGACGCCCTCCTCGCGGAAGTGACCAAGATCATCAACCGCGCCACCACCGCCGAGGCGGAAGTGACGCCGCTCAAAAACCGCGTGACCGCGCTGGAGACGGAAAACCAAACGCTCCTGGGCGAGCAAGTGGACGGCATCCTGGCCGAACACAAAATCACCGACACCAAAATCATCAACCGACTCCGCCCGGCGCTGATTCCGCTCAAGAACCGCGAGGATCGCCTCGCCTACATCTCGGACTTGGGCCTGAAACCCGCCGTCGCCGCCGAGGGCCAGCGCCAGAACCTCCTGAACCGTCAGGATGGCGGCAATGGCACCCAAGCCCATGCGGATACCGCCGCCCAGGCTAATCAGGCGGAAAACGAAGTGCAGAACTACAAGCTGCAAAACCGCTGCAGCTACGAAGACGCCCGCAACGCCGTCCGCCGCTCCAAGCCAGAATTGTTCGGCCTGAAATAAACCTCCCCAACCGCAACCAATAACGAATCCAAATATGAATAGCGCATTATTCGCCAAAGCCAACTCGGTGATGCCCATCACCGGCGTTGATTTCACGGACAAGGAAGGCTACCTGCTCAAGGTGACCGCCGGTGTCCCCGCCCTCAACAACTCCAAAACCGTCCCGGCCCAGCTCGTGGTTTTGGACGGCGGCACCGCCGCCGAAAATTCCAGCGTCGCCGCCCTCGGCAAGACGCCGCCCGTGCGGCTGAAAGCCGGCGGGGCCATCGCCTTCGGCGACCGCCTGGTGCAAAACGATGATGGCACCGTCATCACCGATCCTGGCGCTGGCACGGCCCGCGTGCTCGTCGGCGTCTGCCTGGAACCGGCCGGCGCGGCGGCGGGCGACTTGTTCCTCGCTGATCTGTGGTCGCCTTCCATCGCGGCCTAAACCTCCACAACCGAAAAATAGAAATAGAAAGATAAACATATGGGACGCCAAATCACTGCAACCCTAAATCAACAACTCACGAACTTTGCCATCGGGCACATGAACGATCTCCGCCGCTCGCAAGAGCTGGCCGAGCGGCTGTGTCCGACCGTGCAGGTTCCCGGCAGCAACGGTCAATACAAGGTCTTCGACGATGTCAATTCGTTCCAGGTCTATAACACCGCCCGCGCTTTGGGCGGCGATCCGACCCGGATTGAATTCTCGGCCGACGATGAATTCTTCAACTGCAAACCGCAGGCGCTGGAAGTCACCGTGGACGAAGAGGAACGCCGCCAGGCCGGTCCGGACAACCCGCTCGCCCAGCAACTGCTGGATGAAGGCAAGATCAAGGCGCTCTTGAATGCCATTGCCCTGAGCAATGCCAAGAAGCGCGTGGACTATGTCCTCTCCAAAGTTGTGGCCGAGGCCGACCTCGGCGAATGGAGCAATAAGGACATCGATCCCATTGAGCAGCTCGACCAGGTCATCATCGATCTCGCCACCGCCTGTGGCAACAGCGAGATGATCCAGGTGACCATGAGCCTCAAAGCCTGGGGCGTCCTGCGCAACCATCCCAAGTCCAAGGCCCGCTGCAATGGCGTCCAGGCCATGCCGCTGACGCTGGAACAGGTCCGCACCGGTCTGACCGTGCCCGTGGACATGCAAGCCTACGCCATCAGCTACAACGAAAAACAGCTCGGCCAGGCCAAGAGCAAAAAGCAGTTGCTCATCGGCGATGTGCTGGTGCATTTCTCGCTGCCCAGCCCCACCGTCTATGATCCGAGCGCCTTCAAGGTGTTCACCGCCGGTCAAAACAACATCACCGCCGTGCGTTCTTACATGGCGGCCAATGGTCTCTACGGTGGCCACTTCGTGGACTACTCGGAAGACCTCAAGCAAACCAGCGCCGAGGCGATGAAGCGCATCACGTTGAAATAAACCCTCGGGGTGTGGCGGCCTTCGCCACACCCCAACCACCTCAAATTAAATTGATCATGAAAAAAACATTAAAATACGGTTTCAGTCTCCTGCAGGTAATGCTGGTCATTGCCATCCTCGGAATTCTGGCGGCATTGGCCCTCCCGGCGCAGGCCCAGGTATATCCGCGCAGCGTCAAGTCGGCGCTGACCGCTCCGGTCACCTGTTTGACGGCCACCACCAACCTGCCCGTATCCCTGCTCGTCACCAATACCATCCCGCAGGGGCGGCACCTGGGCATTGGCATCAACCTGGTCGGCGGCGATGCCACGAATACCGGACTGGTAGCCCTCCAGTGGAAAGTGAAGTTCGCCGGAACGAATAACTTGGTGACCACCACCAAGCCCTTCATCACCACCTTCACCGCCACCGGCACCACGGCCGTGCGCGATTGGGCGGTCCTTCCGGATTATACACTCGGTCCGGGTGATGCCCTGATCCTCTCCGGCATCACCAATGCCGCCGTCAACGTGGGCGGGGCCGCGAGTTCCGTCACCATCAGCAACGTCTGGCTGCAAACCGGCAGTTGATTGCTCTAACAAACCCCGCCCGGCGGTGGGACGGCTAACCCCGCCGGGCTTTTTCAAATGCTCAAACGCCTCGCTCTATTATTTTCCTGTCCGCCGATTTTTCGCCGGCCGCAGGCGTTTGAATATCCGCTGTTTTGATTTATGTCCAACTGGATCGCCATCACCAACGCGACGCTTTACGAAGCCCGCGTGGCCGCGCTGATTGATGCGTGCGATAGCGCCGCGCTGGCCGATGGCCAGGCTAATCGTTCCCCCGGTATTATTCAGGGCGTGGTGGACCATGTCCGCCGCAAAGTCGCCAGTTGCCAGAGCAACCATTTGGACGCCGATTTGACCACTATTCCCAAAGGTCTGCGCGATGTCACCGTGGATCTGATCATTGCCCGGCTGAAAGGCGCGCTGGAACAGGAACTCACCCAGGACGAGCGCGAAAACGTGGCCCGCCGCGAGCGCGACCTCAACCGCGTGGCCGATGGTTCCGATGTGGTGGATCAGCCGGACACGCCCATTGCCGCGCCGATGGAAGCCACCGCGCCCGTGCCCGCCATTCAACGGCCCGAGCGACAGTTCAGCCAGGAAAACCAGGACGGAATTTAAATGACCCTTTCCATTCCAGCCACGTTGAGCGACAGCGCGAGACTGTTCGCGGGCAAGAATCTTTTGCCCACGGCGCTGGATACGGCCGGCATCCGCACCCAGATCGCCGCCAGTGTGCGCCGGCAGTCGCTCTTCAGCGCCCGGACGTTGCTGGAAGATTTGCTGGGGAAATACAAAACCGGCATTGGCGACTTGCTGGCCGGGGAAAGCGATCCCGCCACCGCGCGCCTGGCCATCAAGGAATATTTCAAGAGCATTGGCGTGACGCCTTCCGGCGAGACTGGCGAGTTGACCGATCTGGCCAGCGATGCCCGCATCAATCTGGTGCTGAAAACCAATGTGCAGCTCGCCCAGGGCGCGGGCCACCTGATCCAGCAGAATGATCCCGCCGTGCTGGACACCTTTCCGGCGCTGGAGCTGGTCCGCTTCGAGGATCGGAATAAGCCGCGCGATTGGGAACAGCGCTGGCTGGAGGCCGCCCGCGACAGTGGCGATCTCAAGGCGTATGCCGCCCTGGCCGATTCGGGCCGCATGGTGGCCCTCAAAAATTCGCCCATTTGGGACTCCCTCGGAAGCAGTGAACTTTTCCCGGACGGCCTCGACAATCCGTTTCCGCCCTTTGCTTTTAGTTCCGGCATGTGGACGCAGGATGTGGATTGGGATACCGCCAAAGAACTCGGCCTGCTGGACGATGAGACTGAGGTGCAGCCGCGCGAAATTGATTTTGCCAACCTCTTCAACACCGAACCCGCATGAGTGCCATCCAAATTGACATCCGGGACAATGTCACCGTCGCCCTGGCGCGGATGCAGGCGGGTTTGCAGCCGCCGGTGGTGAATCCCGCCATCGGCACGGCGGTTAAAAAACTGTTCCAGGATCATTTCCTCGCGCTGCCGAAAAATAAACAAGGTTTTCCCTCCACGAACTTTTGGTCGGGCGCGGCCCGCGCGACTACCTGGCAATTGCTGGCCGCTGGCGTGATTATCCGGGTGGATCAGCAGGGCGTGGGCTATCAATTGCGCGGGGGCGATCTTAAGCCGGGCGCGGGCAAGACTTATCTCACCATCCCCGCCACGGCGGCGGCGTATGGCCACCGCGCCCGTGAGTTCAACCTCAAGTTTGCGATCGTGGATGATAACGGTTTTCAACGGCCGGCGCTCGTCGCCCGGCGCAGTGTGGCCTCGCTGGTCACGCAAACCCAAACCGGCAAATACAAGCACACGGCCGATGCCGTGGGCGAGGTGGTTTTTTACTGGCTGGTGCGCTCCGCCCACAAGGAACCCAACCCGTCCGTCATTCCGTCCGAAGCGGAGATTGGTTCCACGGCGGCGACGGCCGTGCAAATGAAAATTGCGGCCCTGCTGCGCACTGGAGGCCCATCATGAGTCTGACGCGCGGAGCTTTGGAAACTCTGGAACAGGTGTTGGCCGATAGTATCAGCGCCGTGGCGGCGCTGCGCGGCATCGCGGTCCATGTGGACCCGCAAAAAAACATTGTCGCGGAGGTCACCGTCAAAGTTGCCAAACTGGGCACGCTCATCGTGCCTTACGTGGCCAAAGCGAATGACGACAGCAGCGGCATTGAGGGTGTGTTTTACGATGAGGTGCCGTTCACCATCGGCGTGTTTCAAAACCCCAAGCTGGTGAGCAGCGGCTTGAGCGCCCGCGCGATCGCCGAAATTATCGCGGCGACCATCAAGGGCAATTCCGGCTGGCCCTATAATATCTCCCTGTCCAATCCCAGCATTGAGCACATCCCCGATGGCGCGCTGAACATTTACCAGGTGAACGGCAAGACCTCGGCTTCCGGGGAGATGCTCGCCGCCTTGCCGGCGCTTACTCACGCCGTGGCCGCCGGTCAAGTCACGCTTGCCTGTGCGCAGCCAGGCGCAGCTATTTTTTATCGCACCGATGGCGTTCTGCCCACCACCAGCGATGCCGTTTATACCGCGCCCTTTGCCAGCGCCGGCCAGCCGATTGCCGCCCGCGCCTGGCTGCAAGGTTTTCTCGCCTCGCCCTATTTGCAATTCAACACCTAACCCCTAAAACCATATGAACAGTTCAAATATCATCGTCGGGCCGGGCTACGCCACGTGGAATGCCGGCAACTTCCGCTTTGGCGACGGCGGCATCAAGGCCAAGTTCGTCAAAAATCTGCGCGAGATCAGCGCCGAGGAATTTGGCCGCTTTGATAGCGTCACCACCAAGCGCCGGGTCACGGTCAGCGGCAAGCTCTGGAGCGGCTGGGAAAATCTCTCGCTCATCCTGCCCGGCGTGGCGCTGAATCCCGCCATTGGCAGCAAGCTCTTTGGCGTCACCGCGCTCCCGCTGGTGGTCAATGGCCAGGACGGCAGTCGGCTCACCGTGGTCCACGCGCAGCTCACCAAGCTGGCCAACTTGACGCTCTCCGTGGAAAAAGAATTGTGGAGCGCGGATGTGGAATGGACCGGCCTGCTGCTGCCCGGCAATACGCCGGACCAGGCGAACGGCTATTACACTTACTCCATCGGCAACGCTTACGCCGCCCCGGCGTTCGACAAAACCAAGTTCCGCGCCCCGGTCATTTCCGCCACGTGGACGGGCATTACCGGCTTCACCAGTTTTGCGCTCAAATCCGGCGCGCAAATCGATTGGAAATATGATCTGGATTTTGAACCTTGCACGGTGGATGGCTATGGCGAGTTGGACGCCATCATCAACGGCTTTGAGGCGAGCTGCAAAGGTTTGCCCATCGGGCCGACGGAGGCGCAAGTGGCCGCGCAACTGATGCCCGCGCAGGCGCTCGGCGTACTGGAATCCACCAACGGGGCCGATCTCACCCTCACGTTCGGCGCGAACAGTGTCGTGCTCAAACAGGCGTTCCTCGCGGAAAACGATGGCTTTGCCTGGAACCGCAAACAAAACCGCGTGGGCGAACTCACCTGGCGCACCACGGTGCCGTTCACCGCCGGTGCCCCGGTGGCCCGCGCCAGCGTCGCTTAACCCTCCGTTAAACCGCAGTTAACTCAAAAATAAAACCATGAAAATCGACGAACTCATCAAGTCCGCCGCGCAGTTGCGGGAGGACGTTAAAACCGCCGCCGCCGAACTGAAGGTGGCCAGCCCGCACCTGCTCAATGCCGCCGGGGCGTTGCACACGGCCGTGACCAATCTGGAAGGCCACGCGGCCGCCAGCAAGGCCGACGCCGAGAAGAAAACTCCGACGGCGAAATAACCGATCATGGATGTCACCGCTTACCCTCGGGGCGACGCTGCCGCCGGCCCGGCCAGTCCGATTTTGCTCGGCAATATTGCCGAGCAAATCTGGACGGGCGGCTGGAAGTTCAGCCAGGAGCGGTCCATCCAGGTCAGCCGGCCCATCGGCGCGGCGATCCCCAATTTGTTCGACCGGATCACCAAGACGATGTCCTGTTCGTTCGCGGCCGGCCGGTCGTTTCCGACGCTGGGCGAGGCTCTGCTGTTTTTCGGCACCCATCCTGATCAGGTGCCGACGCTGGCCGATCTGCAGTTCAGCCAGGGCGGCGAACACGTCTGGCTGCGGAACTGCGGCATCCAGCGCATCGAGCTGGTGGAGAAGCGCGGCGCGCTCGTCATCTTCAGCTATCCCATCATCGGCGGCACCTGGTCCCCAACCAAATCCTGAATATGGCCAAAGCACCCACCGGCATCGTGATTCGATTTGCCAATAACATTAACCAGTGGTCGGCCGGCACCCCCACCGACGCCGGCACCGGCCAGGCCGTGGTCATCCCCACCGGCGCGGACCTCGTGTTGCAGATGTTTTTTAGCCAGGGCGCGCTGGCCGAGGACACCAAGCTGGATTATGCGAATATCGCCACCGTCTATGTGGCGCTGCAGACCACCGGCAGCCCCCATGCCGCCACCGTCTATTGGTCCAAGTCCATCGCTAATGACGAGATCAACAACGCTTGCACCGCGACCTCCTGGCTAGCGGGCACGGATGAGCAGATTGAACTCGCCATCCCATCCGCCCTGAATGCTTTTCAGGCCCCGCAAGGCGCGCAGAATTATTGGCTCGTCATCTACGGCGTTACGGATGAGGCCACGCCGCGCCAGATCGTTTTCTGCGCCACCCAAGTGCAGGTCAAAGACAGCGGTTTGCCGATCGGCGTGCCCACGCTGCCGCAAGCCTTCAAGGTGGGCGGCAAACTCTCGTTTGTGTGCGCGGATGCCCAGACGCGCGATGTGACGTTCACGCTGCTGGGCAACGGCCGCTGGGTGCTGGACGTGGCCCAGGCGGGCTACAACGGGGCCGGGCAGGCGGTCTATGCCCTGCATTGCGCGGATGGCCTCTTCCGCGATTTGTCGGTCCTCGCCGTGGATGGCCTCTGGACGCTGGACATCGGCCAAAACGGTCACTCGTAAACCAACGTTGAAATTATGAAATTTGAAATTAAAAAACTGCTGGGGAAAATTCCGCTGCTCTTTCTGCTTTCGGCTTTGCCCATTTCAGCTTTCCCCCAGCCCAGCTACACCCTGCTGTGCGATAGCAATGGCGTGGCGCTGCCCGGATTTTACCTGGCCACCTCCAACCTGGTCGGCACGTTGCCCGCCACGGTGCTGCCCACCAACTGGCTTTCCTACCAGACCTTTCAGGATGGCACCAATGTGCTCGGCACCAACACGGCCGCCCGGCTGCAGCTCGCCAGCAACACCCTGGCCGCCGCCCAGAGCTTCGGCACCAATTGGAACTATACCAACGCCGTGGCCCGGCTGAATTCCGTGTCCAATGCGCTGGCCACGAATTTTTTCCTGACCCTCACCGGCACCAGCAATTATCTCGGCACCAACTTTGCCGCCCAGCTCGTCGCCCAGAGCAACCTCATCGCGTCGGCCAGCGCCAACGGCACCACCACCAGCAGCAACGCCCTGGCCATCCAGATTCAAGTGGTGGCCAATAACCTGGTCACCACCAGCAACGGGATCGCCTACCTGATCCAAACCAATGTGGCGGCCCTGAGCAGTAACAGCGTGGCGTCCAGCAACGCCCTGTTCGCGCAGATTAATTCCGTGAGCAACCTCACCGTCACCAGCAGCAACGCGCTGCGCACGCTCACGGTGAACGCCAGCAATGCGCTCTCGGCGGCGATCCTCACCACCAGCAATCTGGTCACGTCCACCAGCAACGCCCTGGCGAATACGATTGGCCCGGCCAAGGCGTTTGCCTGCACGGTGCCGGCCAATTACGCCAGCATCGGCGTCGGCTTCAGCACGCCGCTCATGCCGGATGGCAATTATTCCGTGAGTCTCACGCCCAACGATTATTACACCGCCACCGCGCCCACGGCCGGCTTGACCTGGTATGTGGGCAGCAAAAATAACAGCGGCTTCACCATTTATCTGCTTTATGCCACCAACGCCTACAATTTGTATTTCGATTGTGTCGTGAAAGAAAACACCCAATGACCCGCGTGGCGCTGAACCCCATTATGAAAAAAAATTTCCTGACCTTGGCCCTGGGCCTTTGGACGCTGGCCTGCCCCGCCTGGCCCACGGTGCTGTTCAACCCCACCAATGGAACGGTGGTGCTGCCCACCAATTTTGCGGCCGCCAACTTGAGCGGCGGCGGCTCCAGCGGCACCGCCACCAATCTCGCCGGCGCGGCCACCAATCAAGTCCTTTCCCTCATCGCCAGCAACGCGGTTTCTCAAACGGCGTGGTATCAGTTCACGAATTCAGCCCTGACTGATTCCATTCGGTCCATCGTTGTCGGGCTGAACGTGCTGACCAATGGCCAAAAAAATACCTCGCTGGAAAACGGGTTAATCACCACCGCCAATCTAGCGGGCGCCGGCGTGGCCAGTCTGACCGTCTCCAATTCCTTCACCATCGGCAAGCCCACCACCACGATCACCGGCGGGGGCGTGGTGTTCACCAAGCATGGCACCAATGTCGGCACGGTTAATTTCAACGGGTCGGCGGTCGGCATCACCACGAACCTGACGGTGGACGGCGTGATTTCCGGCAACGGTTCCGGCCTGACGGGTATTCCGGCGGGGGCGCTTCAGATGGGAACCAGCACCGCCGCAGGCGCGTTGGTTTCAGTGAGTGGCAACCAGATTCAAACTTCTTTTAATGGTTCGTCACTGACGGACGTTAATGCAGCCACTTTAGGGGGGGCGAGCCTCGATTCCCTGATGAACGATATAAACTCATGGTTTCCCTCTATTTATTTTAGTGGCAGTTTGAATTGGGGGATGGCGTCTTTGGAGATTGGGACACTGATCGTTGATGCCACGTCCACGGTTGGAACTTGGCCATCCGGCAGTGGTGCACTTCCGCTTGATCTCACTGGGGTGTCCACCATTCTTGGTTCTGGAAACACGGTGGTGGCATCATCCTACGATGGCTATGGGGTGATCGCAAAGTCGGTGAACGGCATCGCCCTAAAAGGCGTCCAAGAGGGCTGGGATGCCCCGCATTCAACGGTTCCGGCAGCGCGGGTGTGGGCTGGAGTAGGAGCCGGAGGCGATCAAGACGGGACGACGTCGCCGATGCTGGAAATTCGCAATGAGTCCAGCAACCTGCGCCCGCTGATTTATGCCAGTAAACCGGTGAGTGAATATATTGCCGGTATGCCTCGGGAAAATCCATTTTCCGTTTCTGCCGACGGCGCTCCGACCACCACCGTCCAGCCGACTTACCTTGTGGAGTTCACGGCGGACACCACTGGACAAATCCGCATCGGCGTGGACGGCGACGGGAATCCCTTTCTTTACGCGAACGTCAATGGCGTTTGGTATCGAGTGGCCCTAACACCCATCACCCCATAACCAATTATGAAAAATACCCTACTAAAAACCTTCGGACTATTGGCGGCGCTCGGCCTCGGAAACCTCACTCTGGCCGCACCAATTGACGTGATTGGGAATCTAGCCAACTCAACGGCCCGGACCAACTGGCAGGCTGCCGTCACCATCGTCAACACGCAAATGCTTCCGCTGGCCACCAATAGTAAACTTTCCGATGAAGCGTGGCGCACGATGGCGCGGGTGCTCGCCGTGGGCGGGCAGACCAATGCGGCGATAGACGCCTGCACGAATGTCCACAACGCCAGCCAAAACCTGCTGGCGGTGGCGCAGGCGCGTTTCCTGTTGGGGCAAAAGACGAAGGCGCGAACCGCGTTCTCCGCCGTCATCAACGACACCAACATGCCGCCGGAAAAGATTTTCATTGCGTGCTGCGATTACATGAATCCGACCGATTTCGGCAAGGGTTATCGGGAAACGGCCACGCTGGCCACCGACTCCAAAAACACGAACATTGTGGCCGACGCAAAGAGGTCACTGCTGGTCGGATGGGTGGAGAACGCCCGACAGGCACAAGGGGCGATCTATGCACTGGACTGGGTGCGGTGCGCCGCCGGAACCAATGCCGACGCCATTACGGAACTCAAGGAACTGATTCGGGCAGTGTATTCGCACACCGCCGCCAACAACGACACGGCCAAGTTTTTGGGCCGTCTCAGTCTTTACATGGGGACGCTCTCCATTTTAGTGCCTGGTGATGATGACTTGGTATTGACCAACTCGCTGGCGAGTCTGACCAAAGCGAATCGCCATTTGGCCAAAGCGCCTGCCACAGAGTTCAAAATCCAAAAAATTCTGGCGGGGCGGGCGAGTCCAGCTTCCAGCGATACGGTGGTTGGGGAAAGTTTACGCTCGGAGAATCCCGACTTGAGTCTGCTCCGCAAATGGGTGGCGCGGAATCCCTGAGCATGAATGTCCGGCCTTTCATTGGTGTGTTGTTGCTGGCCCTGCTGACCGGCTGCGCGGCTCCACAGCCCGCCACCGTGGTGCCACAGCGCGTCGCCGCCAAGAGCGTCGCCGCCACGACGCCATCGCACCGCACCGGGATCGTGATTTCATGGGCGCAGCCAAAATACAATCATGAGCTCTGGCCGAACTGGCAATGGCAGGTGCAGCGATCCACCAACCTGATGGACTGGCAGATCGCCACCAACCTGCCCACCGGCATAACGCGGTTCATCACCGCAGCGGACCAGCCGTTTGAGTTTTTCCGCGTGCGCTAAAAAATGAGCGATCAAAATACATTGGAAATCCTGATCACCACCAAGGCCGAGTTGGCGGGGGCTCAGGCGCTGCGGGATTCCCTGGAGCAAAGCATCGGCAAGGCCAAGGCGCTCGGCAACGTGGACGAGGTCAAGAAACTCTCCGGCGAGCTGACCACGGTCAACGGCTCCATCAAAGCCGCCACCGGGGCCAATGCGGAACTGGCCGAGGCGGAAAAAGAGGGCGCGGCCGCCACGGAATTTCTCCACAAAAATCACCGCCAACTCCACACGCTGTTTGGCTTGATGCCCGGCGCGGCCGGGCAGGCCGGGGCAAGCATGCTGCAGATGTTGCGCGGACCCATCGGGCCGGCGCTGGCGCTGGGCCTGATCATTAAAAAATTAGGTGCCGATTTCAGCGAGTGGCAGGCCAATCTGGATGCCGTGGGCGCAGCGGCGGCCAAGAGTCCGTTTTCCGAGGCGATCAAACAGATCGGCACGGACATGGAAACAGCGCGCAGCAAGGCACAGGCTTACATTGACACCATCGCCACTATCTCCCAGCACGAGGTGACAATTGCCCAGGCGCTGTCTTCGCAATTGAGTCTGATGCACGCGCTGGCGGCCGCCCGCGACGCCGAGGCCAAGGCCAAAGAAGCGGCCGACAAGGCCAAAGTCGATTTTGACACCAAGATGGGGAATATCCGGCCAGATCAGGCCATTATCCAGGAGGCCGGCATTGAAGCCCAGGCCGCCAAGGATGAGGCCGCCGCCAAGAAGAAAAACAAGGCCGACGATGAGACCGCCAAACAGGCTGCGCTCAGTAAGTCCATCTTCAAACAGCGGGAACTGGATGCGGCGGCGGCCCAGGCCGAACAAGAATTGCTGGCCGCCCAGAAGCATCGCGATCGCGTGAAAGATTTTGGCCCCGAGGGGAAGGTCGACTTTACGACGGTAGCACCAAACAACAATCAGATTTCGGGCACGAATATAATTAAAACCGAATCCGGATTGTCCCTGACCGAGGCGACCAGCAAAGCCCAGGAGGACCGGGATAATTGGGAAAAAAATGTCGGGACTGCGCAAAAGCGATTGGCCGACGCCAAGAAGGTGGAAAAGTCGGGGATTAATGTGCCGGGTAACGATGTGGCTGGCGCAGAAAAGTTGCTGCAAGAAACGCTGGGTTATTACCAGATGGCCGAAGGACAGTTGAATCGTTTCCGCCAGATGCGCCGCCAGTATGACCAGGCCAATTCACCGGAAGCTAATCGCGATCTCCAGAAAAAAGAAACGGCGGCCAATGAGGCGCAGACGAAGGGCAAGGATAACGCCACGGAATCCGACCGGCTCAAGCGCGAACTGGAACAAGCGATGAAAGAGAATGCGGCCGCCACCGCCCAGATCGACAGCGAACTGGCCGCCCGTCTGACGGCCATCATGTCTCAGGCGGTCGATAAACTCGCCGAGACCAAGCTGGGCAAGGAAGTAAAGACCGGGGCCGCGCTCTCGGATAAATACAACGGCGGCGACGCACTGAGCGCTGCCGAGTCGGATTTTGTCATGCAACTGGATGCCGCCCTGGGGGGGCATGCCAAAACCCTCGCCGAGGCCGCCGCGCGCGCGGGCAAATACAACGACTCCGCGCAGACCTTCTATAACCAGTTGCTCACTCTGACCACCAAGGGTTTTGAGGGCCAGCAGAAACAGCTCGACCAGCTCTTTGTCCTGGTCAACCAATAATTTTCATGGATTGGCGCATTCAAAAAATCCAGGCCGATGGTTCGGCGGCGGGCGCGCCCGTCCCCTTCGCCCAACTGGGCATTGAGTCGGCCACCTTTCAGGAAAACAATCTTGCCGCCGATGTGTGGTCCCTGACCGTGGGCGGCCGGGAACTGGATGCGGCGGAATTATGGCCCTATGGCCAGTTGCTGGCCGTGCTGGACCCGCACGGCGTGCGCCGCTTTCTCGGCCGGGTGGAACCGTGGTCGCGCAGCGGCTCGCCGGATTCGCAAAATCATCTCGGCCGGCTGGTGGGGCCGTGGTGGTATCTCGCCAATAAAATCTACGAGCAGACCTTCCGCTACACGGTGGGTAATTATGCCGAGGCCGCCGCCGGCACCGCCGATCCCATCTTCACCGCCTATACGTCGCCCCGCGTCATCCTCAACATTCTGCGCGGGGGTCCGGAGACCGGCGTGCACGGCTGGCGCGCGGCCACCACTGGCGAGCAGATTGCCGATGCGGTCAATTGGTGCATCAGTCAGGGCGCGCCGATCGCGCTCGGCGTGGTGGACCCGGACATGCAGCCTTTCAGCGACCAGAAAAAAGGCATCAACTGTGCGGACGTCATTCGCGCCATGTTTCAAAAAGAGCCGGATTTCGTGATGGACTGGGATTACAGCACGCTGCCCTTTCCCACGGTCCATTTTCGAAAACAGAAAAGCCTGATCCCGGCAACGATTGATCTGCGCGCTGCGACCATTCGCGAGCAGGTCAGCATCAAGGATCGGCCGGATTGGCAGCGCAGTTATGTCCGGATCATTTACGACCAGACGAACACCCAGGATGGCAAGTCCTACCTCAAGATCATCAGTGAAATCTACCCCAACCTCCCGGCTGATCCGGAACTGCGGTTCCGAGGCGTGGATTTGTTTTGTGATTTGACCGGCTATTCCGCCAGCCTCACCACGCAAACCGCCGTGCTGGCCAGCCAGGCGGCGGACTTCAACAGCATTGAAACGTGGAAGAAATGGTGTCCGGCAATTGATAAAGCCAAACATGACGAAATCAAAGCGGTGGACCTGATCGTGGATTCCGGACCGGGCGTGACCATCGTCACCAACGGCGAATACGATGCCAACGGCGATCCCGAGGCTTACGATCCCACCTGTATCTATGAGCTGATCGGCGGCTCCTGGTGCGACTGGATTCCCAACGTGAAGGCCCAGCAGGTGCGGGTGGAAGCCACGGCGATGATCACCAAGGACAAAGGCGACTCCGGCGATCAGGTGGAGCGCGTCAACCTGAGTCATGACATGACCTTGGTGAGCATTGACACCGGCGGCCAGTTTCAAGATTTCATTCAGTCGCAAAATCAGGTGACCCAGTTTGCCGAGCAAATGCCCGCCGGCCTCGCCCAAGCCATGTGGGAAAGCTGGCAGAATCTGTGCATCGAAGGCAGCTTCACCAATGTCGAAGAGATCGCCGGCCGGACCATCAGCCGTTCCAATTGTTTGAATTTTCTCACCGCCCATCCGGGCGTCGGGGGCCAGCCGGACTGGCGCAATGTGCAGGCGCTGGTGCAAAGCGTCAGCGGGGATATCGCGCGGGGTGTCACCAAGGTGGAATTCGGCGCGCCGCTCCGGATCACCGGCTACGATTTGATTGATGCCATCCGCGCCACCCGCCACCGGATCACGACCATTGATCTGAGCTATTTTTTCGGCGGCCCGCTGGGAGGTGGCGGCGGCAGCCAGGTGAAATTGGCCAAGCGGACCTATTTGCAGAATACCCAAGCTGGCACGCCGCACATCCAAAAGAATACCGTCAGCGCCAACCCCGCGCCAAAGGGCGGCGTGGATGCCTACGTCCGCACCGATGGCGATACCGGCGGCATGTCCTGGTCGCCCCCCAACGGGCCGATCCAGTCGCCTGTCGTCTTGGACCCGGCCGGCAGCAAAGGCAGCGATGGCAACTGGCACCCCATCCAGTTGCGCGAGGTCAAGGTGGCCTCCCGCGCCGCTGATAACAGTTGCAAGCAGCGGACGATGATAATTTTCGGCTCCTTGATTTACAAAGCGCCGGATGATCCCGAATGAGCACCTGGGGCGTTGATCCAACCTACAGCGCGCCGGGGACGATTCAGGTGCATTCCCAGGTGCCGACGTTTTGGTTTGGCGTCTGCAGTTGCATCGGCATCCCTACCGGCTGGCTCTCCTTCCACCGCGCCGACATTGATGAGCGGCTCGGCATCGTCGGCTTCACGCCCTGGCCATGTGGTGTGCCTGGCTTTCGGCCGAGCTTCACCAACCCCTTTCAAGAAAGTAGCTATCGCGGCATCCAGCGGGAATATTCATTTGCGGGCACCACGCGGAAAGACTCTGCCTACTTCGTTTCAGCCTGGCCGGTTTACGAGCAGGCTGCGCTGGCCAATGGAACTAAAAGCTACTCGGCGGAGCAATGGCAACTGCATCCCGAGGGCCTGGCCGGCAGCGAGAATTACCCTGCGGGCACCAGCTTCCAGCTTCAGTGGGTCGGCGCGATTTCCCCCACGGCCCTATTGGACGCGCCCATTTCTCTTCCGTATGGGCCTCGGAACATCGTTTACGATAGCACGATCCGTTGCGAAGACTTGATGACGGCCGCGATTAACGCCACCATAATTTTTAATGTCCCCGCGCCGGACCGCCGCTACGTCACCGACTGGGTTTATTTTTCCGATACCAGTGGCATTGATTTCTCAAAAAATCCCGACTCGGATGCGCCCGGAATTCCCTTGGTTTTTCCAGCCGGTTTTGCGGCCAGCTACAACTCACCTGGTGGCTGTCGTTGGGAGAATGGGAGTTTGACGTGGACGGATTCGGAATCCTCGTTTGAGGCGGATTTGGTCGTCTACCGATATATGGCTTTATATGATGGCTGGGGAACCCCATTGAATTATGCGGCCTACGGCCGGAATCCTCCAATCCAGCGCATCGTTCTGGGTCGCTACAAGGGCAGTATTAAGTTGAGCCAGAAATTCACCTGGAACGATTCGGTGACCGAAGCGGCCGCGCTCGTGACCGCCTTCGATTTTTCCGACAAACCCGTTCGGTATAATGGCTATCAATATACCCTAGTTTGGTATGTCACCCGTTTCTTTGTGCGCATTCAGGACGGCACCATCGTCGAGGTGACTGACAACATTGGAACGGGCAAGAGTTTTCCCGCCCCCGCCTGGCCCAGTGGCATCGGCGATCTGCTGGCGGCCAATGGCTATTACGAGGCGGCCTCGGGGCGATTTGTCGCCGTCGCCGGCTTGCGGATGAAATACGCGAAACGGGATTATGGTTTCAACCAGAATGGCTATGACGCCAACGGGGAATACCCCATGGGAAGCTACGGCGATTTTTACCTCAACACCGCCCCCACGCTGGCTGGGAACAATGGCCCCAATCGGAAGCTCTTCACTGTGCCGTGGAACGTGGAATCGTTGTTCCTGCCCGGCGACGTCCCTGGGATCGGCATGCTCGTATCGGCGCTGCCACCCTAATTTAGGGTCGGTAGTTCGGCGAAAGTTTGACCAAAACGCCATTGGGAGGCAGTAAAGTGGGTTTAAACGCCTGCTGTGGTCACCTTAACGCGGGTTTAAACGTGCGTTATAGGTCAATTGCGGCGGCCGGATTTTGATCTAGAATCTGGAAAAGTTCTCAAACCTATTCTTAAAGTTCTCGTTTGGACCGCGTTTTTACACTTTCACTTTCTGCCGGTGAGGAACCGTTATTCCTCAAATATAATAACAGTGTCAAGATGCACCGCAGCAGCCCGTGAAGGTGGTTGCGCTCGTGGGTGAGAGTCCCACCCGCCGAATTGGACGGTTCACGGCGGAACGGCCCGGTGCCTGTCGCCCCGCAAGGTGGCGAGGGGAGGAAGCAGTCCGGGTATAGAACCGTTTGGAGCGGGTATGGGGGTCTTCCTGCGAGATTCGAGGAAACAAAGCGCCGAGGGTCGGCAAGTGGCCCAAGACGGTTTCCAGCTTCTGGCTGAGGGTGATTTGCGCCCGCGTGCCGGTCTTCTTGCGGAAATAAGTGATCGTCCGGGCTGACCAGTCAATGTCCTCGGCTTTGAGCGTGGCGGCGTCGGTCTGCGCGGCGCCGGTTTCCCAGAGCAATTGCAGGTAAAGATTCCATTCGGTCTTCGGTCCTCTATCAAGCACTTACAAAAGCGACCCGGTTTTCAGGGGCACCCTTGCTCCAGTTTCTGGTGCGGATGAAATTTTTATTTTTTGGTGCGGTCTGGTGCGGTTTGGTGCGGTTTGGTGCGCTTTTGCCACCTTACCTCTGCCGGCTGGGCTGTGGCGGCATCGGTGACTTCAGATACATTTCACTCCCAAACGCTCACGCGAACCTCCCCACCCGGTCAGCCGGGAGGCTTTGGCCGGTTTCATAAATCCCCCGCCGACGCGGAAAACAACCCTTGACCTGTCCGGGAAACGGGTTTAAAACCGATTTCACTGCCAACCAATAGCGATTGAATCCGGCGCGATTTTGCGCGGAATGTCCTGAAAAGCCAGATGGAAAATGAAAAAGCGGTTTAAGATTTTGAGGCTAGGGAGCGGCGGCTGTCCCATAGGATCAGCC
>CAIMLG010000342.1 GCA_903842235.1 uncultured Verrucomicrobia subdivision 3 bacterium
AGCAACCCATTTTGGCCCAATAAATCATCGGGCTTTTCATAATCTTTCAGTAGTTCGTCCAACACCGCTTCGGTAATAGCCATAGTCTTTTATCCTCTCAGTTAGCTTTGGCCACTTACACGATTATCTTTATAGCCCCGCGTTGCTGGCTTATGCCGCTTCCTAAAAATTTCCCGAAACACCGCCTACGAGGCCGTTACCACTCCGGATCGCTATCCGCGCGCCTATCCGAAAATCATCACCGCTCTGACTAATGCACAAAACTAACCCGCTTGAATTTCTCGCTATGCACGCCATTGCAACCATGCCCGACTCAATTGCCGCCCGCAAACGGCTTCTGGGTGCGGTGACTGGGGCGCTGCCACGGAATAACGAAACCCGGCTCACGGCCCAAGCCATCCTGCATACGATCCGCCAGCAGGAAGATTTGCAGGCAAACCTCGCGCTGAATTTCGCGCGGATTTCAAACCCGGAGGCCGCATGAAACTGGAAATATCCGGCAGCCTGATGTTCATCGTCGCCGAGCATTGCGTGAATGTCATCCATGGCCACATGGTGCAAATGCATCTGCGCCGCAGTTGGGGCATCTGGGAGGATGCGGCGGGCGAAAACCCCTACCTGCTCCTCGACTTTCAAAAGCAGGCCATGCAGGAAGTTCAGGCCGTCGTGCGCTCCATAGACATTTCATCGCCCGAGAATTCCTATGAACGCCGGTCGTTTTGCCGGACGCTCCGTTTTCTGCTCAACAAAATGTGCGCTGAAGAAGGCACCGCGCGCAAATGGCAGGATTACATCGCCAGCGTTAAGGAAGCCAAAGCCAAGCATGACGCCAATCAACCGGGAGGTGCCAAGTGACCAAGCTCACCTATCTGCTGGACATCGCCGCTGCCACCACGGCCGGCGAGCTGCATGAACTGCGCCAACTGGCCGCCACGGATGCGGACCTGACGCCGCGCGAGCGAGCGGAGATCACTGACCGGATCGCCGCCACCTTTGGCCGGTGGAACCACCTGGCGGTGGGGCCACAAAAGCCGCGCTGGTCCGCCCAGGGAGGACGGCGATGAAAACTATTTTCTCTTCCTCTTCACGCGCCGCACTTCGGCGTAAGCGCGAAGACGGTTTGATTCGATCTGTTTTTCGAGGGATGCCATCGCCCCGCTGGCTGCCTGATCCCAAAGAGCGTCCAGGGACGCCGCTGATAGTTTTGGTTGTTGTTGAAGGGCGCGCAGAACTTGTTTCAAAGCCAGCACGTCGGCGTGCAGCAACATCGTCCGCGTTGTGTTTACTGACATCTCTGCTTGGACAATTAAAAAAGCATCGTCCAGCCAGGCGCGTTCACGGGAAGTCATCCGCCAAGAATAAATCCAATCCGGGAGGGAAGCAATGAGCGCCGACCCGCAATTCAGTGCGGCCATCGAACGCGAGATCGTCTGGAAAAATGACGAGCTGAAAAACTTTTGCGTGACGCTGGTGGAACGGGCCTTGGCCAGCGATGAACCCACCTTCACGACCGACCTGGTTCCAGACGCCTTCCGGCGGGGCACCAATGGCGGCACGCCAGGCACCGGCATTGCGGGGAGTGCGGCGCACATCCTGAAGACGGCCAATGTCATCGCGCACGTGGGCCATGCGCATGGCGGCAAGTTTTACCCGGACAAAATCATCAGCACCCGCGAGGGCCGGAACGCCGCGCACCTGTGCGTTTACAAGCTGACCTCGGCGGCGCTGGCCAACGAGTTCCTCCGCCGCCACTCCTTGCGGAGGGCCACCAGCGCCGGAGCTACCACGGAAACCCAGCCGGAATTTTTTCCGCCGGCCCGGCCGGCTTATGCCTAATGAAAACCAACCCTCTGTGTCCTCTGTGCCTCTGTGGCTAAAAAATTATGACCAAAATTGAAATCAAGAACCTGGACGACCTGGAAATCCATCCGGCCCTGAAATCCCAACCGCGCCTATCGGACGACGAGTTATTGTCCTGGCGCAAGGGCATGAAGCGCCGGGGCGAAGCCGCCACGCCGCCCATCTACATCACCGCCGATCATCAGATTGTGGATGGCCGGCACCGCTTTTGGTGCGCAAAAAAGCTGGGCTGGAAAACCATTCCGGCGCAAGTGGTGGCCGACAGCGAGGTGTATTCCATCATCTTTGAAACGCTGGCCAACCGCCGGCATTACACCAAAGGGCAGCTCGCCTACATCGTAGCCCCCATGCTTGAGGAGGTTTTTGCCGAGGCGAAAAAGCGGATGCTGGCCGGGCCATCACAAACCAACTTCCCAACCGAGACGCCAGAATCCATCGCGGCCAGCTTGGGAATCTCCTATCGCGTGCTGGCTCAAGCCCAGGAGATTCACGATTACTTTGAGAGCGACAAGGCCAAGCGGACGCTGACGGATCGGGATGAGGTGACGGAAAAGAATGTGACGCTGAAGGAGTTTTTTGAGCCGCGCATTCTCCTGGTGGAAGACCCGGAAGCGCCCCGCACGCGCGCCTATGGTCTGGGCGCGGTGCTGGCGGGCATCAAGCAGATTCTCACCCTGGAACAGCGGCAAGGGGCGGGCCGCCCCCACGGCGGCGGCCGGCCGGAGCGGGTGGAAAAGCAGCTCCAGTTGTTCGACACGGCCCTGCATGCCTTTGAAAACAAATTCGTCTATTGGCAGAAGTGGGAGCCGGAGGCCCGGCAGGCTGCCATTGCCACCTTGCCCCCGGTGATTGAGAAGATGCCGGACGATCTGCTGGCCGAGTTTTCCAAGGCCATCAAAACCGAACTCAAGCGGAGGGATAAGTGACTGCGTCACCGGCCACCATGCAAGCGCCCGCCCAGATGACCGAAGCGGAGGTCCGCGCGCTGCGCGATCGCGTTTACGGCCACATTTCCACGGACAAAAACTGGGAGCGGTGCCGGGTAGACTGGATGCATCCCGCCAACATTGCATGGCTTTTAACCAAGGACGCCAGCCCGTTGAAAGCCCGGCCATGAGCGAAATCATCTACACCTTGAAACCTTTGGGCGGCGCGCCGAGCCGCCCCGGCAAACCCACGCACCAAAGTAATCCGCCACGCGCGGATGAAACGCCCAAGTTGCCGGGGGAGAGAATGGCGAGCGCGCCGCCTTTGCTGCCTAATCCAATGCCGGCGATGAAACGCCTGGCGCTGGACAAGGGCGCGGAATGGTGCCGCATTCTCCGCGAGGCGCGGGCCAAGGATGCCGAGGGCCATTCGCTGCTGGACCGGTTCAGTCTGGCGGAAGTGGCCACCCTGGTTGGCACCTCGGCCCCCACGCTGCACCGGCTGGTGACCAAGTTTGCGAACCTGGAAGATCGGGAACTCACCCCCGAGCGGCTGGCCCCCATCAAGGATGGCGGGCGGGAGTGCGAATGGGAATTTCTGCTCGAACAGGAACCGGTCAAAGCCAAGCTGCTGGAAATCTACGTGGCCACGATGGGCGCGAGCAGCGCCCGCGCCGCGAACGACCGCCGCACGGCCAAGATCGCCACGGCGCTGCGCAATTTTGCCTACGAGCCGGAATGCCCGGAAGCCTTGCGCCTGCGGCTGCTGGCCGGCTACCAGCCGGTGCCGTTTGTGACCTACCTGCGCCAGGTGGTGACGCCGGAGATGGAGGCCAAGGTGCGCGGGCCGAAACATTATCAGCTTTACGGGCCATCCTCGGTGCGCGACTGGACCTGCCGCCTGCCCGATGGCCGCCGCTTTGAGATGCCCGCCGCCTACACGCTCTCGATGGACGATATGAGCGCCAACCATCCGTTCCATGTAGAACATAATGGCGAGGTGATTTTGTCGCGCCAGGGACTGTATTCGCTGTGGGCCAAGCACAAGGTCTGGCAGTCCGTGGAACTCGTCGCGCGGTTGCGCGAGAGCTACACCGCCGCCGATATTTTGCGCACGTTCTACAAGCTGTGCCTGGCGCTGGGCGGGGTGCCGCCGTTCGTGGAATTTGAGCAGGGCATTTGGAAATCGAATAAAATCTCCGGCTGGCAGCGGGATGGGGACTGGCTGGTGGAAGAGCCGATTGAGCGTCCCGGCATGGCCACGGCGCAGATGAACTGCATCAGCGACGGCCTCGGCCTCTGCGGCGTGAAGGTGCTTTACAAAACCAAGGCGCATCAGAAGCACATTGAAACGCACTTCAACGCGCTGCAAAACACTCTCGCCATCGTCGCGCGGCAGTATCAGTGCATCGGCCGTTACGCCGGTGAATTTGAACGGCCGGCCAAACAGCTTCGTCGCGTGCGCGCCGGTTCGTTCCATCCGCGCGACCTTCACTTTGCCTCGCAGGCGCAACTGGCGGACTGCATTGAAGAGGCGTTCCGGCGCACCTGGGCCATGCCCAGCGCCATTGCCGGCAAGAGCCGTTATGAGGCGCATTGGGATGATTTGCAACAGGTGGGGTTGCTGCCGTTAACCGGCCGGTTGTTTGCCGCCTGTCTGCCGGGCGAGCTGCGCAAGACCACGATCTCGGGCGGTTACATCCAGGTGCAAAACCGCAACCAGGACTTTCAGTTCCGCGCCGAGGAGTTCACGCAGTTGGGCGACGGCTACGAGCTGTATTACAAGTTTGACGAAACCGATCCCAACCTGGGCGCGGCCATTTTCAACCGGACCAGCGCCAGCAACTCCGCCAATTTCCAAGGCTGGCAGATGGATGAATTCATGTTGGTGGCCCCGCGCGAAATTCCGGGGCCGAAGCTGGAAGTGGCCACCGCGCCGGCCGGCGTGGAGATCAAAACCGTGACGGAGCTTTACGGCGCGGGCGCGGTGGATCGCGGGGACACGATCCGGCGCTCACAGGACAAGTTTGTGGCCACGCAATTCCGCGCCATGCCGCGCCCCGGCCAGATTGCCGTGCGGAGCGCCAGCGCCCGCGACGGGCGGGGCAACGTGGTGGATGTGACCAACCAGGCGGACAGTGGCCGGCCGCACGGCCCGCTGCAGGCCGCCGGCAACAGCCCGGCAGCGGCCCTGCCGCCCAAGCCCACGATCCGGCGCTCGCCGCTGGACATGCCCACCCCAAAAGAATTTGCCAGCAAGCGGGAACGCCTGGCCGCGAGTGCGGCGCGGGCACGCGAGCTGACTGAGTTAGTCAACACCTAAACTACATAACGACAAAGGACGCCAGCCTATGCCCCTACCCCAAAGCCAGGTTAAAACTATTGGTGAAGATGAGCGCGTAATCCGCCTCGATGTGCCAACCATGCAGTTGCGCGTAGCCACCTATCCCGAAGAGCTGAAAGAGCCGGTGCTCTGGCTCGCCGCCTATGTGCGCGAGGAATGCGGCCGTGACATTGACGTGCTGGTGACGGAGGCCCGCGCGCTTAAGATCGAATTCGACAAGACCTCGTGGACGAAAATCCTTCGCGGCCTCTACCAGCGCAGCGCCGCCGGCCACGACCTACCCTCGCCCATTGTCAACCTGGGCAAGCTGCTCAAGGCCATCGCCACGCTGCGCGAGCAATGGAATCTGCGCGACCTCGCCGGCAAGGTGCCGTTTGTGGTGACGCCCAGCGCGCAGATGATGTGCGATTTCATTGATAAAAAACGCGCCCGCGACCGCGTGAACAAGTTTGGCATGATCGTCGGCCACACCGGCACACAGAAAACCGCCACGTTGAAATACTACCAGCGTCTGCATAACCATGGCGCGGGCTGCGTGATTGAAGCGCCCGCCAACGGCAGCCTCTCGGTCTTCCTGACCGACCTGGCCGAGAATTACGGGTGCAGCCGCGCCGCCAACCACGACCGGAAACAAAACACGATCTACAAGAGCATCACGGCCAGCAATTATATCATCGTGGAAAATGTCCAGCGGCTCTACCACGAGCGCGACCAGGGCAACCAGCGCGTGTTTAACTTCCTGCAAAAGCTCCAGGACGAAAAGAACTGCACCATCATCCTGACGCTCACGCCGGTGTTTGTAACCAAGCTCAAGCGCAGCATTGCCGAGGGCTATTTCGAGCAGTTCATTGGCCGGGCCGGCGGCGAGCGGGACATCCTGACGCTGGAGGAGTTCCCCGGCGATGACGATGTGCTGGCCATCGCCGACAGCTTCAAGCTGGTGGACGCGAAAAAATACCTGGTGGAACTGGCCAAGATGGTGCGCGAACCCGGCCGCATCCGCGTTCTTTTCGAGGCGCTGCAGGAGGCCAAGGTTCAGGCGGGAAAAAAGGAACTCACCATTAACCACATCCGCGCCGCACGCGGGGAGGATTGAGCATGAGCGCCAAGATTTATAACGCGCCCGCGATGATGACGGCGCTGGATAAAATAACCGCCCGCCTGGCGCAGGCCAGTGACCGCGAAATCGCCGGGGGATTTAACAATGATTTAAAGCTCGCCTGGATTACGGCCCGCGTGGGCGAGATCGCCAGCATAACGAATCGCGCCGAAGGGGTTTTAAAGGTCGCCTGCTGCGCGTTCGCGTGGCTGGAATCCTTGGCCATCGGCCCAACCGACATCATCGCCCGGATCGCTGACGAACGGCTGCGCCAGCGGGAACTCTTCGCGGCCCGCAAACACCACTTCCGCGTGGATTCGCCGGTAGTGGACTGGACGCGCAAGCTGCGCGTGCTGGTGGAAGAGGTCGGCGAAGTGGCCCAAGAGATCGACAATCTGGAGGCCAGCAACCATTCCAAAAAACTGATCCGCCAGAATCTACAGGCCGAACTGGTCCAAGTGGCGGCCGTGGCCGTGGCCTGGCTGGAAGCCTACGAAACCTAAACCCAAAAAGTTATGACCCCCGTGATTAAAAACCTCCCGCCCCAGCGCCTCACGCCCAACGTCCCGCGCCGATCGCCCACCGCCGAGGTAACCGCCTGGCTAGATGAGCGCGACCGCGCCCGGCAACTCCAGCGCATTGATTGGTGCGTCAATGTCGCCCTCGCCTTCGTCGCCGGACTGCTGGGCGTAACGCTTTACAATCTGTTCAACCACTAACCAAAAACAAAAAACTAACTATGAACGCTACTGGAAAGAAAATGCGCCGCGAACGCGGCCAGAACCGCCACGAAATCCACCACGCCAACCATGCCCATAAATCGCTGGAGAAAATCCGCAAGATGGGCTGGACCCGGAAAAAGGTCGTTTAAGCCGGCGCTGCCGGCACTCCTCTAAAACATCAACCAAAAAATAAATATATGACCAAAACCAGAATCAAAATCGCCCTCCCCACCATCGCCACCCGCTCGGAAGCCGAGGCGGTGATGAACGAACTGGCGCTCGCCGCCAACAACCGCCGAAAACTCATTTCCCGCCTGGATGCCGTCCTGCTGGCGGCCCAGGAGAAAGAGGCGCCGGGCATTGCCGCGTGCGACGCGGTCATCAAGGCCCAGTCCGACGCGCTCCGTGCCTGGGCCGAAGCCAACCCCGCTGAGTTTGGCAAAAAGAAGAGCATTGAGTTCTTTGCCGGGACGCTGGGTTTTCGCACAAGCACGCCCAAGCTGGCGCTGCTCTCGCGCGCGTGGAACTGGGACAAGGTGCTGGCCACGCTCAAAGCCTCGCCGCTCTATCAGAAATTCATCCGCACCAAGGAGGAAGTGGACAAGGAATCCATCTTGGCGGAAGCCGCCGCGCATCCGTGTTTTGACGCGGGCTACATGGGGCTGAAAGTCGTCCAGGACGAATCCTTCTACGTCGAGCCGGCGCTCACGGAAACGGAGGTGGCGTCGTGAGCACGCCTTACATTCATGGGGCGATGTGTGCTGGTGGAAAATTACACATCGTTCAGCAATTGCCGAAAAAATTGGTTCTGTCGACGCATATATCGTTTCCAGATGGCCGAGTTGTTAGGGGTGAGATTTCGCTTTCCCTGCTTGGTGCAATTGAAAAACTCGAAACGGCTTTGGTCGTAGCGGAGGTGCCGTCCTGGTTGGCTAATTTACAACCAAAGGAGGCGCGATCGTGATCAATAAGTCCTCCATTTTATTTTGCGATAATGAGCACGGAACCGGCGATGTTTGTTTCCCTGATATTGACAACATGGATGCGTTCCAAATCAAGCAAGCGTTCATTGAAGGGAACGATGCCAAACATCTCCGTAAAGAAGCCAAGAAGCTCGGCTGGGGGCGCGTCAATGGGTGCGACTATTGTCCAGCCTGCATGGAGAGTGGTATATGACCGAACCCACCACGCTCACCGGCTATTGCGACGACCTCGAAAAATGGGGTTGTGAACTTCTTGAAAATGAAGATGGTGAATTTTCCGTGGTGAACAGCGAAGGCGCTGTCACCAAACTGGAAAACACCAGCCAATTCGCCGCTGCGTTTGAAGCGTGGCATCTGCTAAAGCCATGAATTTCGGCGCAAACAGGTTATCTCCGCAACTCCGCCATTGGCGGAAGAAGGCGCTGCTCAATGCGGCGGACGGCTTGACCTGCAAGGGCACCGTCCGCAAGCGCCGCCCCAATAACGGCCACCTACAGGCATTGCTGGCCGCGCGCCGCGAACGGGGCATCAAGGCGTGGAACGCCCGCGTGCTGCGGCTGCGCGCGCTGGGCCTGACCACGCGGGGCACTTCCCGCATCTACGCTGTGCGCCGGGGCGATGCGCTGCTGTTGCAATGGCAGGTGGATGATCTGGCCGCCGCCATCGCCAAAATATTTCACGGCCTGCCAACGGATGCCCAAGCCCGCGCGCTGGAACTGGAGCGAACCCTGGCGGTCATCCGGAAACAACTTCCATGAGCAAACAAACAAAAATTGCGTGGTGCGACAGCACCGTAAACTTTTGGGAAGGCTGCACGAAAATCAGCGCGGGCTGCGCGAACTGCTACGCCGAGGCGCGGGATAAACGCTTCACGGGTGGTATCTATTGGCGACTTGGTCGCCGCCGCAAGAGCAAGAGCGCCGTCAAGGCCGCGCTGGCGCTGAACCGCAAGCCGTGG
>CAIMLG010000343.1 GCA_903842235.1 uncultured Verrucomicrobia subdivision 3 bacterium
AAGTGCCATTGATCGTGGGTGAGGTCGGTGTCGTAAGTGGCGATTTTCATCGCCTGAAAAGCGCTACCGCGATGGAAAACTGCAAAAATAGCCAGTCAAATCAAGTGATTTGTGCGTTTTTCTTTTTCAGACGGGCACTTAGCCCCTTAGCCCCGCGCCCGTTCCGATCGCAACCCTTGATCCTCTTTTGGCTGCGAATCCGTTTGGCGTGAGACGGCAGTTGCCCGCCGCCCCGGGTTGCACTATGTTGCGGTATGAAAACCATCTTGCTTTTGCCGTTGGCGGGGCTCCTGCTGACCGGCTGCGTCACGCGGACCTATACCGTCAGCCCGCCGCCGCCCGGACCTTCTTTGGCCGAAGTTCAAACGCTGGTGCAGGCCCACGTCAGCGATTCCGTCGTCTTGAACCAGATCCAAAACTCCAGCGCCCGCTATGCCTTGACCGCCGACCAGATCATCAGCTTAAAAGCCGCCGGAGCCAGTGACGCGGTCCTAACGGCGATGATCAACACCGCCAGCAAAGCCCCCCCGGCTCCCGTCACCACCACTACCGTGGAGTCTGGCCCGTATCTTTACCCGTCCGTGTATGTGAATCCCTGGCCGATCTTCTGGTGGTGCTGGGGCGGGTCTTACCATGGCGGCTATTACCACGGCGGTTACCGGGGTGGCGGGTATTACCACGGGCATTGACTATCCAGCTGCCCCCGGTGGTCCCATTTTGGAGTTAATCCTCCCTGCGGCGGGTTCTCTGGCCGAAGCCCATTAACCTTGGCCCAACCGTCAAACCGGTCGGGAACAAGGGCGTGGTTGATTTTAAGCGTTGGCAGGTGGGAACATGGCTGCGCCCGGGACGGGCGCATTGCTCCGGAATAACCTCTGGCCAACGTTCCCACTGCGGCTGAGGATTTCGAGTCCTCGGGAAACCGCCGCTATTTCAGCCGGTAAGCGGTGGGCGTCTGGCGGGTTTTCTGTTTGAACACGCGGCAGAAATAGGCGGTATCGGCAAAGCCGCAGCGCTGGGCCACTTCCGTCAACGTCAGCTCGCGGTGCTTGAGCAGCGCTTTCGCGCGATCCGTCCGCACCCAGGTCAGGTAATCCACAAAGCTCATCAGGCCCTCCTGCCGGAACAACCGCGAGAGATGGCTGGGGTTCACCCGGAATTGGGCCGCCACGGAATCGCGGGTCAAGGGCTCTTGAAAATGGGTCTGAAGATAAAAGCAAATCTGCCGGTAGGTGTTTTCCGCCTTGCGCACCGGGGCGGTCGGCGGCGGCGCTTGCAGCAAAACGAGACTGCTTTCAATCAAGGCTTCCACGAGCCGGGCGCGGACGCGGGCGTGGCGGGTTTCGGTCAAGGCGTTCAGGGCGTGGAGCAGGGCGGGGATGGGTTCGCCCAAAGCGCAATGGGTCGTGCTGATTTGGCGGCGCGCCGGTTCCGGCGATTGGCCGCCATGCCGCACGAGGCTGATGCCGAGGTGCGTTTTGCCGAACAGAAAGTGTGCGACGGTGACGGGCTGGGACCACGCGGGCCGGTTCCAAGCGTTGGGCGGAACATACACCGCCTGGCCGGTGGCAACGGAAAGGGTTTGCGGGCCTTGCCCCAAATCCAGCTCCATTTCATCGCGGCCCGCCACGGTCAAAGATAAGCGGGGAAAACCCACTTGAAACGCCAGGCTGGGCGGCGCGCTGACGGGCTTTGCCACATGGACGTGCTGGAGGCGGCAGCGGAGCATGGTTGCCAATTGGCGGGCGATCCGCGCGGCCGCGCGGCGTTCACCGGAAAAAATCGGATTGGTAGCCATGCCTCTGGTTACAAAAATCCAATGAATGCCACAAGCTTTAGGTTGCTTGCCGGGCGGAGTTGCTTATTTTATCGCTCGACCCGTGGCCCCTACATCATTACCCATGCCTTAATCATGAAAGAGCAACTCATTAAACTCCGGCAATATCTGCTGAGTGGCGTTTCCTTTGCCATTCCCTTCATCGCCTGCGGCGGCATTCTCATTGCTACCGCCATTGCCTGCGCGCCCATGACGCCGGCGGGCCCGGACTTTTCCCAATCGCCCATTTTGAAGCTGATCTTGGACATCGGCGTGACCTCGTTCACGCTGATGCTGCCGGTGCTGGCGGGCTACATTGCCAACGCCATGGCGGGCAAGCCGGGCTTGGTGCCGGGCTTCATCGGCGGCTATCTGGCGGGGCATCTGGATGGCACGGATAAAGTCAGCGCGGGCTTCTTGGGCGCGCTCGTCGCCGGTCTGCTGGCGGGCTGGATTGTGAATCTCCTCAAGAAAATGAAGGTGCCGTCCTACATTCGCCCCATCATGCCCATCTTGATCATCCCGATTATTTCGTCGCTGCTGGTGGGCGTGGTGATGTTGAAGGTCATTGGCCTGCCGATCGCGGATTTGATGGCGTTTCTCGGCACCTGGCTGAAGTCCATGGGCTCCGCCAATGCCGCCGTGCTCGGGGCGATTTTGGGCGCAATGATTGCGTTCGACATGGGCGGGCCGGTGAACAAGGCGGCGTTTTTCTTTGGCGCGGCCATGATCAAGGAGGGCAATCCCTACATCATGGGCGCCTGCGCGGCGGCCATTTGCACGCCGCCGCTCGGCTTGGGCCTGGCGACGCTGATTAACAAGAAGCTGTGGGCGGAAGAACAGCGGGAAGCGGGCAAAGCCGCCTTTGCCATGGGGATGATCGGCATCACCGAGGGCGCCATTCCGTTCGCTGCCTCCGATCCATTGCGGGTGATTCCGTGCATCATGGTCGGCTCCATGACCGCCTCGATCATTGCCATGCTGGGCCACGTCGCGGATCACGCGCCGCATGGCGGGCCGATTGTGCTGGCCGTGGTGGATAACCGCTGGCTGTATGCGCTGGCGATTGTCGCCGGCATGACGGTGACCGCGCTGTTGATCAATTTTGTGAAATCGTTAACCCCGGCAAAAACCTCCTAATCGTTATGAATATTGTTGCAGTCACCGCTTGCCCCACCGGCATCGCCCACACCTACATGGCGGCCGAATCCTTGGAGAAAAACGCCAAATTGCTGGGCCACCAGATCAAAGTGGAAACCCAGGGCGCCATGGGCATTGAGAATGAACTGTCCCCCACGGAAATCGCGGCGGCCGACGCCGTGATCTTTGCCGTGGATATTGACGTGGAACAGCGCGAGCGCTTCGACGGCAAGAAGGTTCTGCAAGTGCCCGTGCAGCAGGCCATCAAGGATCCGAAAGGGATTTTTGCCCGGCTCGGTTAACTTCGGAATCTGCGTCTTGAAGTTGGAACTGACATTCTGCTTTCCGCTGCCCAACGGATTGCACGCGCGGCCAGCCAGCCATCTGCAGGCTTTGGCCAATCGGTATCAAGCCGCCATTCGGTTCACCAACGAACGTTCCGGCCGGGAAGCGGATGCCAAGAGCGTGCTGTCGCTGGTGGCTTGCGATGTGAAGCAGGGCGACGCCTGCCGGTTCACCTTTGACGGTTCCGATGCCGTCGCGGCGCAGCAAGCTTTGGCGGTTTACCTCAACGGCGAGTTCCTGAAATGCGATGAAGCGCTGCCCGTGGCGGCCAGGGCGGCGGGAGAAATCGTGCTCCCGCGATCCCTGCGGGCGGTGTTACCCAAAACAGTTTTGACCGGTCGCCCGCTGGGTGCCGGCATTGGTCAGGGGTGCGTGGTGGTGATCGGCGGTTTGAAGCTGCCGGCGGCGCTGACCAACGTGTCCAGTAGCGGTGCGGAAAGTGAGCGGCAGAAGTTTAAGGTGGCGGTTAGCATCGCCGCCGCCGTTTTGGAGCAAGCCATCGCCCAAAGTCGCAATGCGCAGGAACGCGAGATTCTTCAAGCCCAACTCGCCATTTTGCAGGACTGCGCCTTGGCGGATAAAGTGCATGAATTGCTTGGCGCCGACGTCACGGTGGGCGCGGCCATTGTGCAGGCGGGGGAGTTTTTCTCGGCGACTTTGCGGGCGGCGGAAAGCGCGTATTTGCGGGAACGGGTGCTGGACGTGACAGACGTTTGCAACCGGCTGCTGGTGGTTTTGAGCGGTCAACCTGATGGCCTGGAAACGGTATTGCTGACCGCCCCGTCGGTTTGTGTGGCCGAGCATTTGACGCCGGGGCAATTTCTGGCACTGGATCGCGCCCAACTCAAAGCGTTGGTCTTGGGGGATGCCGGGGCGACGTCGCATACGGTGATCTTGGCGCGTTCGTTCGGCGTGCCGACGCTGGGCGGAGTGGCCGGCGCCGTGAGCGCCTTGGCGCCGGGACAGGAAGTGATCGTGGATGCCGACCATGGCGTGGTGATGCCGGAACTTTCCGAGCCGTTGCGCCGGCATTATCAACGGGAGTTGGCGCAGCTCCAAACCTTGCAGGCCCAGCGGCAGGCATTTGGTGCCCGTCCAGCAGTAACGGTGGATGGCCACACGGTGGAAATTGGCGTCAATCTGGCCTCGGCGGCGGCGGCGGCGGCGGGCTTTGCGGCCGGGGCCGATGGCGTGGGGCTGTTTCGCACGGAGATGTTGTTCATGGACCGCGAGAGGGCGCCGACCGAAGCGGAGCAGGCAGCGATTTATTCCGCCGTTGTGCAGGCCGCCGCCGGTCGTCCAGTGATCATCCGGCTGCTCGACATTGGGGGCGATAAACCAGTGGCGTATCTCGGCCTGCCGCCGGAGACGAATCCGTTTCTGGGACATCGCGGCGTGCGGCTGTATGCGGAATTTGCCGAGATGGTGAAAACCCAACTGCGCGCCCTGCTGCGCGCCAGCCAGCATGGGCCGCTCAAAATCATGGTGCCAATGATTTCCCGGGTGGAGGAAATGCGCGCCGTCAAAAACCTGCTGGCCGAGGCCCGCCAGGAACTGGCCGGGCAGGGGATCGAACGGCTTCATCCGGTGGAATTGGGCGCGATGCTGGAGGTGCCGGCGGTGGCGTTTTGTCTGCCGGAGCTGGCGCGGGAGGCGGACTTTTTCAGCATCGGCACAAATGACCTGACGCAGTATTTCTTTGCCGTGGATCGCGACAACGCCAAGGTGGCCGGCCTCTATTCGCCGGCGCATCCGGCTTTTCTCCGGCTGCTGAAACAATTGGTGGAGCAGGCGCACGTGGCGGGCCGGTGGATTGGCTTGTGCGGTGAACTGGGCGAAAATCGGTTGCTGCTGCCGGTCTTGATCGGGCTGGGGCTGGATGAAATCAGTCTATCCCCGCCGGGCATCGGTGCGGTGAAAGCTGCCATTGCCCAGCTGGAATACGGGCGGTGTCGGGCGTTCGTGGAACCGGTGCTCGCAGCGGCGACCGAAAGCGCGGCGCGGGCGTTGTTGGAGAATTTTTCGACGGGAGCCGAAGCCGCGCCGTTGACGACGCCGGAACTGGTGCTGCTCGATTCCAAGGCGCAAACGAAGGCGGAGGCGATTCGCGAGCTGGTGCTGGCGCTGCAACGGGCCGGGCGCACGGCGCAGCCCGATCTCATCGAGGAGCAGATTTGGTTGCGGGAGGAAACCTACTCCACCGGCTTTGGCGGCGGCTTTGCCATTCCGCATTGCCAGTCGGAACAACTTCAGGCCAACACCCTGGCCATTCTCAAAAACCGTAATGGGATTGAATGGGGCTCGCTGGACGGCCAGCCGGTGCACATCGTTTTCCTCCTCGCCGTTCGTCGCCAGTCCCAAGGCAAAGAGCATCTGAAATTGCTGGCCAAGCTGTCGCGGCTGGTCATGCGGGATGAGTTTCAAGCCCGGCTGCGGAATGCGGAGACGTCGCCCGCCACGGTGGATTACATTCTCAGCTGCTTGTAAGCCGGCTCGTTTAAGCCGGGATTAGGTCCGGAAATTTTCTTGCCAAGACCGTCCCGGCAACGGCATTTTTTGACATGGCAGCGACCCGCAATTCCACTTTTGACGAACCGTTCTATCAGCCGGCCGAGAAGTTCTTTCCGGCCAATAGCAAAATCGGCCTGACGTTTGATGACATCACGCTGGCCACGCTGTATTCAGAAATCCTCCCGCGCGACACCCAGCTCGACACGGTGCTGACGGAGCAGTTGCGCCTGAACATTCCGGTGATCTCTTCGGACATGGATACCGTGACGGAATCCCGCATGGCCATCGCCATGGCCATCAACGGCGGCCTCGGCCTCATCCATTACAACATGCCCGAGCGCCAGCAGCTCTCCGAGGTCAGCCGCGTCAAATACCACGTCCAAGGCCTGATTCAGGACCCCATCAAAGTTTCGCCCGATCAGCTGATTGGCGACGTGCTCGCGCTCATTGACGAGCGCAAATTCGGTTTCAGCACCTTTCCCGTGGTGGATGAACAAGGCAAACTCGTCGGCCTGCTCTCGAGTCACGTCGTCAAGCCGCGTTACGCCGCCAAGAAAATTTCCGCCGCGCTCACCCCGCGCCACCAGGTTCACACCATCACCAAGAAGGAACTCGGCAAAGACCCCATCGCCCGCGCCGATAAATTCTTCACCGAGCACATCGGCATCCACAAATTGCTCGTCGTGGATGACAACGATCATCTCCACGGCCTCATCACCCTCAGCGACGTCGAACGCATCCAGCAGGAGCGCAAGGCTCAGTTCAAGCCGGCGCGCGACGCCCAATTCCGCCTCGTCTGCGGCGCGGCCGTTTCCGCCACCCGTAACGCCTTTGGCGAACTCGATCGCGAACGCATCCTCACCCACGTCGGCGGCCTCGTCGAACGCGGCGTCGATGTCATCGCCGTTTCCACCGCGCACGGTTTTAGCAAAGGCGTGGGCGACACCGTCAAAGTTCTGCGCGACGCCTTCCCCAAGCTCCCACTCATTGCCGGCAACGTCACCAGCGCCGCCGCCGTGGAATACCTCGCCGACTGCGGCGCCAACGCCATCAAAGTCGGACAGGGGCCCGGCTCCATTTGCACCACCCGCATGGTGGCCGGCGTGGGCATCCCGCAGATGACCGCCCTCTACGTCTGCGCCCAAGCCGCCAAAAAGAAAAAGGTCGCCATGCTCGCCGACGGCGGCATCAGCAAATCCGGCGATATTGTCAAAGCCATGACCTTATCCGACGCCGTCATTTGCGGCGGCATCTTTGCCGGCTGCGTTGAAGCCCCCGGCGACTTCGTGGAAATCAGCGGCAAAATGTATAAGCACTATCGCGGCATGGGCAGCCTCGCCGCCATGAAATCCGGCAGCGCCGCCCGCTACGGCCATGAAAAAGCCGACACCACCCGCAAACTCGCCGCCGAAGGCATCGAAGCCCTCAAGGAATCCTGCGGCTCCGTGGACCGCGTGCTCGCCCAGCTCATCGGCGGCATCCAGAGCGGCATGGGGTATCTCGGCGCCAAGAACCTGGAGCAACTCCGCGACAAAGCCCGCTACATCCGCGTCAGCCCCGCCGGCCAGCGCGAAGCCGCCCCGCACGACGTGGTGGAACTCAAGACGGGCCACTAACCCCCTGCGGAACAGCGCCCGCGCCGCGCTCCCTTCACAAAGTTTTCACACGACCTCGCGACTTAGGCGGCAATATCGTCATATCAATTCGTATTTCAATGCCTCTGTTTGTGGCGTGCCCAAGCTGCTCCAAACGGCAGGATGGCAAACAAAAACAACCACTGCCATGATGCCGTCAGATGCGCCTCGCCACCAATGCCGCCGCCCCAATAGAACCACCATATAAAATAGGCCATCAAGGCTTCAACAACGCAAAGTATCCATCCCAACGGCAACAAGCGCTGAGGTAAGAACGCGATCACAAGCGTCATCCAAAACGGCGAAGTAAAGGACAAACAAAATATCAATGAGAATACGATAATCGTCACCATACTCTGCCGCCTAACTTTGTTGATTAAGCCGGCGGGCGGGCGCGGGAACGGTGGTTTTCGCGGTGACCTTGAGGAACATGTGGTTAGGTAAGCGGACGGCGCGCGGGGTGTCAAAGTTAATTTCGGGGCGCAGGCGCCGCCGCCGGGAATTGCAAATGGCCCCTAGGCTTTCTTGACGAAGCAGGCTTTCAGGCCCACGGCGATGCCATCCACTTTGCAGGAGATTTCATGGTCGCCATCGCCGAGGCGGATGGGCTTGGATTTGGAGCCGCCTTTCAGTACTTGCGAGCCGCCGAGTTTCAAATCCTTGATGAGAATGACGCAATCGCCATCGGCGAGGACGTTGCCGTGGGCGTCTTTGACCACGCGGGGGCCGGCGGCGGCTTCGGGGGCGGCGGCGCGCTCCCATTCATGCCCGCAGGTGACGCATTCGTAGCGTTCGGCGTGTTCCAGAATCTCGGGCATCTCGCACATCGGGCAGGCAGCAGGTTTGCTCATAAAGTTTGATCTTAGCAGAGGGCCGGCGGCTAACTCAATGGCGCAGTTGCTCGGGGTGGAAAAAGGGCAAAAAGAGAGCGGCGGACTGGCATTCACACCCAGCTTATGCCCGTCCGCCGCCTGGCGGTTCACGAGAACGGAAGCCGGTTAATTATCCGTGGGCGGCGCGCCCGCGGGGGGAAAATTGCCGCCATCCGCTCCGGGCGGGGGGTCGGACGGGCGGCCGGTGTTGCCGCCAGGGCCACCTTGACCGGCGCGTCCCATGCCGCCCTGGCCCTGCGGCGGGCGCATTTGTTTCATTTGTTGGAGCTGTTCGGGGGTGAGAATTTTCTCGAGCTTGGCTTTGGTTTCGGCTTCGAGGGCGGTGATTTGTTTTTGCTGCTCGGCGGTGAGCTTCAACTGCTCCAGAGCGCGCGGCGGGAGCAGGTGGAAGCTGTCGCGCGCGGCGCCGCCGCGGCCGGCTTGCTGGCCGGGGGGACGTTCGCCGGCGGGCGGCGTGGGGGTTTGATCTTGGGCGGTGGCGGTCCAGGCGGTGAGGCCCAGAGCGGCGGCGAGGACGAGGGCGGTGTTTTTCATATAATTACCTTTCTTGTTTTGATTCAGGTGATCCGAATCTTCGTCGTCACTTTACCCGAAGGAACCTTAAGGGAATGTGAAGTCGGCGGATGATTGTTAAAAACATTTTTCGCGGCGCGGGAAAAGAAAAATGCCGCCAAAATTTCGGCGGCATCGTGATTCGTTGGATGAGATCTGAGATTGGCGCGCGGCTTTAATTTTTCTGCGGCGGCAAGCCAACATTCGGATTAGCGCGGTTTTGGCTGGGTTGATTCAGCTTCTGGGTCCGGTCGGAGTCGTGTTGCGCGGACGCTGGATCCGGCTGGCGGAAGCCGCGCTGCATCGGCCGCATTTCGCCGCCGCCCGTGATTCGCGTGGCAGCCGGGGCGCGAATTGCTCGCGTTGATTCTGCCTCGGGCGCTGCTCAAAGTTGCGCGGCATTTGATCCGGACTCATACCTTGGCCCCGGAAACCGCCTTGCCGCGGCGCTGGGTTCCAGTTTTGGCGCGGACCGCCTTGGGATGACGGCCGGAATTGATCCCGGCCCGGATAACCGCGCGGGTTTATCTGCGGATGCGGGTCGAAACCACGCGCCATTGGGCCCATGTCCCGACCGGGGAATCCGCCTGACTGCGGCCCCCTGTTCCAGCCACCGCGCGGTGCGCCTTGCATGGGAGGCCCGAATTGTCCCCGCCCCATGAAACCGCGTTGATTCATCATGGGGGGCTGACCGTAGCCGCGTTGCCTCTGGCCCGGCCCCATGGGTTGTCCACGGAAACCGCGTGGTCCGGGGCCGAAGCCTGGCATCCCACCGTGATTGAACCCGCGCTGGTCTGGGGCGAATTCTTGCTGGGGGCCGCGCTGTTCTTGGCCTGGGCCCATGCCTTGGCCCCGGAAGCCGCGTTGGACGCGGCCATCGCCTTGCATGGCCCCGCGCCCATAACCGCGCTGGTCTGGGGCGGCTTGCGGTTGGCGACGCTGATTCGGCGGTTCCTGATCTTGTTGCGACTGGTCTGGCTGCCGGTTTCCACGCGGCCAAGTTTGGAAGGTCGCCGGATCATCCGGCGACTGGCCGCCGCGCGGACCCGGATTGCGGAAGTCTGGCTGCGCCATCAAGCTGAACGTCGAGGCGCCAAGGGCCAGCGCCAGCAATGCTGTGGTTTTTTCATAATGTTACCTTTCTTGTTTGCAGAATCGCCGTTGTTGACGGGTTGGTTTTGAGGGGTTGCCGCAAGTTATCCATTGGCCGGCGTTCTTTCTGGTGTCGCCAATGTTTGGGTGCGTTATGCGGAGAGACGAACGGGTTCTACCCAATGTTTCAAAGTCCTCCATGCGACCTCCATTAATCGGCAGTGGCCGCCGGGCGGGTCGCGCCCCCGCAAACGGGGCGGACAAAATTGTAGATGCGAATGGTATCGCCTTGCGGGCCACGGCCATGCGGAAACTGGGCCGGGTTGCCGGCTTTGGGATCGCTCCGCTGGGCACCCGCGCCATGCACATCCACCAAGTGAAATTCGCCACCGGAACGGTTGCCATCGTTGCGCTCAGGTGGCCCGCCCGCCAGCGCGCGGGGCGACATCCAGCCGGTGGCCCGTCCGAAGGCAACGTAAGCCGCTGCACCGCCGCCCATCAGGCCCGCATGAGTGGTGCTGCTCCAATAGCAGGCGAAATCGGTCTGGCCGGCTTCATTGGTGATGCTCGTGCAATGGAACATCGGGTTGATCGCCGCCGAATGGCTGGTTTCTGGGGATCGGGAATAGTCCACGAGACTCTGCAATTCCTTCACGTTGGGCAGCCGCCAATCCGCGTGGCCCAGAAATTTCTCCGCATTTTTCTGCTGTACCCAGGCCAGGGCCGCCGGCCAGTCCAGGCCCTGACCGCTGTCGGACTGGGCCCAGATTAGGCCGGTCGCGCGATCCGTGAGGGTGCCATCATGGTTGTCCTGGAAATCATTTTTCCCGTAGGCGGGATTGCCCCGGACGCAGAGGACGAAAAAAGTTTTTTCCGTTCCGCCGCCCGGCATGAACAGGTCGTAGCCCTTGATACGGCCGTCGGCGAAGTTCACCCCGAACAGCTTGGCAAAGCCGCGGGCGCCCGGGCCGACGTATTTGGTGCTGGAAGCGTATTGGGAATCAATGATGCGTTCGCCGTCGCGGGAATCGCCATAGGCAAATTTGAAATACTGGGTGTCAATGAAGGGCGTGATCCGGCTGGTGTCTGAATTGGGCCCGCTGGGGTCAATGCCGGTGAAAATAATCAGCGAATACAGCTCCTTGATCGTTGGCAGCCGCCAGTCGTCGAAGCCGCCGAATTTCGCGGCATTGAGCTGCGCCGGCCGCGCTTGGGCTTGGGTCAAAGTCAGCTTGTCCGCGCGGTTGAGCTGCCCGTTGCCATCCGTATCCGGGCTGCGCTGCCAGGTCAGGTCAGTGACGTTGTCGCGCACGGTCAACTGGTCGCTGCTGAGCGTGTAGCTCGGCGCGTGGCCGGTGAACTGGGCGTCTTGGCCGTAAAACGCCTCGCCCGGCTTCGGCGGGGCTATGGGGCTTCGGTTGTCGTAGCACTGGGCCTGCGCCGTGTCCACAATGGGGTAGATTGCGGCCGGCGCACGGCCGGACAGCAGGGAGATTATTCCCATGGCACTGACGGTGAGCCGGCGGACGTTTGTTTTCATGTCCGCAATTTACCACGTCATACCTTAAGCCAAGATTAAGGGAATTGGCGGGTCGGGAAGGCAGCCGCACGGCATTTATTATTCGTCTTCATCGCGGCTTAAGGTGGTTTCTGCGAAGGTGACGGCACCGTGCGGATGTGGTAAAACTCCCGCGCCCGCCATGAGAATATTAATTGTCGAGGACGAACCCGATTTGCTGACCAGCCTGGCCCAAGCCTTGCGCGAGGAGGGCTATGCCGTGGACACCGCTGACAACGGCGAGGACGGGCTCTTTGACGCCGAGGGCACAGACTATGACGCAATCGTGCTGGATGTGATGTTGCCCGGGCTGGACGGCTGGGAAATTCTCCGCCGGTTGCGGCGGATCAAAAAAACGCCCGTGCTCATGCTCACGGCGCGCGATCAGACCCGCGACCGGGTGAAGGGCCTCGACATCGGCGCGGATGATTATGTGGTGAAGCCGTTTGATCTCGAAGAGGTGTTCGCCCGGCTGCGGGCGATTATCCGGCGCGGCACAAATATAACGACGAACCGCATCGAAATCGGTGACGTGCTGGTGGACACGGCGGCGCGCCAGGTGTCGTTCAAGGACAAGCTGGTGGAATTGACGGCCCGGGAATATTCGCTCGTGGAATTCATGGCGTTGCATCGCGGCGAGGTGGTGACGCGCACGCAACTTTACGAGCATTTGTTTGATGAAAACGAGGATTCGTTTTCCAACCTGCTGGATGTGCACGTCTCCAATGTCCGCAAAAAACTTGGCGCGGAATTCATCGTCACCCGGCGCGGGCACGGCTATCGCATAGCATGAAAATCTTCCAATCCATCAAATGGCGGCTCCAGCTCTGGTATGGGATCATCCTCGTGGTGGTGCTGGCGGGATTTGGCGGCATGGCGTATCAATTGGAGCACGACAAGGTGTTTCGGCACGCGGACAATGAGTTGCAGCGCCGGCTGAACGTATTGGTTCAAGCGGTGCGCCGGGTGGGCCGGCCATTGCCGCAGCGGCCGCCGTTCCGCCCCCAAGAATTCAATCCGCCACCGGGGCCGCCCGGGGAGATTGCGTCCGAAGATATTCCGCTGATTTCGGCGGGAAATTTCCATCTCCAGCCGCGTGACGAGTTGCTGTTCGATGCGGCCGCCACCAACGGATTTTATTATGTGGTGATGGGTGCGGAAGGCGAAGAAATTGCCCGTTCAACCAATGCACCGGTGGATCGAGGATATGGTTACGAACCCGAATCTACGATGCAGGTAAATCAGATGTCAGCCTACCCGCCACTGAAGGATGATCGGATGAAATACGATGGTCAGTCGTTAAAATATGATGCGTTTCCGGCGGGGGGAATTCCCGGCGGCCAGCCCTTTCCACCCTGCCAGCGCGGCAGCTTCCGTGAAAATGAAATTCTTCTGGTGCCCAATGACCGCACTCATGGCATCCAAATCGTGGTCGGCCGCAACATGGTGGCCGACCTGGCCGAACTCCGGCTGACCACCGTCAAGCTGGCCGGGGTGGGTGGGATCATCCTGTTTTTGGGATTGGCGGGCGGGGCGTGGCTGGTGAATCGCGCCCTGCGGCCCATTGCCGACATCAGCGCCACCGCCGCCAAAATTTCCGCCGGCGATTTGTCGCAACGCATCAATCTGGCCGGGGCGGAAAGCGAATTGGGCCAGCTCGCCGCGGTTTTGAATTCCACCTTTGCGCGGCTGGAAGCTGCCTTTGCCCAGCAGAAGCAGTTTGCCGCCGATGCCGCGCACGAACTGCGCACCCCCGTCACGGTCATGCTCACCCAGACGCAGACGGCGCTGAGCCGCGACCGGGATGCCGCGAGCTATCAGCAGACCGTCGCGGCCTGCCAGCGCGCCGCCCAGCGGATGCGGCGGTTGATCGAGTCGCTGCTCGAGCTCGCGCGCTTCGATGCCGGCCAGGAGGTCTTAAAGCGGTTCCCGTTGGATCTTTCCACCCTCGTCGCGGACAGTGCGGAACTCGTCAAACCGCTGGCGGACGAGCGTGGGGTGAAAATCATAGCCGACGTGGCCCCGTTGGAAATCACCGGCGATGCCGGCCGCCTGGCCCAGGTGGTCACCAATCTGCTGACGAATGCCGTGCAATATAACCGGCCCGATGGGGAGGTGCGCGTCGCTCTGGAATCGGCCGGTGGCCTCGCTGTGCTGACGGTGGTGGACACGGGGCCGGGGATTGCCGCCGAAGATTTGCCGCGCGTTTTTGGCCGGTTTTTCCGGGCGGATGGCGCGCGCACCGGGGCGGGGAATGCCGGTTTGGGGCTGGCCATTTGCCGCGCCATTGTGGAAGCGCATGGCGGGACGATTGAGGTGGCCAGTCCGGCCGGCCACGGCAGCACTTTTATCGTGCGCCTGCCGGTTTAGGGTTATTTCTAAAGCGGGATTAATTCGTGCCGGAGGTTCTGCCCCTCCACGTGGAGCAGGGCCACGCTCCGTTCCGTGCCGAGTTTGGGCTTCCCAGCATAGCCGGGGTTGAGGAAGAAGACGCCGTTCACCTGCTCGGCAAATCTCCGGTGCGTATGTCCAAAAACGACCACGGCCGGCTTCTCTTTGGCGATGCGTTTGGCCAGTGGCTCGGTCAGCGCCCACGGATTGACGATATGGTGAATCAGAAATTTCTTGCCGGCCAGTTCAATGATTTCGGTGATCCGGTGGCCCGGAAGGCTGTCGCAATTTCCCAGCACGGCGGTGACGGGCGCGATGAATTGGAGTTCCAGCGCAATCAGGGCATCGCCGATATCGCCGGCATGCAGGATGTGGTCCACCCCCGCAAAAATCGTTTCCACGCGCCGGTCGAGATGGCCGTGGGTGTCGGAAATGATGCCGATTTTCATTAGCGAGAAAGGGCCGTCCCCTGAACCAGCGAGTTGACGGGCGGGTTCCGTTTTACGCTTTGGCTTCCTCCGGCTCGCCTTCCGTTTCCGCTTCGGGGGCGCGGACGCCCGCAGTCTGATCGGCGGGCGATTCGGCGGTGAGTTTTTCCGCAGCGGCAAACAGCGCGGTGAACAGCCCGCCGCTCAGCAGGGTATTGCGGAAAAATTCCCACGTCGCGGGAAAGCCGCCCGTGCCCTTGGTCAGCGCAATGATCCAGCCGGCGAGCGTTTTGGTGTATTCCGGATTGTGATAGGGATTGAAGAGCCACGACGCCGTGTTCGTAATGAGGTAAAACAGGATCGCGCCCAGCAGCCCGCCGCCCAGGAGCTTGACGAGGGAGGTCTGCGGCTTGAACCGGCGGCCGAGCAGAATCAACCCGGCATAGGCGGCGTAATTAAAGGCGAGGTTGGCCAGGTTCAGCCCGCTCCAGACGTCGTTGGCCGGGTTGGCCTGCTGATAGTAAAGATTCAAGCCCAGATCGGTGGCGAGCATCAGGCCGAGCGGCAGCCACCATGCCCGGGCGCCCTGAAAATAGACCCCGGCGCAAAAGGCAAAGGCGTAAACCACGCTGAAATTCGACGGCAACAATCCCGGTATCCGCGACAACGCAAACGTTGCCACGAAGATCGCGGTGAAGAGGATTCGGCCTTTCATCAGAATTAATTTACCAAAATCCGAAGCTGCCTTCAAATTCCGAAATCACGCTTTCGGCGGTCAGCTCCGGTTGCCCCGGGAGGCGGCAATGTAATACAGCAGTGTCAGCACCGAGCTGACCAGCGCGGCCACATAGGTCAGCGCTGCCGCTCCGAGCACTTTGCTCACGCCGGCGCGTTCTTCCTCGCGCACGAGGCCGAGGCGGAAAAGCTGTTCCTTGGCGCGGGCGCTGGCGTCATATTCCACCGGCAGCGTGATGAGCTGAAACAGGGTGATGACGGCGAACAGGCAGATGATTATGGGGAGCATCGTTTTCATCATGCCAAACCCCATGAAATATCCGGCCATCAAAATGATCCCGTAGGCTGTGCTGGAAAACTGCGTCACGGGCACCAGCAGCATGCGCAGGTTCAGCATCGCGTAGGCGGCCTGATGCTGCAGCGCATGGCCGGCTTCATGGGCGGCCACGCCGACCGCAGCGATGGTGCGGCCGTGAAAATTGTCCGTGGAGAGGAACAACGCCTTCTTGGTCGGGTCATAGTGATCACTTAGTTTGCCCGGGACTTCCTCGACCGGCACGTCCGTCAATCCCGCGTCATCCAAAATCCGCCGCGCCGCCTGGGCGCCGGTCAGGCCGGATTCCACCGGCACCTGGCTGTATTTGCTGAACGCCGAATGCAGCCGCCATTGCGCCCAGAGGCCGAGGACCAAACCGGGCAGAAAAACCCACAGCAGATATTCGATATTAAAAATCATAGACTTGATTAAATGGACAGCGGTCCGGGCAATTCATTCAACGGCCGGCCGGCGGTCGCAGCGGAAATCAAAGCAGAAAGGGCCGGCCTTGGCAACGCCGATTGGCCGCCCGGCGGCACGGACGTCAGGCCAGCGCGTTGGCGATGGCTTCGGCCATGTGGCAGGTGCGGACCAGGGCGAGATCTCGCACCTGATGCCGGCAGCTGGAACCAGAGACGACCACGGTGGTGCCAAACGGCTGCTGCTTGACCAGTTGCAGGAGCGGCTCGGCCACCTTCACCGACAAGTCATACTTCGCTTCCATCATGCCAAAGGCGCCGGCCATCCCGCAGCAGCCGCTGTCCAGCAGGGTTGCCTCCCGGCCCGGGAGCCGCGCGGCCAGTTGCTGCATGAAGTCCACGGGCATCAGGGATTTCACATGGCAATGGGCGTGAATGACCATGCGCTCGGCCTGTTGGTTGAATGGCAGGGCCGCCGGCTCGCGGTCCAGCAGGTCGGCGATGAATTTTTCAAACAGCACGCACTGGCCGGCGATGCGTTCCGCGTCCGGCAGCTTTAACTCGCGGTAATGCTGGACAAACATGGAGTAGCAGGACGGCTCCAGAAAAATAATCGGGGCGTCGCCGGCGGTGGCGGCCAGCAGCGCCAGGTTGTGCCGGCCCAGTTTCTCCGCTTCCGTCAGGTTGCCGGCGCTGAACGCCGGCCGGCCGCAGCATTTTCGTTTGGCGGGCAGCACCACTTCAAAACCGGCCGCTTCCAGCACGGCCACGGCCGCCTTGCCGATCTGCGGTTCGTGATAGCGCACAAAGGTGTCATCCCAGAGCATGACGGGGCCGCGATACGCCGGCGCGGCGCATTGATGCCGGGCAAACCAGCGATCAAATCGCTGGCGGGCAAACGGCGGCAGCGTGCGCCGGTCGGCCAGCCCGAACATTTTGCCGGCGACATGCCGGACGGAGCACGAGCCCAGCAGCAGGCGGGCCAGCCCGGGCACGGCGCAGCCGATGCGCCCGAGCAAATCCACCGAGCTGATCAGCCGCTGCTGGGCGGTGAGCCGTTTTTGGGTCAGGATGCGGGCCTGCTGCAGTTCCGCCTTGAGCAGAGGCACATTGACGTTGGCGGGACATTCGCTGGTGCAGGCCCCGCAGCTCAGGCAGTTGGACAACGCGTATTCCAGTTCCTCCGCGCGCAGCGGGTCGGAAATTTCCCTCAGTTCCAGCGCTGCGCGAATGAGGTTGGCGCGGCCGCGCGGCGACATGCCTTCCTCGCCCGTGGCCTGATAGGTGGGGCACATCGTCGCGGTCTGTTTGAGGCAGCCGCCGCAGCCGTTGCACTGTTCCAGATTGGCGAGAAAGGAGCCGTCCCGCTGGGCAAAGGCGAGCACCGGCGCGAACGGTAAATCGAGGCTGGCGCCCCCCTTCTGGCGCAGGGTTTCGTCAATCTTGTAGCGGCCGTCGCCAATGATTTTACCGGGGTTGAACAGGTTGTTCGGGTCAAACGACTGCTTGATTTCGCGCATCAGGCGATACAGTTCCTCGCCGACTTGCGCCGGGAGAAATTCCGTGCGGGCGATGCCGACCCCGTGTTCGCCGGCGAGCGAGCCTTTAAATTGTTGGACCAGGGCGGCGACTTCGTTGGCAATCTGGCGGAATTTATTCAGGTCGGCTGCGTCATGCAGGTCCAACACCGGCCGGACATGCAGCAGGCCCGCCGCCGCGTGGCCGTAGAACGACGCCTCCACGCCCGCCCGCCGCATCAGCTCCTCCAGCCCGGCGAAATACGCGGACAGATCCTGCGGGCGCACCGCCGTGTCTTCCACAAAGCAGGCGGGCTTGGCGGACCCGGGGCGGCTGGTGAGCAGGGACAAGCCGGCTTTGCGCATAGACCAGACCAGTTCCGCCTCGGCCGGGGTTCGCAAAATCAACTGCCGCATCCCGAGCTGGCGCTTTCGCAGCGCGGCCAGCTTGTCCGGTGCCCCGTCAAAGAATTCCACGATCAAAATCGCCGCGCACGGCTGGGCGTCGAGATTCAGCAAATCGCGCACGGCTTGAAACTCCCGCTGCCCGCGCGTCTGGTCGAAGAGCGGCCGGTCAATGTGCTCGATGGCGGCGGGCTGGAGGTCGAGCAACGCCTGCGTGGCCTGCATCGCCTCGGCGACCGTGGCGAAAAAGAGCAGGGCCGTGCCGCGCTCCTCGGGCAGGGGAACGATCTTCAATTCGGCCGAAAAAATACCGGCCAGCGTGCCCTCGCTGCCGCAGAGAATGGGCAGGAGGCTGTCCGGCTGTTCCGCCGCCCGGGCCAGACCGTATCCCGGCCAGCGCTTGAGCAGGCCGGGCGGAAACTGTTCCGTGATCAGCAGCGAATTCAGCGTGACCAGATCTTGCACCAAATTCTGCTGGCGCTGGAGCGTCGGGTGGTGCGGGCTGACGCGCACGATCTGGCCGTCGGCCATCACGATTTCCAGTTCGTTGACGTGCTGGGCCGTGGTGCCATAGACCGGCGTAAAGGCGCCGGAAGAATCGTTGGCGATCATGCCGCCGAGCGTGGCGCGGGAGCTGGTGGCCACCTCCGGCCCGAACCGGAAGCCCGCCGGTTTGAGAAAGCCGTTGAGCTGGTCCAGCACCACGCCGGCGGCCACGCGCACGGTGCGGCGCTCCGGGTCAAAATCCAGAATCTGCCGGTTATGCCGCGCGAAATCGATGACGAGCCCGTCGCCCAGCGCGCCCCCGCTCAAGCCGGTGCCGGCGCCGCGCGGGGTCGCGGAAACCCCGGCCGCCACCGCCGCCCGGATGATTTTTGAGGCTTCCCGGCTGGTTTTTGGAAAGGCCACGGCGGCGGGACTAATCTGATAATGCGAGGCGTCCGTGGCGTAAAGCTGGCGCGTGCGGTTGTCGAACGCGACCTCGCAGTTCGCCGCATTTAATGTTGCCATTTGTTGGGTGGCCAGCACGGCACCAAGCTAGCGGCGCGCCCGGCAATTGACAATTCTCATTCCGCGTCCTGCGCTGAGCCCCATGGACGCCACCCCTCATAAACCGGCGGCGGCCCCGGAGACAATCACCCGCCGGCGCGCGCCGGGGCGGGCTGCCCCCCGGACCTCCGGCATTCCCTACCTCAGCCCGACCTGGGATACCGCCGGCTGCGCGCCATGAGGTTTTTCCGGGCCGCAATGAAACCAGCCTTACTCGCTGTTTTGCACCAGCGCCTCCAGCGTGGGCTTCACCTGTTCCCACTGCTGCCGGAGCTGCGCCGTCTCCGCCGCAGAAATTCGCCCGTCGGCGGTTGCCTGCACGATGGCCTTGAGTTGATCGGCCAGCGCCTGCACGGCGGTGGGTGGTCTGGGCTTTGATCAAGCTGGCGGGCAACCGCGCACTTGGCCGGAGATTGCCGGATGGGCGGGATGAGGCTATCGTGGACGTATAACTTCTGTCCATGAACACGCCATCCAAAACACCGGGGATCTGCCGGATTGACCAGCCATCGCACCGCACGCACGGGTTCTTTGTGCGCCTGCAACGGCAGGGCAAAATCTATTCCGCCTTCTTCACCGACCTGAAACATGGTGGCAAGGCGGCGGCGCTGGCGACGGCCCAGCATTTTTACCAGCAATCGCTGGCCATTTTTGGCCCGGTGGCAATTACCAATCGCCGGCAGTGGGCGGAAATCCGGCGGCGGAAAGGGCGAACGGGAATCCAAGGCGTGCAGCGGGTGATTGACCGGAAGAGTAAACCGTGGCGGAAATACTGGCTAGCATCGTGGAGTCCGGAACCGTATGTGGTCCGGCGCAAAGCGTTTTCCATCCGCAAGTATGGTGAGAATCAATCCCGGCAATTGGCCATCCGCGCCCGGCGTGCCGGCATCCAGAGCATGGCGGATTAGTGATCTGGCGGAATTCCCGGCCCAGACTGGGTCAATCCCACCCCAGATTGCTTCAGTCCGAGCCGGGGTTGACCGCGCCAGTGGCGGTATTGCCCACGCTGGCCGTGGTGGAGGCGGAAGTGACGGCCCAACGCGACTGCGTTGAAGGTTGGGCGTTGAAGGTTCAATGTTCCCCAAGCGGGCGCCGGGGCGAGACTTTCGGCTGGAGTTAGCGCTTCCGCGGGTTTTCCGGTCCGGCCAAGCTAAAGCTTGAACTCCAACGGCGGCGGCGCAGGGTTGGCCGACTGGCGCGGGGCGGGAAAATGGACTTGACGGCCCGGTTCTCCCCCATAAACTTGGGCGTACAATGTTGAAAAACCTGTTCCAAGCCGTTAATCTGGTCGTCGTCGTAGTTGACGATGCCGTTGGCGCTTGTTGAACCGCAAATTTAACAAAAACCCACGGCTGGCAACGGCTGTGGGTTTTTGTTTAATCTGCGCCGCCGGCCACAACCAAGCAAAACCATGAGCAAGACAACTAAATCCGCCGCCCCGAAGAAATCCCCCGCGAAACCGCGCGCCGAGGTCGGCGCGGTCATGTTCGGCCGCGACATCCTCGTGCAAGCGTTGGAACGCGAAGGCGTGGAAGTTATTTTTGCCTATCCGGGCGGCGCGAGCATGGAGATCCATCAGGCGCTGACCAAGTCCAAGCAGATTCGCACGATTCTCCCGCGCCATGAGCAGGGCGGCAGCTTTGCGGCGGAAGGTTACGCCCGCGTGACCGGCAAAGCCGGCGTGTGCATGACCACCAGCGGCCCGGGCGCGACAAATCTGGTCACCGCCATCGCCGATGCTTATATGGATTCCACGCCGCTGGTGTGCATCACCGGGCAGGTGAATTTGAACATGATCGGGCGGAGCGCGTTTCAGGAGACGGACATGATCGGCCTGACGCTGCCGGTGGTGAAGCACAGCTATCTGGTCACGGACGTAAATGATCTGCCGCGCATCGTGAAGGAGGCGTTTTACATTGCCCAATCCGGCCGGCCGGGCCCGGTGGTGATTGATATTCCCAAGAACGTGCAGCAGGCCAAGACGCAGCCGGTGTGGCCGATGCTGGAGCAGATCAAAAAAGGTTTACCGGGCTACACCCAGCCGGACTTGAAGGCGGACGACATCGCGCTCAACGAAATCATCGGTTTGATCGAGAAGGCGGAGCGCCCGGTGCTTTATTGCGGCGGCGGGATTATCAGTAGCGGCGCGGCAGCGGAGCTCAAGAAGTTTGCCGAGGCGGCGAATATTCCCGTGACCACCACGCTCATGGGGCTGGGCGGTTTTCCCGAAACGCATCCGCTTTCGCTCCGCTGGCTGGGCATGCACGGGGCGGCGTTTGCCAACTGGGCGGTGAACGGCGAATACCAATATCGCGAGACGGCCGCCGAGCCGATGGTGAAGATCAAGGACGGGGCGGATTTGCTGCTCGCGTTCGGCGTGCGGTTCGACGACCGCGTGACGGGCAAGTTTGAGGAATTTTGCAAGCACGGCACGATTGTTCATTTGGACATTGATGCCTCGGAATTGAATAAAAACCGGCGGGTGCATCTGCCGATTGTCGGCGATATCAAGGATGCCTTGACGCGCTTGAACAAGCTGATGGCCAAGCGGCCGGTGGCCAAGAAACACACGGCGTGGCTGGCGCAGATTGACGAATGGAAGCAGAAAGGGCCGTTCGCCTACGCCATCACCAGCGAAATCGCCAACAGCGACCACATGGTGGATCATCTGGGCGGCCACGAAAACGAAGTCATCCTCCAGCAGATGGTGGTGGAGGAGGTCTATAATCTTACCCAGGGCGATGCCTATATCACCACCGGCGTGGGCCAGCACCAGATGTGGGCCGGCCAGTGGTATAAATACAAATTCCCCCGCCAGCTCGTCACCAGCGGCGGCCTGGGCTCCATGGGCTACGGCTTGCCCGCCGCCATGGGCGTCAAAGTGGCGTTTCCCGACAAGCAGGTGATTGATATTGATGGCGACGGTTCGTTCCTGATGAACATTCAGGAGCTGGCCACCGCGCACGTGGAAAAGATCAATCTCAAGGCCGTCATCCTGAACAATCAGCACCTCGGCATGGTGGTGCAATGGGAAGACAAGTTTTATCAGGGCAACCGCGGTCACACCTACCTCGGCGACCCCGTGCACCGGGCCCAGATTTATCCCGACTACGTGCGCGTCTGCAATTCTTTCAACGTGAAATGCGAGCGCGTGATGTTCAAGAAAGACCTGCGCGCCGCCATCCAGCGGATGCTGGATGCGGAGGAGCCGTATGTGCTCGATGTCATCGTGCCTTACACCACGCACGTGATCCCGTTCATTCCGGCTGGCAAGACCGTGGCGGAGATGATCTGGAAACCGTAATCAGCGGCTAAATTCTTTCCGGAGCGAAAGTTTGCTTTCGCGCCGTTTTTTTTAGCGAATTTTCTTTGCGCGCAGGACGAGCAGGGGAATCTGCGTGCGGTGGCGCACTTGGGTGATGGTGCTGCCGTGGAAGAGATCGCCAAAGAAACGGTGCCCGTGGCTGGTCATGGCAATGAGATCGCATTGTTCGGCGTCGGCCAGCTTCAAGATTTCCGTCGGGGGATCGCCCATGGCCAACTGGGTGGAAACCGGGAGGCCTTGGGCGCGCAGCGCGGCGGCGGTTGTTTCGAGATAGGCGCGGTCGTTCTTGATTTCCTCCGACTCGGCTAGCTTCAATTGGTCGAAGCAGCGCGCGGCAAAGCCGTCGGCCACATGGAGCAGCAAAATGGCCGAGCCAAAATGCCCCGCCAATTCCGCCACGTGCGGCAGGATGGTTTCGTCTGCCGGGCTGTTTTCGAGGGCGATGAGAATTTTTTTATACATGGCGCGCTGGGTTTAAAGGCTGGGGTGTCGGAAAGTGTAGTAGAGCAGGGTGGCGTTCAGCCCGGCAATGACCAGGGCGGCCAGCCACGCGAGAATTTTCAGCCAAGCCGGATTAGCGAATTCGCCCATGAGTTTGCGGTTGCTGGTAAACAGGACCAGCGGCACCACGGCGAAGGAGAGTTGCACGCTCAAGACCACCTGGCTGAAGATCAGCAGCTTGGCCACGCCGCTGTTGCCATAAAGCCAAGTAACGATGACGGCGGGTACGATGGCAATGAGCCGGGTAATGAGCCGGCGCAGCCACGGACGCAGGCGGAGCTGGAGGAACCCTTCCATGACGATCTGGCCCGCGAGCGTGCCGGTGAGCGTGGAGTTCTGGCCGGAGGCGAGCAGGGCGAGGGCAAAAACCGTGCTCGCCATGCCCACGCCCAGCGTGGGGCTGAGCAGCTTGTAGGCGTCCTGAATTTCCGCCACGTCGTGCTGGCCACGCGTGTAAAAGGTGGCGGCGGAAACGATGAGAATGGCGGCGTTGATGAAGAACGCCAGCGACAGCGCCACGGTGGTATCAATGGTGGCGAAGCGAATGGCTTCGTGTTTGCCCTCGGCATTCTGCTCGTATTTGCGCGTCTGGATGATGGAGGAGTGCAGATAAAGATTATGCGGCATGACCGTTGCCCCCAGGATGCCGATGGCGATGAACAACATACCCGGATTGGTGATCACTTGCGGGGAGGGGATTAATCCCTTAACAACTTCCGCCACGTCCGGGCGGGAAAAAATCACTTCCAACAGGAAGCTAACCCCGATCAGCGCAATGAGCGCAATGACGATCGCTTCGAGGTAGCGGAAGCCGCGTTTCTGCAACAGCATCACCACCAGAACATCCAATGCGGTGAAAATGACGCCCACGAGGAGCGGGATTTTAAACAAGAGATTGAGCGCCACGGCGGAGCCAATGACTTCCGCTAGGTCGCAGGCGCAGATGGCGATTTCGCACAGCACCCAGAGCGAGATGGCCACGGGCCGGGGATAATGGTCGCGGCAGGCTTGCGCGAGATCGCGGCCCGTGGCAATCCCGAGCCGCGCGGAAAGGGTCTGCAGCAGGATGGCCATCAGGCTGGAGATCGCAACGACCGAGAGCAGCGTGTAGCCATAGGCCGAACCGCCGGCGAGGTCGGTGGCCCAGTTGCCGGGGTCCATGTAGCCGACGGCCACGAGGTAGCCGGGGCCGGAAAACGCGAGTAGCTTGCGCCAGAAGCTGTAGGACTTCGGCACCGGGATGGTGCGGTAAGATTCCGGCAGGCTGGGAATTTTGCTGCGGGAATCTTTTGGCGGGAAACTGTTGCCTTCAGTTTTCAACGAAAAACAGATTAACGGCTGACTGCGGCGAGTCAAAGAAATTTGAAACAGTGGACGGGCGCGCGGAAAGATTTACACTGCAGCCATGCGACCATTGGATATTCAACCCATCGGAAATGAACTGGCGATAAAGTGGGCGGACGGCGCGGAACATTTTATTGCGCTCGAAACCTTGCGCCGGGCCTGCCCCTGCGCCGGTTGCAAGGGGGAGGTGGATATTCTGGGCAACCTCTACAAAACCCCGGAACAGCCCTACGCGGGCAATGCGTTTGAACTGGTGAAGCTTGCCAGCGTGGGCGGCTACGCCATCCAGCCCGTCTGGGCGGATGGCCATAACACGGGAATATACTCTTTTGAATATCTGCGCCGGGTGGCGCGGCGGTCCGAGGTCAGCCCCAAGCCGCCAGAATCTGCTCCGCTTTTACGACTTGTTCGGCCGAGCCGGAAAAATTAAATTTGAATTTTCCAGATCGGCGGGTCACCAGGATCTCAATGGTGTCCAGGCCGCTGGTCTTCATCCGGAAGCGGAGTTGTTTGTTGATTTCTCGAAAACCGTGCTGTTGAAGGCTATTGCTCATGCTTAAGCTTCCGTGCCCGCCGCTCACATAGCAATGTTAAACGCCGGTTGTTTTCGGCGGTGGCGAACATTCCCGCAACGCAAAAGGACAGTGCCGCTCCGGCGGCGCCTCACCCGATGGCTAAATCACCCCGCCGTCAGCGCGGCGCGCTCGTGGTTGATTAAATTGGTTTTTTCTAGGAAGTAATCGTAGCCGCCGGTGTAGGGCGTGATCTGGCCGGCATTCACATGCAGCACCTTCGTTGCGAGCTGGCGGATGAAATGGACGTCGTGGGAAATGAACACCAGCGTGCCTTCATATTTCTCCAGCGCCAGCGTGAGGGATTCGACAGTATGGATATCCAGATGGGTCGTGGGTTCGTCCATGAGCAGCAGGTTGGGCGGGTCCACGAGGAACTTGATCAGGTTCAAGCGGCTCTTCTCGCCGCCGCTCAGGACGGCGGTCTTTTTGTAAATGTCGTCTTTGCGGAAGAGGAAGGAGCCGAGAATGCCGCGCACATCGTCCTCGCGCATTTCGGGCGCGCAGGCCAACACTTCGTCGATAACGGATTTCTCCGGGTCGAGGGTGGCGCTGCGGTGCTGGCTGAAATAACCAATTTTGGCGTTGTGGCCGAGGTCGCGCTGGCCGCGCTGAAAGGCCACCACGCCGGCGAGAATCTTGAGCAAGGTGGATTTGCCCGCGCCGTTGGGGCCCACGAGCACGGTGCGTTCGCCGCGCTCGATGGTGAGGTCGAGGCCGGCATAAACTTTATTCGTGCCGTAGGCCATGTGCACGCCTTCGAGCGAAATGGCGCGCTGCCCGCCGCGCGGCGGCGGCGGGATGTGGAACCGGAACGGCTTCCGCGGGGCCAGCGGTTTCTCGATGAACTCCAGCCGCTCGATCTGCTTGAGTTTGCTCTGCGCCTGCGAGGCCTTCGAAGGAATGGAGCGAAAGCGGTCGGCAAAGGCCTGCAAGTCGGCAATTTCCTTCTGCTGATTCTTATAGGCGGCGAGCTGCTGCTCGTAGCGCTCCTCGCGCTGGCGGAGAAAGTCGGTGTAGCTGCCGGTATAAGCGAGGAGCTTCTTCTCAGAGATTTCATGGACCTGCGTGATGATCTCGTCCATGAACTGCCGGTCATGGGAAATCAGCAGCACGGCCCCGGAATAATTCTGCAGGTAATTTTGCAACCACAGCAGCGAGAGTAGGTCGAGATGGTTCGTCGGTTCGTCCAGCAGGAGCAGATCGGGCTCGATGACGAGCAGGCGGGCCAATCGGGCGCGCATTACCCAGCCGCCGCTCATTTCCCTGGCCGGGCGGTTAATGTCCGCCTCTTTGTAGCCGAGGCCGCGCAGCATCTTCTTGGCCTTGGTCTCGACTTCGGGATCGTTGAGCTTGTCATGCTTGGCGTGCAGTTCCAGATATTCCGGACTGGAAACCTCGCCGGCTTTTTCCAGCTCATGCAGGCGCTTTTCAAGCTGCGGCAATTCCTCCACGCGGCCGGTGGCCACCTCCAAGACGGTCTCGTCGCCGAGCGCTTCGCCTTCCTGCGGCAGATGGCCCACCATGGTCCACTCGTCGCGCTCAATGGAGCCGGCGTCGGGCTCGCGCGTTTTGAGAATGAGCGAGAAGAGCGTGGTTTTGCCCGTGCCGTTGGGGCCGACAAGCGCCACGCGTTCGCCGTAATTCACCTGAAACGACGCATTCTCAAAGAGCGTGCGCCCGCCAAAAGTCATTTTTAAGTCACGAATGATTAACATGGAAAAAGTCTTCTCCGGAATCGAGGGCTGACGGGGAATGGAATGGGGCCGCCAACTGACCGGCGCAAAGTTTAGGGGGTGCCGGGGCGGCGTCAACCGCTGATTTAGCTCGGGGCGGCGGAACGGGCGGCCCCGGCGGTTATCAGGTGTTGACCCCATTGCCAAAATCGGGAGCGATGATACCCTGACGGGGAATCAAACTACCTATGAAAAAATTAATCCTCCTCTCCCTTGTGGCGGCGGGCGTTTGCCGCTTGTCGTCGGCCGAGCCGTTCTTCCAGGCGTCGCTCACGCCGGATGTCGCCATCTACAGCAAAACAACGCAAATCGACGGCCTCTGCCTGAGCATCTGGGGCGAAACCCCGCAGCACGCCCTGGCGCTCGGCTTCGTCAACGGCAGCAGCGGCGAGAGTCTGGGCTTGAGCTGGGGGCTGGTGAACTACGCCGATTCCTACACCGGCGTGGCGTGGGGCATTGTCAATGTCAGCAAACAGAAGTTTGTGGGCTGGCAGGATGGCGCGGTGAACTTTTCGCAGGGGACCTTCACGGGTTTCCAATCCGGCTGGATCAATGTCGCCCAAGAATTCCACGGTCTCCAGTTGGGCTGGGTGAACTACGCGGAGAATCTCCACGGCGTGCAGCTCGGGCTTATCAACGTGGCGCGGAACAATCCGTGGTTCCAGGAATTCCCGGACAAACTCGCCACCGGCTTCCCGATTGTGAACTGGTCGTTCTAATCCGCCTGGATAATTCAAAAACCGGAGGCCGTGCGCGGCTTCCGGTTTTTTTAATACCCCTGCCGCAACAGCCACCACACGGCATACATGATGGCCAGACTTGCCAGCGACATCCAGAGCGCGGGGAGAAAAAATGAGGCGGCGGTCATGGCCGCGCCGCCGGCGAAAGGAATGGCGGACCTTTGCCGCCAGCCGTAGAGCAGGTAGCCGCTGCCCACCGCGCTCCACACCAGCGAGGCCCAGAGGAAATTGGCGTTCATCAAATCCATCCCGACACTCTGCCTCAATGTCGCGGGTCTTGCTACCCCAAAGGACTGTGCTAAGTTTTGGGTGTGAGCCGTTTTTTTGAGCCTAATATCAAGCGTCCGGGTCGCATCGCCCGTGGCGTGGTGGGTGCCCTTTGCCTGATTGGCGGAATCATTCTGGTGGACTTCGTGTTATGGCTGGGCCTGATTTTCGTCGTCGCCGGCCTCTTTGCCATTTACGAGGCGGTCAGCGGCTGGTGCGTGGCGCGAGCCTGCGGCATCCGGACGAAGATCTGATTTTTCGTCGGCGCTCTATTTTCTTGGTTCCAAGCGGGTGCCCAGCAGGCTGATGTTTTCCAACTTGAACGGGGCGTCAAAGGTTTGCACCTGGTCATAAACCTCCGCCACCAGTCGGCCGTTTGGCGGAAAGGCCGTCTTCGATTCGTAGTTGAAATTATAGGAGCCATTGCCGCCGCCGTAGCCGTTCTGCCGGAGTTCGGTCTTGTGGCCGTCCACCACCAAGCTTAAGGATTTGAGGTCATCCGGGCTGATTTTCAAGTGCAGGGACAGATCCTGCGAGCCGTCCTTCTGCCAGCCTTCCTTGAGGGACTTGACCTGCGCATCCAGATTGGTGCCGGTCGCCCCCGCCTTCAACTCCTCCAGCCCCAGATCCATTTCCTTGGTGCCGCGGGAAACGCGGTATTGCACGTTGCCGGAAAGCTCCTTCAAGCCTTGCACGTTGTGGCCCGGCAGATTCAATTTAAATTCGAGAATGGCCGCCGTCTTATCTTTTGCGAGGGCGGGGAAATGCACCTTCCGGTCCCATTCGGAATCCGGCAGCAGGCTGGTGCCGTCATCGGCCTGGGCCACGCCAAGGGTGGTTTTGTCCGTGACCGATTGCGCGGCGCCGGGAAATTCCGCCAGCAGCGAAACTGTGTAGCCAGCATCCCAGTTGAAGGGGCGCAGCCCGCGCTTCTCGTCGGATTCCGTGACCAACCGGACGCCGACCACCTGGACGCTCTTTAAGCCGCCTTTCGCCGGGGTGGCTTGGATTATCGGAGCCGCTTCCGCCGTGGCGGACGAGCCCACGCGCAGGGCTTTCTGCGTCTGGGCATATTCTATTTTTGCCCCGGCTACTTCTGCGGCATAATTAAACAGCGGTTTGGCGGCGGTCACTGTGGCGCTCACCGGCGCGTTTTCGCCGAAGATGTATTGGTTGATCTCTGCATCCATCACCGGCTTTTCCTGGATATTATCAAAGCCGGTGCCGCGGTGCTTCCGGCACCACTCGTCGTCGTTGACGAGTTTTTCCATGACGGTCATCAGCTTCGCGCCGTCAAAGGTGATGGCCAGATTCCCCGCCGCATCCGGCGTGAAGTTGGAACTGCGGCTGATTTTCCCGGGCAGATGCCAAACGACGCTGTGTTTCATGGTTCCGAGGAAACCGGCAAGCATTGGTTTGCTTTGCTGGAATTGCCCCCGCTGGAGTTTGATTTGCTTGGTTAGCTCCTCCGGCGAGAGATCTTTGGCCGGGGCTTTGGCTTTGCGCGTGGGGCGAAGGGTCAGCCCATCGGATTCGCCGGCCTTGTTCGTGCGCAAGGTCAGGAGCGCGGTGCCATCGGCCGCTTTGGCCCAATCAAAATCGAGCATCGTCTGGTTCGGGATGTCCAGCTTGGAAAGATTGGTGAAATACGCCGTGCCTCGGAAATTCAGCCGGCCATCGTCCAGCGTCTTGAAGGTCACGTTCCGCCAGGCCTCCACGCCTTGGGTCTTTTCCAGCAACTCGCGCACCGCGTTGGTCAAGGCCAGGCCCGGATCCTGGTTTTCGTTGTCGCCCAGGTTGAGGTTCACCGCTTGAAAAGTGCATTCATGCACCACCTTGCCCGAGCCGTCGGGGTTGAGGGTGAACTCTTCCTTGGTTTCAAAACAGCCGCTCGTGAGCAGTTGCAAACTCAAGCCGGCGAACAGGATGGTTAATTTGGAAAAAGATTGCATGCCGGCATTAGAAGGGAGTATCCCGGGTTGCGGCAATGATAATTTTCCACAAAAATTATCCTTACGCGGCAAACGCCCCGAACAGCGCCCGCAGCTCCTCGTCCACCAGCGCTGGGTCGGAGAGCGTGCGTGACCGTTCTATTTTAGGCGCAGCTGGACACGGATGAAACCCCAATCAGGAAACTCGCCCCCACCCGCAAAAACCGAGTCTTCTTGATTCGCTCATGGTTTTCCCTCGGCCTGCCCGCCGTCAGCGCCACGGACCAGCGGGTGGTGGCGAAGCTCGGTCCCGGTTTGGGCCCGGATGAATCGTCGGAGGGGCTGGCGGCCAGGCATTTGATCTTAAAGCATCGCGGAAGCTGGTTGCCGGGAAATGATCCTTTTGCCAAAAGGCCTGGCCGCAACGGAGCCAATCGCTTGACGATGCCATCAATCCAGCCTAGCCTCATCCCTGATGATGGGGAGCCAACCGGCCGTCCACGGGGACGACGAAGGCTGAGAGTTCGGCGCGGAACGCCGGAGACCCGAAAAACTGATCCAGGTAATGCTGGCGTAGGACTCATGGCGGAGGGCCAGGGGGCCACCTTCCAACGCATTATCCCGAATCAAAGATGTCCAGCGGCCAAACCGACTTTGGTCCTTGGACGTTGGCCTTTAGACGGAGAATTATGATCGCGACCCAAGACTCATTCGAACCGCACAGCAGCGAACAACTGCCGGCTTCCAAACGCATTTATGTGGTGGGCCAGTTGCATCCCGCCGTGCGGGTACCCATGCGCGAAATTGCTGTCACCGACACCAAGTCCTACACCGGCGCGATCGAGAAGAACGATCCGGTGCGCGTCTATGACTGCTCCGGGCCGTGGGGCGATATCGATTTCAAGGGCACATCTGACGAAGGGCTGCCCGCGCTGCGCCGCGACTGGATTTTGAAACGCGGTGACGTGGAGGAATGCGACGGTCGCGAAGTGCAGCCGATGGATAACGGCTATCTCTCCGGCAAACACGCCGAGTTCGCGAGTGTCGCGGAGAAAAATCGCCTCGTGGAATTTCCCGGGCTGAAGGGCAGTCGCCGCCGTCCGTTGCGCGCGAAGGCCGACAAGGTTGTCACGCAATTGCAATACGCCCGCGCCGGCATCATCACGCCGGAGATGGAATTCATCGCCATCCGCGAGAACATGGGCCTTGCGAAGATCGCCGACATGGCGAACGACATCGTTCGCACCGACCTGAACAAACAGCACGCCGGTTCCAGCCAGTTGGCGAACAGCGAATTCACGCCGTCTGTCTTCCGCAAGTTTCCGCAGCGCATTCCGGCGGAGATCACGCCGGAATTCGTCCGCAGCGAAGTCGCCGCCGGCCGCGCCATCATTCCGGTGAACATCAACCACCCGGAAAACGAGCCGATGATCATCGGGCGCAATTTCCTCGTGAAGATCAACGCTAACATCGGCAACAGCGCCGTCGCGTCGAGCATCGAGGAGGAAGTTGAGAAGATGCGCTGGGCCACCAAGTGGGGCGCGGACACCGTCATGGATTTGTCCACCGGCAAGAACATCCACGCCACGCGCGAATGGATTCTGCGCAACTCGCCCGTGCCCATCGGCACCGTGCCGATTTATCAGGCGCTCGAAAAAGTCAACGGGCGCGCCGAGGATCTCACGTGGGAATTGTTCCGCGACACGCTCATCGAACAGGCCGAACAGGGCGTGGATTACTTTACCATCCACGCGGGTGTGTTGCTGCGTTTTGTGCCGATGACCGCGAGCCGCATGACCGGCATCGTTTCGCGCGGCGGCAGCATCATGGCCAAGTGGTGTCTCGCGCATCACAAAGAGAATTTCCTCTACACGCATTGGGATGATATTTGCGACATCATGGTCGCCTATGATGTTTCGTTCTCCATCGGCGACGGTCTGCGCCCAGGCTCGATTGCTGATGCGAACGACCGCGCGCAATTCGGCGAGCTCGAAACGCAGGGCGAACTCACCAAGCGCGCGTGGGCCAAGGGCGTGCAAGTCATGAACGAAGGCCCCGGCCATGTGCCCATCCACCTGATCGAGGAGAACATGGTCAAGCAGCTCGAATGGTGCGGCGAAGCCCCGTTCTACACGCTCGGGCCGCTCACCACCGACATCGCG
>CAIMLG010000344.1 GCA_903842235.1 uncultured Verrucomicrobia subdivision 3 bacterium
CAACACGAAGGATGAGGGGTATTTGAAGCGGTTCTCCGCGACGGCGGCCTGCTGGTAGTTGGCCGCCACAAATGCGGCGCGGGTGCCGTTAAAATAATTGTAGCTGGACTGCCGGTTGATCGGCAACAGTTTATTGGCCGGACAATGGTAGGTATTCGTGTTCTGGATGTAGGAATATGCCTGTTGCATCCAGGCATTGGTTGCTGCATCGGGAGCCGTTACGTTCCAAGGAATGCTGCCGCCGGATAAGGGAAACCGACCACCGTTGTCATCCGCAAACATTTTCAGACCCAGGCCGATCTGACGCAGGTTGGAATTGCAACTGGTGGTCCAGGCCTTCTGCTTGGCGGCCGCCAGCGCCGGCAGCAGCATGGCCGCCAGAATGGCAATGATGGCGATCACCACGAGGAGTTCGATGAGGGTAAAGGCCCGATGAAGGGCGGATGTATTCCGGAGTTTCATGCCTTACATCCCATCGGGGGAACCTGGATAGCACCAGAGTTCATTCGGGCCGCCTTCGAAGGATTTTTGAGCCCATTCCTCCAGTTTTATCGGTCTGGCCGAGCCGTCAAACATGCCCACCATGGCCACTGTGCCATGCCGGCCGCTGGTGTTTTCATCCGGTCGGCTCGCCCCATCATTGAAAAGCCCCTGGTTGTCCGCCAGCGTGTTGTTGGCGCATTCCCAGAAGGCCACTGCCGAGGGGGATAATTGCGATGATTTCACCGGGGGATTGAGGCGGCGATCGTAGCCGCAGACGGCGCCGTTCATCACATAGCTGGAAATCTGCTGGGGGCGCGCCTGAAACAGCGGGCTGTTGGTGTTGTCACTCGGACAGAAATACATCTTTTGAGTGACCAGCGTCGGCCAGAAAATGCCAGTTTCCACTTTGTATTTCGCGGTGCCGGTGGCGGCGGAATTATAAGTGTAGAGCCAGCCTTGGGGGGCGGGGGTGGCCTGTTCGCCCGCCGCCCAGTTGGGCCAGGGCATGCGATCCTGATTGTCCGTTGTGTAAATGTTCAGCGCCACGCCGAATTGCTTGAGGTTGTTCAAATCCACCACCGAATAGGCGCGCTGCTTGGCTTTGGCGAGCGCCGGCATCAGCATGGCCGCCAGAATCCCGATTATGGCAATGACCACCAGCAATTCAATCAGAGTGAATGCCGGGGCCAGCCGATTTTTTTTGAAAAACACAAATTCCACGCGCTCTCAATAGGAGACGGAAAATCACCAGCCCAAGTTTCATTTTTTTCGTGCGGAAAAGTTCGGGATTACGGGGGAAATCCGATGGCGAGTTTCACGGCGGAATACTCCGGATGAATTTTTCCGGCGCGGGTGCGGATGGTCAGTTCCGGCTCGGTCCAGGTCTGCTCGCGGAACCCTTCTGGTAAATCTTCGGCGCGCATCAGGCCAAACAGCCCCACCAGCGGCGGATCGCCTTCGCGGAATACCACCGGGCGCTGGCGGACAATGACCAACCCGGCCTCCCGCGCGCCGGCAGTCACGCGGGCTAGTTGGGCGGGTTCATACGGAAAAACGCAGGCGAAAAATCCACCCGCCGCCAAATGGTGGGCGGCGGTGGTGCAATAATCGGCAATGGTGCCGAGCAGTTCGAACCGGCAGGCGAGCTTTTGCGGATGTTCGCTTTCCACGCCCGCGCCCAGCGGGAAATAGGGCGGGCTGCCGGTGATGAGATCGAATTTTTCCTCGGGTTTGAGAATGCCTTCGGTGCGGAAATCGCCTTCGCGGATTTCGTAATGCTCCGTCAGGCCGTTGTAAAGGGCGGATTTCCGGGCCAGCGCCACGCTGGCGGGCTGCGCCTCGATGGTGACAAACTTCGCTCCGGGCAATCGCCAGGCGCAAATCATGCCCACCGTGCCGAGGCCGCTGCCGAGATCCAGTGCCGTGCGTGCTGTGGGGCACCAACTTGTGCCATACCAAGCCACCAATATGTCGTCGGTGGAAAACCGATGCCCGGCGCGGAGCTGAAACAGCCGGAAATGCCCGCTGATGGCATCCAAAGTTTCATGCGGTTCAACCGTCACTCCCGCCGCGAGTCCCGGCGGCACCGGGCCGGGCTTGGCCCAGCCTTTGAAATGCGGCTCGGTTTTCATGGCTGGATCGGCAGTTGGGTTTGCCCCGGCGCTTCCCGGCGCAGCATTTTGCCGGCTTCATTGGCCAGCCGCAGATACCAGTCGCTCGGGAGCGCTTGGCCGTCAATGTTCAGCGGCACAAAGTTGCCGGTAGCAGGCAACTGCGCGGGCGTTGGCACCAGCTTGAATAGCGCGGTGCCCTCGTCCACTTCGTCAAACATGGCACCGTAGAGCAGGGTGCAGCCGGCGGCGACGGCATTTCGGGCCTGCCGCCAGAAAAATTCCCCGCCCCGGCGCGGAATTTGATTGCTGGGGCCGCCGTTGAGGTTGTGCCACGAAAAGCCGGGGAAAATCACGGGCATATAGTCCCGCCCGGCTTCGTTGGCGGCCGCGAGATCAGGGACGATCTGCTTTTTGGCAAAATTGTCCGCGCCGGCAATATCGCCATAACGCCCGACCGACCACGGGCTGAGGACGTCGAAGGCACGAAACACGGCTGCCCATGCCGTATTCGTCTGGGCATCGCCGTTCAGTGTGCGCCAATGGGTGGGCAAGCCGCCCACGACGGTGCAGCCGGCGGCCTGAAAAAAGTGAATCGCCGCCAGCGCCTGGTCCGGCGTGTCCGGTCGCCCGGCAAATCCAAAACCCCAGAGCGCGACGACCGGTTTGCCGTTATGCCGCAAATAACGCGGGCTGGCGGTGAGATGCATTGTGCCGGTGAGATAATTCCAATCGTTGGTCAGCGCCCGGACCAGCTGGTTGGTGGCCTGGCCGGAAAGGTCATACATGATGGCAAAGACGCGGCCGGATTGCTCCGCGCCGGCTTGGACGTTGGCCGTTACCTGATTGCGCAGCGCAAAAAAGGCCGGATCCGCCAGTTCGGAGACAAACCGTTGCAAAAACACGCCGTCGAGCTGGTATTCCTGCATCCACTGAAAATGGCGCGCCACGGTTTTGGGGGTGAAGGCGGAATAAAGTTTCGCGGGCGTGCCGTCCTCCATCACCATTTTTGTGGGGAATAATTCATCGGCGCCCAGTTCCGAAACGTCCGGCCAGAAATCTACGGTGGCATTCGTGGCCACCGGATTATTGTGGCGGAACCAGTGCCCCCAGCGATTCGGGCGCGAGCCATCGCTGGGACACGCAAACCAGCCTTGATAACCCATGAGTAGTTTGTGGTTCATGGTGCTGGGATCAATGACTCGCGCTGGAGCCGGGCCGTCGCCAGGGAGTTGGGTTTGCGCCGACAAGTTGGAACCGCTGAGTAGAAGCAGGGCGCACATCACGACGGAATCCCGAACGATTCCAACCCACGAACGGGACATGATTTTTGCAGGGGTTTCCAGCATCATGCCGATCAGGTAAGTTTTTCATCCGTCCACGATGCCGGATCATCCAGGGATTCCAGGTGGGTGAAGACAACCGATTCCGGCAGGGCCTGGCGCACGTCGGCCTCGATTTTATCGAGCAATTCATGGCCCCGTTGCACCGTCCAGTCGCCGGGAACGAGCACATGCATGGACACAAATTTTCGCGCGCCGGCCTGGCGGGAAAGCAGCGCGTGAAATTGAATGCCCGTGGCCTCGTAGGTTTTGAGGGCATTTCGCACCGCCGCCATGTCGGCGGGCGAAAGGGCAATATCCATCAGGCCGGAAATGGAGCGGCGCACAATGCTGGTGCCGGTCCAGACGATGTTGACCGCCACCAGCAAGGCCACGACCGCATCCAGCCAGACCCAGTGCGTCAACGCCACCAGCCCCACCGCCGCCACCACGCCAACGGAAGTCCAGACGTCGGTCAGGAGATGGTGGGCATTGGCTTCGAGGGTGATGGAATTATGCTTCCGGCCGGCCCGGAGGATGAGCAGCGCCACCACCAGATTAATGACGGAAGCGGCGATGGAAATGATCAAACCCACCCCGATGGCCTCCAGCGGCTGGGGATAAATCAGCCGATGCACCGCCGTGACGGCAATGCTGACGGCGGCCAGGAGAATCAAGGTGCCTTCGACGCCGCTGGAAAAATATTCGGCCTTGCTGTGGCCATACGCATGGTCTTCGTCCGCCGGTCGGGCGGCCACGGTCAGCATCGATAACGCCATGATACCGCCAATCAGGTTGACGCCGGATTCGATGGCGTCCGAGAGCAGGCCAACCGATCCCGTGATGAAATACGCCGCCGTCTTGAGGACAATGGTTGCGATCGCGGCGGCAATGGACAGCCACGCGAAGCGGGTTAAGGAGGAGCGATTCACAGGCACCCATTAAAACATAAGCGCCCTTCCCCGCCAAGCGCACACTCGATTCACGGTTGAAATTCAGCGGCGATGCGGGCAAACTTCCTCGCGTGAGCCATCTTGCCAAAGCCCGAGAAGTCTTCGATATCGAAATCGCCGCGTTGAAAGCCGTTCGCGCGCTGCTCGATCAATCCTTTGACCGGGCCGTCGAAACCATTATCGCGGCGCTGAAACAGCGCGGCAAGATGGTCATTGTCGGCATTGGTAAATCGGGCAATGTCGGCGCTAAAATCGCCGCCACCATGACCAGCACCGGCACCACCGCCGTGGTGCTGAACAGTGTGGACGCCTTGCACGGCGACCTGGGGATCCTCAACGACGGCGATGTGATTCTGGCCTTGAGTTATTCCGGCGAATCGGAGGAACTGGTCAACCTGTTGCCCGCGCTGAAACGTTTTTCCGTCAAAATAATTGCCCTGACCGGCAATCCCAAGTCCTCGCTCGCCCGCCACAGCGATCTGACGCTAAATGTGAAAGTACCCAAGGAAGCCTGTCCATTCAACCTCGCGCCGACGAGCAGCACCACTGTGACCCTGGTCATGGGGGACGCGCTGGCCATGGCCGTTCTGCAGGCGCGCGGCTTCAAGCAGAAGGATTTTGCCAAATATCATCCGAGCGGGGCCATTGGCCGCGCGCTGCTGCTCAAAGTCGGAGAAATCATGCGCAGTGGCGAACGCAATGCCATCGCCGGCGAGAATCTCTCGGTGAAGGAAGCGCTGCTGGTGATGACGCACGCCAAGTCCGGCAGCCTCGCGGTCGTCAATGGGCGCGGCAAACTGGTCGGTGTCTTCACGGATGGCGATTTCCGCCGGCGCATGTCGGCTGACGAAAACCTGCTCGCCCGGCCGCTCAAAACCGTGATGACCCCCAAGCCCATCAGCATTCGCGACGACGCGCTGGCGGCGGAGGCGCTGAAGATTTTCAATGAGCGGAACATTGATGACCTCATCGTGGTGAACGCCAAGCATGAGCCGGTGGGCTTGGTGGATTCCCAGGATTTGCCGAAGTTGAAGATCATGTAACTGAATAATTACGGAAGACTCTCTCTATGAAATTATCCCATTTGTCGGTGCTGCTGGCGTTGCTGGGCCTTTGCGCCTGTTCTGGTCTGAAACCGTCGGCTCCGGTCGCCATTGGTCAGACCGCCCAGCATTTTTCCGTGACCCGGAAACAAGTGCTCGCCTTGGATTATCTGTTGTATCTCCCGCCTGGCTATACCGCTCAGAGCACCAACCAGTGGCCGATGATTCTTTTTCTCCACGGCATCGGCGAACGCGGCACCAACGCCTGGATGGTGGCCCGGCATGGCGTGTCCAAAGAGGTGGGCCGGCAAACCAATTTTCCATTCATCGTTGTCTCCCCGCAGTGCCCCAAGGGCCAGGCGTGGCATGGGGATCAATTATTGGCCTTGCTGGACACCGTCGAAAGCCATTATGCCGTGGATACCAACCGGGTTTATCTCACCGGTTTGAGCATGGGCGGCTTCGGCACCTGGGATTTAGGTCTGAGCCATCCCGAACGCTTTGCCGCCCTCGCGCCGGTTTGCGGCGGCGGAAATACGCTCACGCCCCGGATGGCCGACCGCAATGTGCTGACCAATCTGGCGGTCTGGGCGTTTCACGGGGCCAAAGACCCGACGGTGGCGCCGGATGAATCCGAGCGGATGGTGAAATGGTTGGAAAAACTGGGCGTTCGCGAGGTGAAATTCACCGAGTATCCCGAGGACCAGCACGATTGCTGGACGCAAACTTACGCCAATCCGGAACTCTATCAATGGTTCCTGAAGCATTCCCGGAAACCTTAAATGCTGAATTTGAGGTAAATTACCTTGAGGTATTCCGCTTCCTTGAAGCCCGCCGGATGATCCGGCGGATGCAGCAAGGTTTTTAGCTCGGCGAATTTTCTCCCGGACTTCAGGGCGGCGCGGCGCACGGCTTCAAAAAATTCCAGGGCGGAAACATGCGCGGAGCAAGAGCCCGCCACCAGAATGCCCTCGCGGGCCAGTTTTTGAATTCCCAGCGCATTCAGCCGTTCGTAAGCCCGAATGGCACCTTCGCGCTCCGTGGCCCGCTTGGCCAAGGACGGCGGGTCCAGCACGATCAATTCAAACTTGGCCGGATCCGCCTCGATCCATTTGAAGGCATCCGCTTGCACGGTTTCGTGGCGACAGGCGGCGATGGCAGGGGACTTTGTATTCAGTGCGAAATTCCGTTTCGCGGATTCCAAAGCGTGGGCGCTGATGTCCAAATCCGTCACGGATTTCGCGCCGCCGCGCGCGGCATAAACCGAGAAGCCGCCGGAAAAACTGAAGGCGTTCAGCACGCGCCGCCCGCGCGACAAAGCTTCCACTGCTTGCCGATTCTCGCGTTGGTCGAGGAAAAAGCCGGTCTTCTGGCCCCGCAATACGTCGGCTTCAAACCGCACGCCGTTCTCGGAAAAGATCACCGCGCCTTCCGGCGGGGCCCCATGTAGAATTTGTCCATCGTGGTGATGAAATCCTTTCTCCGCGAAGGCTTGGATGTTCCGGCTCAGGCGCAACAAAATGCGCTCGCACGGAATGTGCGTCTGGATCAGCGTTCGCATCTCCGCCAGCCGTGGCAGCCACGCGGCGGTGTAAAGTTTCAGCACCAGCGTGCTATCATAGCGATCCAGCACCAACCCTGGCCAACCGTCGCTTTCGCCGTGGAGGAGCCGGTAGCCGGTGGTGGTGGCATCGAAAAGGCCGGCGCGGCGTGCCAACGCTTGCGCCAAGTGCGCCTGCCACCACGCGCCATCAATCGTCTGCGGCTTGCCGACGTGCAGAATGCGGACGCGGATGGGTGAGTCAGGATCAAACAGGCCAACGGCAAGAAACTTGTCTTTCCGATCGAAGATGACCGCCAGTTCGCCCGCCTGACCCGGCCGGTTGGCTTCCTGTACGCTGTCGGAAAAGACCCACGGATGACCGGAGCGCACAATGCTTTCCGCCGTTGCCGTGAGGCGCAGGCGCAGGCGGGTTGGCGGAGCCGGCTTAAAATCCATGAGCGAGTGTCACGCAAAGCCGCCAAGGCGCAAAGAAATTAAAAAATGAAGCGCGGTGCGGCTCGGTGGCTTTACGTGAGCCTATTCCAATCCGCTCGCCTTGCGGGCGCGCTTCAGCACGGTTTGCGCCAGGGTGCGGGCTTTTGTCGCGCCGTCCGCCATCACGCCGTTCACATAATCCAGATGGGCGGCGAGTTCGGCGCGCTTTTTCCGGGCCTCGGCAAAGTGGTTCCAATAGTGCTCAAACAGGCCCTTTTTCAAATCGCCGTAGCCCAGGCCGCCGGCGCGGAGGCGGTTTTCATAATCCGCCGAAACCTCGGCCGGGGCGACGAGCTTGAGCAACTGGAGGGCGAGGTTTTTATCCGCATCCGGCTTGGGTTCGACCGGCGTGCGGGAGTCCATCAAAATCCCCATGACTTTTTTGCGGAGCGGCTTTTCTTCACCGAAGATTTCCAGCGTATTGCCGTAGCTCTTGCTCATTTTTTCGCCGTCGAGGCCGGGCACCTTGGCCGTTTCGCCGCGAATCTGCGGTTCGGGAATGACGAAGGTCTCCCCGTAAGCCTCGTTGAACTTGATGGCGATGTCGCGGGTGACTTCCACGTGCTGTTTCTGGTCCTGGCCAACCGGAACGATATGGGAATCGTAAATCAAAATATCCGCCGCCATCAGCACCGGATAGGCAAACAGGCCGTGGTTCACGGGAATGCCCTTCGCCACTTTGTCTTTATACGAGGTGCATTTCTCGAGCAGGCTCATCGGCGTGAGGGTGGAGAGAATCCACGCCAGCTCGGTGACTTCCGGCACGTCGGATTGGCGGAAGAAGACGGCTTTCTTCGGGTCGAGGCCGCACGCCAGAAAGTCGAGCGCCACATCCAGGGTGTTCCTCCGGCGCTGCTCGGCGTCGAACAGCGAGGTCATGGAGTGGTAGTCCGCAATGAAGTAAAACGCCTCGCCTTTTTCCTGGAGCGCGATGGCGGGCTGCATCATCCCGAAATAATTTCCGAGGTGCAGCGTGCCGCTGGGCTGGATGCCTGACAAAATTCTCATGCGGAAAATCTTAATGGAAAAACATTCAACATCCAATATTGAACATCCGCCCCAGCCGGGGACGCCGACAAGGATTGCCCAGGTGTTTCTTGCCTGCTAATCAGAGGGAAAAGCCGCCCGCCTCCCGAAGGCTTTTTGCGTGGGAATACACGGTGAAGATTGGGTTGAATGTGCCTTGAACAACTTTATTTCCCCTCAGTATGGTTCCAAGGCGGTAAACAAGTTGCCCACCGGCGGAAAATACGGGTTCCTGTAATTGGAATTGTCGTTGTTCCATTTAGGAACCCAAGAAAGGCTGACCACGTTGTTTCGCAGGGCGGCTTCCGCATGGTCATCGGCAAACAGCAGATCTGTTCGATAATTGTGACGATTGGATGGCAACTGCGGGTGAGACAATGAACCATCCGTCGGATCTATATTTGCCCCGAAACCAATAACCGCTCGAATTTTTGGCCCCGGAACATCCCCGATGGCAATCAATTCCGAGGGGTTGCGGACTTGAGAATCTTTGACATACCCATATTAAATGATGATTTCAGAACGCAGCTACTACTGAACCTGAATAGGTAACCGGCTTGGGCCTGATCGAATATTTTTCAGTATCCCCGCCCGCACTTCCCACCGCTGCAATTCTTTGCCCAGTTCGCTCGGCCAGTTTTCCTCGGTGCAGGTCATGAACACCTGGCCGCGCATCCGGCGCGCTGATTCCAGTAGCGGCAGAAAACCGCTGCGGCGCTTCACGTCCAGCTCGCCCATCACGTCGTCAATCAGCAGGATCGGCGGCGACCCGTGGATGCCGGCGAGAAATTCCGCCTGCGCCATCTTCAGAGCAATCGCCAGCGTGCGCTTCTGGCCTTCGCTGCCAAACTGCGCGGCGGATTTTTCGTTCTGCAGTAGCTGCAAATCATCCCGGTGCGGGCCGACCAGCGTGGCGCGGAAGGTTCGTTCCCGCGTCCGGGCCTGGGCCAGTTCCACGGCGAAATCATTTTTCACGCTGGGCTGGTATTCGATGCGCAATTCCTCGGCGTCATTGGAGATGCGGCGGTAGGCCAGCCGCGCGAGCGGGGAGAATTTGGGCACCAGTTCCCGCCGGGCGCGGATGATTTCGTTGCCTAGTTTTACCAGTTCGGTGGAAAAACTTTCCAGCGCCGCTTCGTCCACCGGGCGCGGTTTAAGCAGGGCGTTGCGGGCGCGGACGCAATGCATGTAGCGCTGGAGCAGGGTGAGGTAGCCCGGCTGCGTCTGCGCCAGCAGCAAGTCCAGAAACCGCCGCCGGGCGCGGGCGGTGCCTTTGACGAGTTGCAGGTCCTCCGTGCAGAAAACCACCGTGCGCAGCGTGCCGAAATAATCCGCCAGCTTCTTCACCGGCTGCCCGTCCAGCGCCAACTTTCGTTCACGCGCGGACCAATACATTTTGATTTCATGGTCGCCCTGACCCACCACGTTGCCGCCGGCAAAATAGCCCTTGGCGCCGTGCCGGATCAGTTGCGCCCCGCCCACGCCCCGAAAAGAACGCAGCGTGGCCAGGAGGTAAATGGCTTCCAGAATATTCGTTTTGCCCTGGGCATTGTCGCCGAGCAGCAGATGAAATCCGGCCGAAAAATCCACGTCCAACCGCGCGTAATTGCGGAAGTCTCGGAGGCGGAGATGGGCCAGATGCACGGCGAAGAAAATGCCGCTTGGCGGCTTGATTCGCGAGTTTATTCCCGCGGCTGATCGCCAGCCAGCGCCGTTTTATTTGCTGTGCCGCTTGATTTTTTGGAGGCCGGCGCGAACGCCGACGTGAAGTTTACGTTTAAGCCCCACGAGCTTGGCGCCGGGCATTTCCCGTTGCAGGAGGTATTTCACATGGGGCAGGGGCGAGCGGGCGAGGTCTTCCGGGGTGGTGTTTTTGCCGGTTACGCCGGGCACCAAATCCAGGCCCGCGCTGGCAAAAAGCTGCTTCACGAAAGCCGAGCAATAGACCGAGCGTTCCCGGGCCAGCAGATTTTCCTGCGCCCGCAGGGTGGGTCGCCGCAGTGCGAGCAGGGTGCCGAGGAGTTCGCGGAGGGAATAGCGCTCATGATGGGCGACCAATTCCAGGCCGGCCCGCAAGATGGCCGCCACTTGGGCTTCGCTGAGGCCGAAATCCACCACCGCCAGCGTGGGAAACATTTTTTCGTCGGAATACTTTTCCATCCGGTTTTCTTGGGCACCCAACTGGATGTTTTTCCGGTGAAACTGTAAATCGGATTCGATCACCCAATGCTGGCCGTCGGCGCGCACCCCTTCAAAGAAAAAGGCGTGGGACCAGTTACTCCAGCGTTTGGCAGCGTCGAGATGCCGTTGCGCCCGCCGGATCGCGGTGTCCACGTGAGTCGCGCCGCCGCACAGGCCAACGCGCCCGGCCTGCGCATAGCGTTCCAGAAATTCGCGGTTGGAGAGGCCGGCGACGAGAACGGTTTCGCTGTGCATGGCCGGATTTTTAGCTTTCGCGGGCGGGGATGCAAGCCGGGCCTTACTTCCGGCTTTCATTGCCTGGGCGGGAAATGTTTTCATAGCGCATGGTTCCGTGCGTGATCTTTGAAGATGAACACCTGCTAGCGGTGAACAAACCCGCCGGCTGGAACACGCACGCCCCCAGTCCCTATGCCGGCGAAGGCATCTACGACTGGCTTCGGCACCGGGAACCACGCTGGGCCACGCTCGCCATCCTGCACCGGCTCGACAAGGAAACCAGCGGCCTCCTCGTCTTTGGGAAAACGCCATTGGCCAACAAATCGCTAACGGAACAGTTCACGGCCCGGCAAGTTCTTAAAAAATATCTCTTCCTGACGGACCGGCTCGGGCCAAAAAATAACATCACGGTGAAAACCACTTTGCTCCGGATTGGTGAAAAATATGCCAGCCGACCGGGCGGAGAAGTGGCGGAAACCCAATTTCGAAGCCGCCGTGTTAACGAGACGCAAATCGGCAATCGGCAATCGGCAATCGGCAATCGATTCGTGCCTTCTCGCGTCGGCTGCTACCATTTGGTCGAAGCCTCGCCGCAGACTGGCCGGACCCATCAAATCCGCGTCCACGCGGCCGAAAGTGGTTTTCCGATCTTGGGCGACACTCTTTATGGCGGCACGCCAGCGGATCGTGTCTTTCTGCACGCCAGCGAAATTGCCTTCGCGCACCCTGCTACGGGCGAATCGATGACCTTGACCGTTCCCGCCGATTTCGCCGAATGGGGTGGGGCAAGCGTCCCCGTGAGCCGTCCCGACCAACCTGCCACTGGTCTGCAGGCTAGCCCCGGCTCCTTGGGCGCCACGCCTCACCAGACCCTGCGCACCGCTATCATTGAGCTGGAAGCCACCAATGCTTTTCGTTTGATTCACGGCGCCAGCGACGGCTGGCCGGGGTGGTTCGTGGAAAAACTCGGTGACTTTCTCCTCTCCCAAGCGGAACAACTGTTAACCGCCAGGCAACAGGCAGAGCTGGTGCGCCTGGCGAAAACCGTTTCGGCGCGCGGCGCGTACCATAAAAAGCTGTCCCGCCATGTCCGCCAGTCCACCGTGGCCGAGGCGTCGCCCCAACTGGTCTGGGGTGAAGCTGCGCCGGACCGGTTTGAAATTCTGGAGAACGGCCTCCGCTGCCAGCTGAGCTTCACGGAAGGCTATTCGGTGGGCTTGTTTTTGGATCAGCGCGACAACCGCCGCCGACTGCTCATCGGCCACGTTGGCAGCGGGTTTTCGATTTCGGAAATCCGAAATCCGAAATCCGAAATCTTAAATTGTTTCGCCTACACCTGCGGTTTCTCGTTAGCCGCCGCCCGGGCCGGGGCCCGAACGACCAGCCTTGATCTCGCTAATAAATATCTCGAATGGGGCAAGCGCAACTTCGTGCTGAACGGCCTCGACCCGGCGACGCATGATTTTATTTACGGTGACACCTTTGATTGGCTGCGGCGGCTGGCGAAGAAAGGCCGGGCCTTTGACGCCATCGTGCTGGACCCGCCGACCTTCTCCCAATCCAAGGAATACGGCACCTTCCGCGCCGAGAAAGACTACGGCAAACTCGTGACCGCCGCCCTGCCGGTCCTCAAACCGGGGGGCGTGCTGCTGGCTTCTACCAACGCTGCTGACTGGCCGCCGGGAAAATTCCTCGCCGACATTGTTGCCGCCGTCCACGCCGCGCGCCGGAAGATTTTGCATCAACATTACGTCCCGCAGCCGCCGGACTTCCCCATCAGCCGCGCTGCGCCCGCGTATTTGAAAACGGTGTGGCTGCGCCTAAAATAACCTCAGATAGACAGTTCGGCTCAGGTTTCTGCTAGAACCGAATCCAAGGCTTTGGATCTAAATTCATAATGGGGCGAATTGAATGAGACAGTGTCTCATTATCATGCATTAAATTGTTTGAGTGACGATGGGTATTACAATAAATGGTTTTGTAAAGATTTCTGTGTAAGTGGTTTTTTGGTTTGGTTTTTTTGTTGTGTTAATTTCCCGTGCCCCCGCAACGAGATAGAATGAGCCGGGGGCGAGCCGGAGCCTTAGCTCGCGCCCCCGGCGGTCGAATGGTC
>CAIMLG010000345.1 GCA_903842235.1 uncultured Verrucomicrobia subdivision 3 bacterium
GCGAAGGTTCGCGAAGAATGCAAAACGAAAAATGTTTCACTCCATGGCGCGCTGATGGACAAAGTCGGCTGGCCCGCAATTCCGTTCGATGGGCAATTGCTCGTCTCGCATCAGGACGCGCTGCTCATGGGCGGCAAAGTGCAAGCCCCGCACGGCTACGCCGACCATGTGTTGTTCCAGCATCCCGACCTCTGCACGAAATGCGGCGCGCGGGTTTGCATTGAAGCGTGCAGCGGCCAGGCCATTTACCCCGGCGAAAACGGCGTGCCCGCGTTCGACCGCGAGAAATGCGTCCACTGCGGCGCATGCCTCTGGAACTGCTCGCAGGCGAGCCCGGAAAATCCCGAGCGTATGAACATCGCCTTCCGCGCCGGCACCGGCGGGCTGCACTCGGCGGAGAACTAAATGAGAACATTGATCAACCAACATTCGATGGCTTTCGGACTTGCCATGCTCGGATTGACATACCTTTCCGGTCGCCTCGTCGCCCAAGGAACTATTATCATACTCGACGTATGATGGCGTTCGGCCGGGAGACATAGCCATGATTGTCCAGACACACCATGCCGGAGAGTGGTATGGATCACGAGTTGGGAGCCCGTTTACGACAGGAAACCAATCTTGCTCGCTGAATTCGATCATGGTTTACTCGGCTGGATCGTCACCTGCCGGATTGGAACTTAGTATCTATAACGATGATTTTGGGTTCCTGGGAATTTGCTGTTCACACTCCTAACCCCAACCGACCTTGGAACCAATGGCAACTATGTGTTCCAAGCTAGCGGACAAGTTCTTGATACGGACACAACCTACTGGGTAGTTGGTCAGTCTGCGGTTGGTGCTTCCTCCAGTTGGTGGACCGGAACTGCTTCGGGGCCAATGATTGCCCATTCAAGCCTATCAGCAGGTTCTGGCTTGTGGATACCTTGGAGTCTTCATCCATCCGCGCCGCTGTCAATGGTGGTTAATGCCTCATCTGTTCCCGAACCTTCAAGCTGCACATTGCTAGCACTTGCAAGCCTCGCTCTGGGCGCGCTTCACTTTCGGTTCAAACCGATGTTCATTGAGTGACTCAAAAAATATCTGACTGCACGATATGACTAAACGCATCTTCCTGGCTGGCGCCTCCGGAGCAATCGGCCGTCGGCTTGCGCCTCTGCTCGTGGCCAAGGGTTGGCAGGTCGTCGGTTCCACGCGCTCCCAGAGCAAAGTTTTCCAATTAAAAGCAATGGGCGTCGAACCCGTGGTAGTTGACGTTTTCGATGCTCCGGCACTGAACCGTCTCCTGAGCGAAATTCGGCCGGAAGTTGTGATTCACCAACTCACCGATCTGCCCTTCGCATTGGAGGCGAGCCAGATGACGGCGGCTTTGGTGCGGAATGCGCGGCTGCGGGACGAGGGCACGCGCAATCTCGTCGCCGCGGCGGTGGCCGCCGGGGCCAAGCGGTTGATCGCCCAAAGCATTTCCTTCATCTATGCCGACGATACCAAGCCGCATCCGGAAACCGATCCGCTCCTGCCGGTGACGCATCTCATCTATGGCGAAACCGTGCAAGGCGTCCTGAGTTTGGAGCGGCAGGTAGTTGAAGCGCCGCTCATCGGGATCGTGCTGCGCTATGGCTTGCTCTACGGGCCGGGCACGGGTTTCGAGTCGCCCATTGCGCGGGGCTCCGTGCATGTGGATGCGGCTGCCAAGGCTGCCGAACTGGCGGTCACGCAGGGCGCCAACGGGATCTACAACGTGGCCGAGCCGGGGGGAACGTCGGGGAGCGACAAAGCGATCCGGGCGTTTGGGTGGGATGCAAGCTGGCGGCTGGGAAAATAGGACTTGGGCGCGAAAGGCACAGATAATGGGCGAGCCTGCTGTTGCACGAATCACATGAGTAAAACATCCCTTGCCCAATTTTGCAGCCAGTCAAACTGTTGTTTGCGGCCGCCGCATTCCCGATCCGTTGTCGATCTTTTTGAGTCCAGCCCCAGCCGGGCGGCATTTTCTGGTTTAATGCGTGACCCCATTCTGAATGCTCCCGGTCAAACTCGGCCAGATGAGCTGATAATTCGACGGTTTTTCCGGTGCAGCTTCTAATCGCGACTTGACTCGGCGCAGCGCTTGCAAAAAGATCATGGGCGTTGACCCCGCAAAATTAACCCGCCACCTACAACCCTCCTCCTCATGTCAAAAACCACCGCCGTCCTCAAGTATCTCCTCGTTGCGTGTCTCTTAACCCCGGCGGCGGTTTTCGCGGAGTCGGCGGGACCGGACAGCGCCGCCGCCGCGTTGCGCGAGGTGCAGCAGTATAATTTTGCCATTCACATTCTGGCGATGCTGCTGCTCGGCTTCGGGTTTCTGATGGTGTTTGTGCAGCGCTACGGCTACAGCGCCACCACGGGCACCTATTTGGTTGTCGCCGTGGGGCTGCCGGTTTATTTCCTCCTGCGCGCGAAAGGGCTGCTGACGGCGGAAGCCGTGCCGATGCAGAGCATCAAGGGATTATTGCTGGCGGAATTCGCCGTGGCCTCGGCGCTGATCGCCACGGGCGCGGTGTTGGGCCGGATCCGGCTGCATCAATACGGCCTGCTGGCGCTGGTGATGGTGCCGTGCTACATGCTCAACGAATGGCTGGTGTTGGATGGCGGCCTGGGCGTCACCAAGGGCTTTGTGGATTCCGCCGGCTCCATCATCATCCATGCGTTTGGCGCGTATTTCGGGCTGGGGCTGGCGGTGGCTTTCACCAGCCAGAAGCATCTGGAAAAAGAAATTCCCGGCAATGCCACGTCCAATCGGTTCTCGATGATTGGCTCGATGGTGCTCTGGCTGTTCTGGCCGAGCTTTTGTTGCGCGGTGGTGCCGCCCGAGCAGGTGCCAGCCACGGCGGTCAACACCATTCTCGCCCTGTGCGGAGCCACGGTTTCCACCTGCATTTTCAGCGCCCTTTTCAACCGGGGCAAGGTGATGATCGGCGACGTCGCCAACGCGGCCCTGGCGGGCGGGGTGGCGATTGGCGCCACGTGCAATCTGGTCAGCGGCCCGATGGCCCTGCTCATTGGCGCGCTGGCGGGCGTCCTCTGCGTGTTCGGCTACGCGGTCGTGCAAGGCAAGATCAAGAGTCTGTGCGGCATTGTGGACACCTGCGGTGTTCACAATCTGCATGGCATGCCCGGATTGTTCGGCGGCCTGATCGCGGTGCTGGTGGTGCCTGGCATTGCCCAGGCGCAATTCGCCGGCATCGGCTGCACGCTCGTTCTGGCGCTGACAAGCGGCTGGGTGGCCGGCTATCTCCTGCGGGCCACCGGAACCAAGAAAGCCATCTACGAGGACAATGAAGAGTTTATCCAGACGGAAATGAAGACCACGGTGGTCGAGGACTGACCCGGCGGATTTTTTCGACGGCGGATTGATGAACCCCCATATGCCAATGCCATACAACCGCCAGGCAAGCATCGCCACGCGATTGACGTAACCATTTGAGAGGGTTATTGGTCAAGAGTGCGGCATTATTTGCGGCATGGTCATGAATACCAAGGCGGTTGTTCTCATCATCAGCCTGACGCTGGCGGGTGGCCGGTGCCACGTGGCCGGTGCCGCCCCACCCACCGCGTCAGATTTGGTGGGGCGTTTTAGCCTCACTAATTTCCAGGACGTGCTGAGCAACCGGCTTTACACACAGGAAGGCATGAACCGGGGGAACGCGTGGGGCGATCAATATATTCCGGCCCGGAACGCCATTTACGCGCAGTTCCAAAGTCTCGGCTACTCGCCCGCGCTGGATCCCTTCAGTTACTTGCGGGGCGTGGAGGGGTGGGTGGATGGCTGCAACATTGTGGCTGTGAAACCCGGCCTCCGGAATCCCAGCAACGAAATCTACGTTGTCAGCGGGCACTACGATTCCGCCGGCACGCCCGGGGCGGACGATGACGCCAGCGGCGTGGCCTGCGTCCTGGAAATGGCGCGCATTTTCCACGACGGCCAGTTCGCCAAAACCATTGTGTTTATTGCATTCGACGCGGAAGAATGTATTGACGATTACGGCATCACCCAGCCCGGCAGCGCCCACTACGCCCGCGTTCACGCCAACGAAAACATCCAGCGCATGATCTCCATCGACATGATCGCGCACCAGGCTTCCGGGGTTTACTCCAACACGGCCTATCTCGAAGGACCGGACGGGACCGAGCCGATCCGAAACGAGCTAAAAACCGCCCTGGAAACCTTCGGCGATGGGCTGTTGTCCTTCCAGCCCACCGAACCGGGGGCCAGCGATCATATCGCCTTCGCCCGGGAGGGCTTTCAGGCCTGCTCGTTCACCGAAGCCGAGTGGGCAAATAATCCCAACTTTCACAAGCCCACGGATTACGCCGATTATCCCGGCAACCTGGACTGGAACTACGCCAGCCGGATGGCCCGGGTCATGATCGGTTATTTTGCCACCCGGCTTCAAATAGTGGATGTCACCCCCGCCACCGTCGGCATCGCCCTGAGCCCCCATGGGCCGGCAACAATCCAATTCTCGGGTTTGCCGGGCTGCCGATACGCCACCGAAGTCACCACCAATCTCGCCGCACCCGTTTGGAGTGCCGTTGAGACCAATACGGCTGCCACGGTAGATGGCAGTTTTATCACGCTGGATTCCATCGCGGGCAGCCGGCCGGCGAGCTTTTACCGGGCCCGGTTCGTTCCGGCCAATTGAATGGGCAATACTGTGCCGGCCAAAAACTGCGATTTATTCGATGGGATCGCCCTTGAGCGAGAATTTAAAATGCCCGGTTGCAGGCCGTAGGCGACGACGCTGCTACCGGTGACTGGGCCGTTCGCGTTTGCGAACGACGAGACCAGCACCATTTTGGGCTTTCCACCCAATGTTCATTCCCCTATGTTTGCTCCCCGGTTGCGCATATGGTGGAATTGGCAGACACGCTACTTTGAGGTGGTAGTGCCGTAAGGCGTGCAGGTTCAAGTCCTGCTATGCGCACCATTCTTTTCAATGGGTTTGAAGCGGTGAGTTGACTTGATGACAGTTTGATGACACAATGGCAGGCATGAAGAATCCTGCGAACTCATCAACCGCATCGGCTGATTCTACGGTTGTTTCCGCCGCTTCCACAACCGGCTCCACGCCGGTTTCCGCTGCTCCACCGCAAAATATTTTGCCGCCGTCTGACGCGGCCGACACGCCTGATCCGGCCGAGCCGGCGGGCGGCGAGGTGCCCACCCAACTCAAGCAGCTCAAAACGAAAGTCACCGAGCGGGTTAAAAAATCCGAGGGCAAGCCGGATACCATCATCTGGGATGTCCGCGTGGGGCTGGCCATGTTCAACGTCTATCGCACGCCCATCGGCGAACGCGAGCTCTTCACGCTGTCCTACTGGCTGGATGGCAAACGCTATCGGCAGGTGTTCCCGACGCTGGCCCAAGCGATTGATGCGGCCAAGGCCAAGGGGAAACAATTGTCCCGGGGTGATATTGTGGAGGTTGACATGTCGCCGGCAGACCGTGCTTCGGCGGCGAAGGTGCTGGGCTGGCTGAAACCGCTCGGGTTGTCGCTGGAGCTGGTGGTTTCGGATTATCTGGAGAACTGGAAGCGTCTTGGCAACGGCCGGGTGCCGGTGTCGCGGGCGGTGGATTTTTATAAGCAGCGGCATCCGATTGATCAGAAACCGAAGATGGTCAGGGAGGTTGTCGAGGAATTGCTGGCGGTGAAACGCAGCGACCATTTGAGCGACCGGTATGTGCAACAACTGGAATACGCCCTGAACCGATTCACCGGGCGGTTTCATAACCGGCTGGAAGATGTTTCAGGAACGGAGGTGGACGCCTGGCTGCGCAAATTGGATCTTGGGCCACGGTCGCGGAACAATCTGCGCAGTTCGATTCAGGCGCTCTACAACTTTGCGATTGCGCGGAAATACCTGCCGAAAGACCACGACGCCATGGATTCGGTGCCGCTGGCGAAGGACAAGGGCGGGGAGATTGAGATTTTCACGCCGGGCGAAATGGCGGAACTGCTGGCGGTGGCGTCGCCGAAACATCTTCCCTTCCTCGCCATCAGCGCGTTTGCCGGCGTGCGGCACGCGGAGCTGGAGCGGCTGGATTGGGCTAATGTGAATCGCAAGGCGAAGATCATCGAGATCAAGGCGGGGACGGCGAAGACGGCGAGCCGGCGGGTGATTCCGATTTTGCCGAATCTGGCGGCGTGGCTCAAACCGCACTGGCAGGAAGCGGGGCCGATTTGCCAATACGCCTATATGGCGGATGAATTTGGTGATCTGGCGCGGCGGGCGACCGCCGCACGGAAGCAAAAAAAGGCGGATGCGCTGGACTTCAAGTGGAAACACAACGCGCTGCGGCATTCCTTTATTTCCTACCGCGTATCGCAATGCAAAAACGTGGCCCAGGTGGCGCTCGAAGCCGGGAACTCGCCGCAGATGATTTTCCAGCACTACAAAGAACTGGTGCAACCAGATGCGGCGAAGGCGTGGTTTAGCCTCAGGCCGGCGGGCAAAAACTGAATCCGCCAACTGCCCGGACCGGACGTAAATCCGAAGGGAAAGTTTTCGGATGAGCGGCCTGGTCCGGGTCCTGTGATAATCGGGTGGAGCGTGGGGAGAATCGGGCTGCGCCCGGGTTCAACGGGGGACTCGCGTTGCCAATGGTTTCTGGTTTATTTGGCCGACATAGCGTATGCGGCTGACGGTCCACGTCTAGTTTCCGGCGACAGACTATGAGACCATGGTGGGATGGATACACAAAATAATGGAAAGAGACGGCGGCATTGGACATCTAAACGGCGGCAGCGATTGCTGGCAAAGTTCCACCAAA
>CAIMLG010000346.1 GCA_903842235.1 uncultured Verrucomicrobia subdivision 3 bacterium
CGGCATGGTGTGTATTCCGAACTTCGACAAAATCGTGCCCGGCATGTTGATGTGCGCGATGCGCTGCAATATCCCCACGTTGTTCGTCAGCGGCGGCCCGATGGCGGCGGGCATTGCCGAGCAGCAGTCGGCGCACGACGACCTCGCGCAATATCTCCAGCCGGCCACGGGCAAGTCGGATTTGATTTCCGTGTTCAAAGGGGTCGGCGAATTGCAGGCGGGCAAGATCACTGAGGCGCAGTTGACCAAGCTGGAACAAACCGCGTGCCCCACCTGCGGCTCCTGTTCCGGCATGTTCACGGCCAATTCCATGAACTGTCTCTGCGAAGCGCTCGGCATGGCGCTGCCGGGCAACGGCACGATTCTCGCCGTGTCCAAGGAACGCGAGGCGCTCTATCAGCGCGCGGCGGAAGCCATCGTGGCCTTGGTGAAAAAGGATTTAAAGCCCCGCGACCTCGCCACCATCGAAGCCTTCGACAACTCCATCATGCTGGACGTGGCCATGGGCGGTTCCACGAATACCATTCTCCACACGCTGGCCATCGCGCGTGAGGCGGGGATTCCCTACGACATTGCGCGCATTGACGCCATTTCCCGGCGCATTCCGTGCGTCTGCAAAGTCTCGCCCTCGTCGGATTATCATATCCAAGACGTGCAGCGGGCGGGCGGCATTCACACGATCCTCGGTGAACTGAAACGCCAGGGCGTTCTGAACGTGAAATGCCAAACCGTCACCGGCAAAACGCTCGGCGAAAACATTGACGAATGGGACCTGCGCTCCGAAAAATGTTCAACGCTCGCCAAAACGGTGCGCATCTCCGGCGCATCGGCCATCGTGGTGGATCCGAATGACAAGATGGGCGTGGCCGGGCGCACCGCCAGCGGCAACCTCGCCCCCAAGCCGATGCTGTTCTATCCTGGCGATCCGCTGGCCATTGCGTTCTGGCGCGCGGCCGCTGGTTGGAATGCCGGAGACGTGGATTCGCAAGTGGCGCTGCACGATCCCAAGGTGAAGGTGACCATGCCGGACGGCCGGGAATTGAACGGCCACGATGAGCTCCGGGCGGCCATCTCCTTGCAGATGAGCGAGGCGAAGGGCCTGGTTCGCGCCGAACTCGCCGAGTTTCGCAAGCTGCCGGTGCTGCTGTTCTGGCAATACGCCAAGGGCGGTTCCAAGACGATGTTCGCCATCGTCCGCACCAGGAAATTGAAGCAAGGCCTCGTCGCCCGCGCCGAATTTGTGACTGATGCGAAAGTGCTGGCGAAGGTCAAACCCAGCGGGCTGATGCCCTACGATCCGTCGTTCCGCTTTGATGCGAACGACTGTATCCGCACCAGGGAAACCGCCTACACGCCCGACGGGGGACTGGCGATTCTCTACGGCCAGCTTGCGCCCGCCGGCAGCGTGGTCAAGACCGCCGGCATCAGCCAGGCGTTCAAGGAAAACTGCGGCCCCGGCTTCGTCTTTGAAGGGCCGTGCGTGATTTTTGAAAGTCAGGACGACGCCTGCGCGGGCATCCTCGCGGGCAAGGTCAAGGCGGGCGACGTCGTGATCATCCGCAACGAAGGGCCGCGCGGCGGCCCCGGTATGCAGGAAATGCTCTCGCCCACCAGCTACATCGTCGGCATGGGCCTCGGCGACCAGGTGGCGCTCGTCACCGATGGCCGGTTCAGCGGCGGCACCGCCGGCGCGTGCATCGGCCACGTCTCGCCCGAAGCGGCGGAAGGCGGCCCCATCGGCCTGCTTAAAGAAGGCGACCGCCTGCGCATTGATTTCCCCAATCGCAAGATGGACATCCTGGTGTCCGAAGCCGAACTGGAGGAGCGGAAGAAAACCTTTGTGCCGGTCAAACGCACCCTCAGCGGCTGGCTGGCGCGCTACCAAAAGCTCGTCACCAACGCCAGCCAGGGCGGCATTTTGAGCGTGTAATTGGCGGAAAAAGATTGCGCCGCTGCCCGCCGTCGGACAAAGTTTTAGCCCGCGTGGAGAGGTGGCAGAGTGGTTTAACGCGCACGCCTGGAAAGCGTGAGTAGTCAAAAGCTACCGGGGGTTCGAATCCCCCCCTCTCCGCCAGTTTTCCATTGACGGTTGCCCCTTTCCTCAACAGCATTGGGCCTTTCCATGAATACTCGCCACAATAAAATTCTCTTCTGGGGCTGCTTTATTGCGCTCATCACCACCAGCTACGCCTTCATCAGCCGCATTATCTTATGCACCGGGCCGCAGTTTGCCATGGAGTTTGGCTTGGATAAAGTTTCAGTGGGTGAATTGGTGGGGGCCGGCATCTGGCCGTTCGGGGTCAGCATCATTGTTTTCAGCCTGTTCATTGACCGGATTGGTTACAAGGTGGCGATGTTTTTTTCCTTCGCCAGCTATCTCATTTATATAGCGATGGCGATGGCGGCCTATAGTGCGGTGCATGGCGTGGCTGGCGACGCCTTGATCGCGGGGCAGAAGCATGGCTTTCAGTTGCTCTATTGGGGCAGCATTATTCTCGGTTTGGGCAACGGCAGCGTGGAGGCTTACGCCAACCCGATTGTGACCACCATGTTTAATACCGATAAAACCAAATGGCTCAACCGGCTGCACGCCGGTTGGCCCGGCGGATTGGTGCTGGGGGGGCTTTGCACCATCGCGTTGGCGAAGAATCAGGATTGGCGGATCGTGCTCGGGTTGATTCTAATTCCCGCGATGGTTTTCTTCGCGATTCTGGCCACCTTGAAATTTCCCAAGAGCGAACGGGAGCAAGCCGGCGTCAGTTACCTGGCCATGCTTAAAGAACTGGGGGCCTTTGGCGCGCTGGTCGGGTTTGGCCTGGTTTTTGCCCAACTGCAACAAGTGCTGGTCCCGACGGCGTGGCATTGGCCGGCCTGGGCCTTTTGGATTCCAACCGCGATTGTGGTGTTAACTTTTGTCGGCATTACCAAATCCTTTGGTCGCCTGTTGCTGGCGTTTCTCATCATTATCATGATGCCGCAGGCCACGACGGAACTGGGCACCAATGGCTGGATTACGGCGCTGATGGAAGATCCCATGAAAGCTGCGGGCTATAATTCCGCCTGGGTGCTGGTTTATACGTCGGCGATCATGTTGGTCTTGCGGTTCTTCGCCGGACCGCTCATTCACAAGTTTTCGCCGCCCGGATTGCTTTTGACGTGTTCCGCGCTGGCCGGGTTGGGCATTCTTGCGCTTTCCCAAACCGCTCATGCCGGGACCGGGATTATTTTCGCCGCCGCCACCCTTTTCGGCGTGGGGATCACTTTCTTCTGGCCGACGATTCTTGGCCTGACTTCCGAGCAATGCCCGAAAGGTGGCGCGTTGACGTTGAACGCGGTGGGTGGTATCGGCATGCTGGCCGTCGGCATTCTCGGTCAGCCCTTTCTGGGGTATATGCAAGAAAGCACCACGACGCAGCAGTTGCAGGCCACCAATCCAGCCCTGTATCAGCAGGTGACGGTAAAAAAAGATTATCTGCTCGGCGCGTATGTGGCGATTGACCCGGAAAAGAAAGCCGCCCTCACGGATGAAAATTCCGTGGCCGAGATCAAATCTGCCGAAACCGCCGGGAAATTCAGCGCCCTCGGCAAAATGGCGATGTTCCCGCTTTTCACGTTTGCCTGTTACCTCGCGTTGAGCTTGTTTTTTAAAGCCAAAGGCGGCTATAAGCCGGTGCAGTTGGCGACCAAATAGTCCGGCGGGTTGACGATTAAAAAAGCCGGAGAACCGCAAGCGTTCTCCGGCTTTTTGTTTGATGAGAGCCTTGCCAGAAAAGCGGGAGCGCTGGGCCGCGGGGATTTTGGTGGCCCGTCCGGCCCGGACTTTTGGCGGGGCTTCCGTTCCGGTCTTTCCTTTCCCGTCCTTCGCGTCCTTCGCGCGCCCCGCCCCTTTGAAAGTGGCTGCGACGGGATTGCCCAAGTGGTCAGCCAAACAACCCGCCCGCCCGGCCGCTGAAATCCTCTCCTAGGGGAGCGGACCCGGTGTGAGCGGGCCGTCAAACGCTATAAGTGGTAGGGACGGTCGCGCTGCGCCGTCCGGCTCGCCGAAGTGCCAGGCTTGCACGTGCTCCCCAAACGCTGGGTGGTCGAACGCACCTTCGGCTGGCTCATGCACTGCCGCCGGCTCGTCCGCGATCACGAACAGACCGTCGCCGCTGCCGCCGGCTGGATTTACCTCGCCATGACCCGCCTCATGCTTCGCCGACGCGCATGAACATTACATTATTTTGATTTTTCAGACGGGCACTTAGATTTGCCCGCCTCGCAGTCCAAGCTTGTTGCTGTCACTTTTTCCCCTGATGCTTGGGTTCGAGGCGTGTCAGCAGAGGATATTGAGTTTGTTAAGAGCGCGTTAGCACAGCCAGGCCATTGTCAGATTGACGGGCAGATCATTTCCTTTTAAATAGGGGTCAAAAAGCGGCCAGATATCCCTGAAACTTTTTGGCTGCCCTTGTGCAGCGGCTTTTCACATGTGCAGCAACGGCAGCCGTGGCAGCGTGGCCGCCATCAACTCTGGGAATTGCCGCCAAAATGGTTTCGGCCAACTCTAGCACCCGCCGTCTCACCATCGGTTTTGACAGGCTGGCCTCCTCAGCCAGCTTTTCGAAATGTCTGGGCGTCACCTTGTCGGAAGCGTATTCACCACCGATTTTCATCGCCATCTTTTTGGCCAGCTCTGGATAATATGTCGTGCTCAACACGTCATAGAGCGGAGCCAGCCGTGTCTCTGCTCCGCAGACCAATGAGAAGTTCTTGCCGTGCGCGTCATGGTTTCCAATCAGGAAATTAAAGATGACGGCATCGAGCAACCGCTGGAGGTCGATCACGGGCGAAGCCGACAGTTCACGGAGCAGATCAAAGCATTGCTTGAGCGAAGGGCCGCCTTCGTTCTGATATTTATGGTCGGGGACAATCCCCATCGCCTGGCAGAAATCCTCCTGATGCTGCCGTTCGAGATGTTCGGCCCCGCTGGTGATATTGACCATCGCCACGCGGTCGTAGCGTTGAACCAAAAGGTAATCAATCTCCTCCACGCGGCCCAAGGCAACATTGGCCACATGCAATCCGACCGTGCCCGCCAGCTTCATGCAAAACGCCTCATTGAATACAATCCCCTCGAACCGTTCGATGGCAGGTTTCAAAATGTGGGTGCTGGGTGCTCCGCCAAGTGGGAGGGCAATTTGATCACCGTCAACATGCACGGCAATTTTGTCCTGGGCACCGGCCAGCGAAAGCCGGATGCCATCTTCGCCCGCCATCAAGGGACGACGCGGCAGCCGCCGCAAAATCTCCGCCAGCTTTCCGCCAGTCAAAGGCCGGTAAGCGTAATTTCGTTCTGGTAAACTTGCGCCCGCCGGCACAAAAGTCACCGCACCGGCACATTCGCCGCCGATTTGCTCCAGCAAGGCAAAATCGTTTCCGGCGCTGATGCCAAGATTTTTGGCGATGATTTCGCGTTTGTTCTCATCCGGCAGGATGCCGGCGAAAAATCCCCGGCACGCATTGCGGTTGAAGCGCCCAGCTTTGAGCGGAAGCGAATGGGACAAGGGAACGGCTCCTGCCCGGCTCAACCAGTTTTCGTCGTAATAAAATCCCATCAGGCCATGGTCATCCTGAATCAGCCGGCCAACCAAGTCCCGGTGCAAATAAACATCCAGTTTTCGCGGCATAATTCAGTTTTCCTTGCTTGCCGCCGCACCGGGAGGCACAAATTCGATTTTGATGCCCATGGTCTGCAAAACCACCAGCACTTTGCCCAGCTGGCAGGTGGGTTTGCCTTTCTCCAGATCAATGATGAATCGCAGGCCGGTGCCGGAAGTCAGCGCCAATTCCTTTTGCGTCACCCCCAGGTTTTTCCGGGTGCGTTTGATTAATTCGCCAATGTGCTTGGGAGTGTATTTCATAGCCAGCAACAAGTTACCGCTCGGTAATACTGGCCCCAATGCCGGGATAAATCAAGCAATTTGTTACCGAGCGGGAACCTCTCGCATATGAGCAGCTATCGAAGGGTGAATAGTTCCCGTTCGGGC
>CAIMLG010000347.1 GCA_903842235.1 uncultured Verrucomicrobia subdivision 3 bacterium
AAGCCGGGAATGCAACACCGTGGAACTGGCGGAACACATCATGGCCGAGCAGCTTCACCACATCGGCGCCCATCACGTCCAACTGCAAGTCGCCGCCCAGGACGCGCCCGGCGGCACGCTGGCACTCAACCGCTAGCGAAAATAATCCGGCTCAGGTTCCTGGCTTGGTTTCCACCCGTCCCGCCACCAGCGCGGAGAGCAATTCGTTGTTTTTCGGGATCATCGTCACGGCCGCGTTGCCGCCCAAAAGATTCTGCACTTCCAGGACATTAAACAAGGCGGCGGAAACTTCCGAATCCTTGGCGATTTCTTGCAACGCCTCGCCCACGATGCGGGGGCGCATGGCCGCCGCCTTGGCGAATTCGATGGCCGCCTGCCGCTCCGCCGTGCTGGTGATGATGCTCACTTGATTCGCGCCGGCCTGCTTGATGGCAGAGGTGACTTGCCGGAGCCGGTTGACAACTTTTTCCTCAATCTGCTTGATCATGCCCACATCGCGAAAATGCACTTTCCGGATATAGATCGAGCCCAGCTGGTAGCCCCAATCATTGGATTTGGGCGAGACTTCCGCGCGCACCGTCTGGCTCATGGCGTGACGGTTTTCCAGCATCCGGTCCAGCGGGAGATTGCTCAGACAGCGCACGGTGGAGTTGCTCACATTGGCAGCCAGCGAACCGCGCGGGTCGGCATTCTTGAACAGATACGCCACCGGGTCGCTGATATACATTTCATACCAGATGCCAATGCCCATCGGCGCGCCTTCCTCGGAATTCACCGGCTGGCTGCGCAGATAGGCTTGGTCCAGCCGCAAATCCAGCTCGTAACATTTGCCAAGGAAATTGATGATGAAGGCTTTGCCCCCCAGCTTGGCCGGCAAAAAGTGCAGCCCGGGCTCGTTGAGAATGGCCACCACCTTGCCGAACAGCATATAGACCTTGCACCGGCCTTCATTGACCAGGGTATAAAGCCCGAGGGCGCGGCCAAGCCCCAGCACGAGCGGCACGAGCAGGGTGCAGCCGATGAACATGGCGATAAACGCGATGACAAAATATTTGATGGCCATATTATTTTGCCTCCAGGATGACGTGTTGCGCCTTGGTGTAGAGCGCGAGCCGGACGTTGCGGACGTAAGAATCCAGCGCGCCGTGGCCGGCTTGCTTCAAGTCGGCGAGTTGCGCCGTCATCTGCCGCAGCGGCTCGACTTCCGCCTGCGCCTTGAGGGTTTCAATCTCCACGGCGCGTTTGGACTGCTCAATCTTCTGGTCCGCCGTCGCTTGCGCCAGGCTGATGTCCGACGACACCTGATTGTGCGCCGTGTTGATGGCAGCCAGCGCGGATTCCACTTCCGGCGGCGGATCAATGCCCGTGATCAGCGACGCCTCCAGCACAATGCCGTAGCGGGCGGCCGCCGACTGGCATTCGCGATCCATGTGCTCATTGATATCGCTCAAATTTTTCCGCAGATCGTTGATGGAAATGCCAATCACCACCGCCGTTTCGGCTTCGGCATTTTTCGGCGCCTCAAAGTTGGCGATGCGCTCGCGGAGCACGGAAACAAAATAGCCCATGACGTGGCTGATGGGATGTTTCACGCCGAAGAGATACGCGTACAGATTCCGCTCCGCGATGCGGTAGCGCAACTGGCCGGACAAACCCGTGTTGAGCTGATCTTTCGTGACGGCTTCCAGAACCTGGCCGTCGCTGTTCGCCGCCGGATTATCCGGATCGAACGCCATGTTCAAGGTTTGCGTGGCCACGGTCACTTTATAAACCTTTTCCCAGGGCCATTTGAAATAGGGTCCCCCCGGCGGAATGACGCGCACCTGCGGATAGTCATAGCGGCGTTTCTCATCCTCGGTCAATGGCTCGGAAATGGGGTCATTCAAGGTCGTGGCGTCGCCGATGCGATCCGCGCGCCCAAAAATGGTTTTCACCGCGCGTTCATTTTGATCCACGGTGTAAAGTCCGCCGACAAGATAGCGGGACAAGAACCACACGACGAAGCCAAGCACACAACCCAGAAAAATAGCAGTCATGGCGCCAACCATAAACCGGCCCATCCCCATGTCAAGTAATTTTTGCAACCCCGCCAGCGCCAACCAGCTCTGCCTGTTGGCACCGGCCGGACGCTTCCTCCCCACCCGCCCACTCCGGTCAAGCGATTTTACCAGCCTCCAGCCGTTTCACTTCCACCCCGGCGATGCACAGATCATCGTCAAACTTGGCGCGCCCGGAAAACGCTCGTACTTCTTCAATCAAATCCGCAAACAATTCGCCGGCCGGCATCTGGATGCGCCGCTGAACGGACGCCAGCAGGCGCTCCGCGTTAAACATCTCTTCGGTCGGACTTTCCACCTCCACCAAGCCGTCGGTGAACAGCGCGATGCAGTCGCCGGCTTCCATCGCCCGCCGGTAGGTCGGAAACTTGCCTTCGGCAAACAGTCCCAGCGCCGGCCCCTTTTTGCCGCCCGCCTCCGCCTTCAGCCATCCCACCGTGTTCGATTTGCGCCGGAGCAGAATCGGATCCGGGTGCGCCGCGCTGGCGTAACGGAATTCCGCGCGCGCTAGGTCCACAATCAAATAGAAGGCCGTGGCATACATCACGGAACCGCTCTGCTTGAAAATCCCGGTCAGCTCCCGGTTGACCTGATTCAACAATTCGCCCGGTTCGTCGATCGTGCTGCTCATGTCCGCCACCAGCGCCCGCATCATGGCGGTCACCAGCGCGGCCCGCACATCGTGCCCCATGGCGTCGCAAATGAAAATGCCCACGGCCGTGTCCGAAAGGGGGATCACATCAAAAAAATCGCCGCTGACCGCCCCGGACGGGGCGAAGAAACTGAAAAATTCCAGATCGCTTTCTGCCGCCGGCTTGTGGCGGGGAACGGCGGGGAACTCGTGTGGCAGCATGGCCATTTGCAGCTCCCGCGCCATGTTCAATTCCTCCTTGGTCTGATGATCCCGCTGTTCCAATTCCAGCATATGGGCCGCCAGCTTCTCTTCGGCATGCTTGATGACGGTGATATCCCGGGCGACCCCGATCAGGCCCACGATGGTTCCGGTTTGATCCCGCAACGGCAGTTTGCTGGTCAGCAGCCAGCGCTTTTCGCCGGTTTCGTCAAAGCAATATTCCTCCCGGTTGATGACGGGCTGGCCCTGCAGCACGGTCTGATCATCCGCCCAGAACTTCTCGGCCAGCGGCGGCGGAAACAGATCAAAGTCCGTTTTCCCCAGCGCCTCGGCTTCGGTCTGGCAGCGAAGGTTTTTCAGATCCGCCGGGTTGGCCAGGGTTTTTCGCCCCGCCATGTCCTTGGCGTAAATACAATCCGGCAAATTATCAATCAGCGTCCGCAAAAGCAGCCGTTCCCGCGACAGGGCCTCTTCGGCCTTTTTTCGCAAGGTGACATCCCGGCCAATGCCGATCAGCCCGACAATGGTTCCATTCGGACCCCGCAGCGGCAGCTTGCTCGTGAGGAGCCAGTGCTTCCCGCCGCTCTTGCTCATGATTAATTCTTCCCGGTTGATGACCTCCTGGCCGTGCAAGACCATCAGATCGTCCGCCCAGAACTTTTCTGCCAGCTCAGCGGGAAAAAAGTCGAAATCCATTTTGCCGAGGACTTCCGCTTCCGCCTGGCAGCCGCACATTTTCAAGTCGGCGGGGTTGGCCAGAATTTTGCGGCCGGCCAAATCCTTGGCATAGACGGTATCCGGCAAATTATCAATCAGCGTCCGCAGCAACAGCCGCTCGCGCGAAAGCTCGACCGTGCGCTCGGCCACACGATTTTCCAGCGCTTCGTTCGACTGGCGCAAGGCCGCCTCCGAGCGTTTATGCTCCGTGATGTCCCGGTTGATCCCCACCAGGCCCAAAATCGCGCCGTCCTTGCCGCGCAAGGCCACTTTGGTGACGGAGGACCAGACGTTTTCCCCGGCCGGCGTCGTTTGCGTCTGGGTTTTATTAATCAGCGGCTGGCCGCTCCGCATGATCTCCTGCTCATTCTCAAAGAATTCCCGGGCGCGGTCCGCCGGCAGAAAATCAAAATCCGTTTTACCCACCACTTGGCTGGAATCCTTCACCCCCAGCCGATGCGCCACCGCCTGGCTGCATTTGATAAACCGGCCTTGGCAGTCCTTGAAATAAATCCGGTCGGGAATATTATCCAGCAGCGCCTGCAACAAATCTTCGGCGCGGGCGGGCGCTATTTTTTTTGCGCGATGGCGGGCGGCGGGCGGGGCCACCGTCCGCTTTGACCGCCGGATAACAGATGGCTTCAATTTCTTCCGGATCTTCCGCGCTGGCCGGGCGGCCCGCAGCGGTTTTTTCGGCTTCTTCACAATGGCGGCCATAGTTTTGGACTTGTCGCTTTCCTGAGTCTCGGCGGCCGCCGAGCGGCCTGGCCGAAAACAGGGAGGCCTGATTATCGCAAGATTTCCCCCCGGCTCAAACCAATTGCGCGCAAAATATCGCCGGGCTGCCGGCCGGACCCGGCGGCAGCGGCCGCCCGTGGATTTGCGTTGCCTTCGCCCCGAACCGCCCTATCGTTTTCCGCCATGCACCACCATGCAGCCACCCTGGTCGCCCCGCCGTTCAACTCGGGCCGCGCCCCGGGATATCCCGGCCATGTCTGACCTCCGCCGCCAAAACATCGCCTCGCTCGATCTGCCCGAGCTGGCGCCTTACCGCACCCTGCGCCGGTCGGCGGAACACCAGGCCCAAGGCATCTTCGTGGCCGAGGGGGACAAGGTGGTTTACCGGCTGCTGGCCAGCCACTTTGGCGTCGTCTCCGTGCTCCTGCCGGAAAGCCGGCTGGCGGAATTCCTCCCGTTGCTCCGCGCCCGGCCGGAGCCGGAAATCCCGGTTTATGCCGTCGCCAATAAGGCCATGCTCGAGGAGCTCGTCGGCTTTGAAATGTTCCAAGGCGTGCTGGCCATCGGCCGGATTCCCGCCCCGGTCACGCTGGCCAGCCTGCTGGCCGCCAGTCCCCGGCCGCACCTCTGGGTGGCCATGGACGCGCTGACCAACGCGGAAAATCTCGGCATCCTGACGCGCAACTGCGCCGCCTTTGGCGCGCAGGCCCTCATCGTGGGTGAAACCTGCAGCAGCCCGTTCCTGCGCCGGGCCGTCCGCAATTCCATGGGCACCATTTTCCAACTGCCGGTGCTGGAACTGGGTCGCCCGGCCGCCCGGCGGGCGGCGCCCTCGCCGCCGCCCGCCGCCGCCACGCTGGCCGCCACGCTGGGCGAATTGCGCGCGCGCGGGGTTCGGTGCCTGGCCGCGCATCCGCAGCCCGGGGCCAAATTCTTGTCGCGGGCGGATTTCACCGGCGACTGCTGCATCGTTTTCGGCAGCGAAGGGCATGGGCTTTCAAAAGCGGTTTTGGCCGCCTGCGACGAAGCCGTCGCAATTCCGATGGCGAATGCGGTGGATTCGCTCAACGTCGGCGCGGCGGCGGCGGTGTTCCTTTACGAGGCGAACCGGCAGCGGAAGCAAACTTGAACCCCCAAGGATTATTGCTTAGTGGTTGATGCCGTACAGGTTTTTTCCACAAATTCCACGGCCTTGCGGCAGAGCGGCTGCCAGTCCAGTTCGGTTTTCACGCGCGCGGCGGATTGGGCCGCGTGCGGTTGCCAGCTTGCCGCCGGCGCTGCGAGCCACGCCAATATTTGGGCGCCGAAATCAGCCCCGTTAAACTCCGAAAATTTCACCAACGGGTCGCTCTTGAAATAACTCCGGACACTTTTCAGCGGCGTGCAGACCGTCGGCAGGCCGGTGGCGACGTATTCCACAATCTTGGCCACAAACGCGCAATGGGTTCCGGCCGATTCCTCGTAAGGCACGATCCCCACCGTCGCGCTGGCGAGCTGTTGCGACATCTCGGCGTAAGGCGTAAATCCATTTGCCTCGAATTTGAAATTCGGAATGGCCTGCGCGCGCTGGAGAAATTTTTCCAGCCCGCCGGTGCGCCGGCCAACGAACCGGAAAATGGTTTCCGGCTGCTTCGCCACGACCGTTTTTACCGCGTCGAACGCAATCGGCCCCAGATGATGGGCGTCGAACGAGCCATGCATGACCACCACCGGCGGCCGGCCCGGCCCGGGCAGCGAATCGCGCAGCGGAAACGCCGCCGCGTCGTAGCCGTAATAAATCGGGCAGATTTTTTCCCGCGGATAACCCCGCGCCGCCAGCCGCTCGGCAAATTCATCCGAAATGGCGCAGACGCCATCCACGCCGTAACGCACCGGCAGCGAAATTTCGTAGCGCATCAGCGCCTGCACCGCGGGTTTGGGCGCGACATATGCCGGCCAGGTTTCCATGAAGCCGGTGAGCAGGTCGGGAAAATTCATCACCACCGGCACGCCCAGCCGCGACTTCAATTTGCCGGCGGCCACGGCGGAAATGGCGTGCTGTGAAAAAATCAGGTCGAACGGCACCTCCCGCGCAGCGGCAGCCACCAGGCGTTCGAGGAAAAACGGATACGCGAGATATTTGAAATTGCGCAGTTTGGCGTAGCGGCCCATTTCCCATTTCTCAAACAGATGCAGCCGGACAGCAAAATTTTTCGCCACGGCCTCCGCAGCGGGGATTTTGGGACCGAAGACATGGACGGAATGTCCGCGCCGGACCATTTCCCGCACCAGATAAACCGCTTCCGCCGAACCGCCGCCGGAGGGCGGGTAAAACGGCTCGTGCGTCAGAAAGGCGATGCGGAGTGGAACTGGCACGCGAAGACGCTAAAAATTTTGGCGCTCCGGTTCAATTCATTTCCCGCGGAAAATGTTTTGACTTGCGGCGCAAAAAAACTAGATTGTGCATCCGTTTTGGGGATGGGGTCATAGCTCAGTTGGTAGAGCGCCTGAATGGCATTCAGGAGGTCAGGAGTTCGAGCCTCCTTGGCTCCACCATTCCAAAACCTGAATCCCCCGGATTTTGAATAAAGTCCGGGGGTTTTGTTCCTCCCAAACCAATCCCTTAACTCTGCATCGCCGCTAATTCCGCCCGCAGTTCCTCCACGGGCAGGCCGACCACATTGCTATAGGAGCCGGAAATTTCCGAAACGATTTTCTCCCCAAACTCCTGAATGGCGTAAGCCCCCGCCTTGTCGAGCGGGTGAATCCGCTGGAGATAGCTGCGGATCTGGCCCCGATTCAGGGGATGAAACAAAACGTCCGTGCTGACGGCAAAAATCCGTTCCCGGTGCCCGCGCAAATGAATCAGGCTCACACCGGTCACCACTTGATGCGTGCGGCCCTGCAAGCGACCCAGCATCCGTTCCGCCGCGCGCAAATCGCGCGGCTTGCCGAGGATTTCGTTGTCCAAAAAGACCAGCGTGTCCGCGCCGAGGACCAGCGCATCGGGGATTTTTTTGGCCACGGCGCGCGCTTTGCGATGGGCGTTGAGCTGGCAGATTTCCAGCGGGGAAAGGTGTTCGTGCGCCACTTCTTCAGCGTCGCCGGGCACGATGCGGAATTTCACCCCCAGCAACTTCAACAAATCCGCCCGGCGCGGCGAGGCCGAGGCCAATATGAGCGGCGGCAGTTTCACAATTTCATCTTACCGGAATCCCGCCCGCTGTCCAGTGCTTGAAATTCAAGCGTGCGTCCGCCGGCGTTTTCCGCTAATCCATGCGCCATGCAAAGCGAACCTCGGCGCCAGCCGGCCAATCTCGCGCTCATCGGCTTCATGGGCACGGGCAAGACTTCCGTGGGCCGGCTGCTGGCCGAGCAATTGCATTTTCAATTTCTGGACACCGACGAAATGATCCAGTCCCGCACCGGCCGAACCATCGCCGACATTTTTGCGCAGGAAGGTGAAACCACTTTTCGCCAACTGGAGCACCAAGTCTTGCAAGACCTGGCCACGCGGAAAAAAACGGTGATTTCCACCGGCGGTGGCCTGCCCACCAATGCCGAAAACCTGGCCGCCTTAAAAGCCTTTGCCCTGGTCGTCTGCCTTTGGGCCTCCCCGGAGAAAATCTGGGAGCGCGTCAAAAACCAATCCCACCGCCCGCTGCTCCAGACCGGCGATCCGCAGAAAAAAATCCGCGAAATGCTCGAACTTCGGGCCCCTTTTTACCGGCAGGCCGACGTGTTGGTGAATACCGATGCGCGCTCCCCCCGCGCCGTAGCGCAACAGGTGGCCCTCCAGTTCAAGCTGGCCACCCGCGCGAAACCATGAAGCCGGCCCTCCGCCAGCGCGCCCGGGAACTTGGCTTTGACGAATGCCGCTGCACCACCGCCACCCCGCCTGCCACGGGCGGCCATTATCGGCGCTGGCTCGCGCAAAAGCGGCAGGGCGAGATGGCCTGGCTGGAGCGCAACGCCAACCAACGCCTGGATCCGCAAAAGATCCTTCCCGGCGCGAAAAGCCTTATTTGCCTGGCGGCCAGTTATCATTCTGAAAGTCCAAAGCCCAAGGTCTACCTCCCCAAGGCCGGCGTCGTGGCGCGTTATGCGCGTTTTACCGATTACCACGAGGTGTTCGGCGAAAAGCTCAAGGCCCTATCCAACTTCGTGGATGAACTGGGCGGCGCGGACACGCGCTCGCTTTGGTATGTGGACACCGGGCCGCTGCTGGAACGCGATTTTGCCCAGCGCGCCGGCTTGGGCTTCGTGGGCAAGCATACCAACCTCATCAGCCGCCGGCTCGGCAACTGGATTTTTCTTGCCGAAATCCTCACCACGCTGGAGGTGGAACCGGACGCGCCGGAAACCAATCATTGCGGCCAATGCACCCGCTGCCTGACCGCCTGCCCGACCAATGCGATAACCGCGCCTTTCCAGCTCGATGCCCGGAAATGTATTGCCTATCTGACCATCGAACTGAAAGGGGCCATTCCCATTGAACTCCGCCCGCTCGTTGGCAATCGCATTTATGGCTGCGACGATTGCCTCGCGGCCTGCCCGTGGAACCGTTTTGCCCAGGCGGGAAATTTAATGTCGCCGCACGCCCGCGCCGATTTATGCCAACCCGACTTGCTAGAACTGCTCGCCCTGGATAACGCGCAGTTCAAAGCCCGTTTTGCCGGTTCCCCCATTCTGCGCACCAAGCGGCGCGGCTTGCTGCGCAATGTCTGCGTGGCGCTGGGCAATGTGGGCGATGAAACGACCCTGCCCGCCTTGGCGCAAGCCGCGGCGGATCCGGAACCGCTCATCGCCGAGCACGCCCGCTGGGCCAGCCAACAAATTGAAGCACGCCGGGCCACAAATATCCGTTTTCGCCCGGAAACCCGGCGGACAGTGACCTGACGCTGGCCGTCCTGCCGGCCGGGGCCAAGGTGCGATTAAGGTGGGCTACGCGAGCTGGCTGGCTTCTTCGAGACTGACAGGAAAGGCGCTCCATACGAAAACATAAATACTCGGTAAATTTTTCACCAATCATTTACCATAATCACTTCAAATTAGTTGAATTAATAATGTTGCATCTGGACATCGAGATGACTCTAATGGGCCGGCTTGAGCTTTAACCGAAAACTTATGAAACAGGTATTAATCGTTTGGGCAATGTTGGCCATGGCATACGGAACGCACGCCAATGTCATTATTTGGAACAACCCCGCTGGTGGCAATTGGAACGATAACAACAATTGGAATCCCAACCAGGTTCCAGGCGCTGGGGAGGTTTTGTAAAGATTTCTGTGTAAGTGGTTTTTTGGTTTGGTTTTTTTGTTGTGTTAATTTCCCGTGCCCCCGCAAC
>CAIMLG010000348.1 GCA_903842235.1 uncultured Verrucomicrobia subdivision 3 bacterium
GGTGGTGGTGCTTTCCTCTTCGCGCGAGACGCCCGACTTGGTCGAGTGCTACCAGCACGGCGTCAACGCCTATGTGGTGAAGCCCGTGGATTTCGGAGATTTCATGAAGGCGGTCAAGCAACTCGGCATTTTTTGGGCGGCCATCAATGAGCCGCCGCCGCATCCAGCGAAAAGCGAAAAAGGCCCGGCATGAAATCCCCCCTCCACATCCTGCATCTGGAGGACGATCCCAACGATGTGACGCTCGCGCAAGCCACGCTGGAAACCGGAGGCATCCGGTGTGCGCTCCTCCGGGTGGAAACCCGCGCTGATTTTGTCGCGGCCCTTGAGCAAGGCGATTTTAACCTGATCCTATCAGATTACTCGCTCCCCACGTTTGACGGATTATCCGCGCTGGACCTGGCGCGCGTCCGCTGTCCCGATGTGCCATTTATTCTGGTTTCGGGGACGCTGGGCGAGGAACTGGCCATTGATTCCCTCAAGCGCGGCGCAACGGACTATGTTCTAAAGCATCACCTCGCCCGCCTGGTTCCCGCCATTCACCGCGCCCTGCAGGAAGTCAAAGAGCGCACCAAGCGCCGCCAGGCCGAGAGCAAACGCAGGCAATACAGCCGTAAACTTGAGCGGCTTTCCCGGCGGCTGGTGACGGCGCAGGAAACCGAACGCAGGAATATCGCGCGCGAGCTCCACGACGAAATTGGCCAGGCCCTGACCGTCATGCAATTGAACCTGCAGGCGCTGTTGCAGTCACCACATGCCGAGGCCCTCACGAGGCGCTTGAACGAGACCCTCAAGCTGGCCGAACGGCTGCTGGAACAAGTGCAGGGGATTTCTTTGGATTTGCGCCCGTCCATGCTCGATGATCTCGGATTAAAACCGGCGCTGACATGGTTGACCGGCCGGCAGGCGGAATTGGCCCGCCTGAAGGGCGAAGCCCGGGTGGCCGACTTGCCGCACCGGTTGGATCCGGTGATCGAAACCGAATGTTTCCGCGTGGCACAGGAAGCGTTGACCAATGTGGTGCGTCACGCCCGGGCGCACGCCGTGAGCGTCGAGTTGCGCCCGGAAAGCGGGAAGCTGCACTTGCGCGTGCGCGACGATGGCGCAGGATTCAACGTCGCGGCCGTCCGCGAAAAGGCCGTAAGGGGCGAGAGCCTGGGACTGCTCAGCATGGAGGAGCGGGCGGCGCTGGCCGGTGGCGGGCTGGAATTCACGTCCAACCCCCGGCAGGGCACGGAAGTCCACGCCTGGTTCCCGTTGAAATGGCAGACCCCGCAAACTTGAGCTGACAGCCATGAAACGTTTCAATAAACCGGTTCGGGTCATCCTGGCGGATGACCACACGCTGGTGCGGGCGGGCATCCGCGCCTTGCTGGATAAATTTACGGGGGTGGAAGTGGTGGGCGAGGCAAGCGACGGCCGGGAAGTCCTGAATCTGGTCAAGCGGCACCGGCCCGAGGTGGTTTTGATGGACATCTCCATGCCCGGAATGAACGGCTTGGAAGCGACGGCGCGCATCGCCAGGGATTTTGCGGAGGTGAAGGTCATCATGCTGTCCATGCACAGCAACGAGGACTATTATTGGCGGGCGCTCAAGGCCGGAGCGGCTGGATTCATGCTCAAGAAGGCCGCCACCGCCGAATTGGAAAACGCCCTGCAACGGGTGGTGCGGGGGGAAATCTTCCTGTGCCATGAAATCTCCGCGCGGCTCCGCAAAAAAACTCCGCTGCAGGCCATCGCCGGGCGGAAAAGCCCGCTTGAAAATCTGACCGAGCGGCAGCGCGAAATCTTGCAGCTGATTGCCGAAGGCCAGAACACCAAGGAGATCGGCGAAATCCTGAAGATCAGCCCCAAGACCGTCGAATACCATCGCATGAAGCTGATGAATGCGCTGGACGTGCATGACGTGCCGGGCTTGGTGCGATATGCCCTGCGCGTGGGTCTGATTTCAGAGGAAGGGCTGACCGCCGGCTGACCCGGACGAAGCCAGCGCTAGTCAATCCCGCGCCCGCCGGCCGACTTTCGTTCGGCAACGGCCAGCGCGCGTAAGGAAATGCCGGTGCCCGGCAGGCATTGGGTCCAGGACCGGAGGGTCTGGCAGGTCGGCAAACCAAAACGGGTTTCCTGGGCAAACCGGATTTTAAGTTTTTTGCCTTTCCGGTCTTCAGTGAATATTTTCATGATTTATCCGGTGTGCGATAGAAGCGCATGGGAAAAGCCGCCGCGTTGGTGTCGGTAAAAATCAGCAAACCGCTGGGATCCGCAGTTACCGTTCCAATCACCGTCCAAGTCCTGAAATCCTGCGTGGTCTCGATGTCATAGGTGTGGCCCGCCGTTCCGGTGACGATTAGCCGGAACTGGCCGGCGGACAAGGCTTGGATTTCCAGCTGCGCGGCCGGAAGCGTCTGCACATAACGGGCCTCGTTCGAGAAGGGGCTTTCCAGTCCGTTCGCATCGACACCGGTGACGGCAAAGTAATAGGTGACGCCGGCGGAGAGCCCCGAAACGATTGCGGTCGTCACCTTATCCACCGCCAGAATGTTCGGGTAGGTTCCGCTCCCGTTTCCGTAGTAAACACGGTAGGCGGCGACATCGGGGCTGGAGCTGGCATGCCAGCTCAGAGTTAAACCGTAGTTGTCCGGATTTGATGACGCGGCGCTGACCACTGGGGACGGCGAGGCGAGGAACGCGCTGAACATCAATCCGCCCAGAACTTTTTTCAGTCCCACGCAGCGCGAGGGTCCGCCTGGTTTTGCGTTGGCGCGGCCCGGGTATTTATAATGGCTAAACGGCATGCTTGAACTTAGGAGCCAGAAGAAATGTTCGCGACTGGGGTGTTCCTTGCCGCCCCTAGGCAAACCCTTGGTTCAAATTTGGAGCGGAATCGGCCATCGGTATTCGATTGTTCGGCGGCGGAAACAAAACCGGCGGAGGGGATTACTCGCAAACAGCCGAAGGCAGGCGGAGGGGAAAAATATCCGGGTCAAGCGGCCAGCGGATGGCCGGTGCGACCCGGTGAGATCCGATGGTTCGCGGTGGGGCTGCTTCACTGCGGACGCGGCGCGGAACCACGCCGACAGGGCCAACGACTGCAAAGATCCGGCCGTCGGAGGCGCAATCCCCGTCCGGCCGCCGCAATAAATATTTTCTTTGGCGGCGGCGCCATGCCAAGTTAACATGCCTATTATCGGGAGCATGTTCCGGTTGCTCCCGCGACGCTTATGAAGAAACGCAAGGCAGCCCCTCCACTGGGCGCAGCGGTGCGCAGAAAAAAGCCCGGGCCGCAGACCCGGAGGCAGGCGGGGACGCCGCCGGCGGGGTTTCTGGCCCGCCCGGTGGCGGGCACCTCATTCCCCATTGTCGGCCTTGGGGCCTCCGCCGGCGGCTTGGAAGCGTTGGGGAAATTCCTGGCCCAGGTGCCGCCGGATGCGGGCCTCGCGTATGTGGTGGTGACGCACCAGCACCCCGGCCACACCAGCCTGCTGCCGGAACTGCTCGGCAAATGCACGCGGATGCCGGTGAAGCTGGCGGCTGACGGCCTGGCCGTGGAACCCAATACGGTATATCTTTCGCTGCCCGAGGGCCACCTCGCGATCCTGCACGGCACGCTGCATGTGATGGAGCCGGATGAAACCGGATTGTTGCGGTTGCCCATTGATTATTTTTTCCGCTCGCTGGCCGAGGATCAAAAGGAAAAATCCATCGGCATCGTGCTGTCCGGCACGGGCACGGACGGCACGCTCGGCTTGAAAGCCATCAAGGGCGCGACCGGCATGACCATGGCCCAGGAGCCGGATTCCGCCAAGTATTCCGGGATGCCGAGCAGCGCCATCGCCACAGGGCTGGTGGATTATGTATTGCCAGTGGAACGGCTGCCGCACGGCCTGATCGCCTACACTCAGGGACCGTATCTGACGACGCCCGACCATGAGGTGGGCGAGGCAGGGCTGCCCGAGCCGATGCAGAAAATCCTCGTGTTGCTGCGCATGCGCACCGGCCACGATTTCTCCGCGTATAAATCCAACACCATCCGCCGGCGCATCGAACGCCGCATCAACGTGCATCAGGTCAAGGGCCCGGAGCAATATCAGCGCCTGTTGCAGGAAAATCCGCACGAGCTGGATCTGCTGTTCCAGGAGCTGCTGATCGGCGTGACAAGTTTTTTCCGCGACCCCGACGCCTTCGTGGCGCTGGCCAAAACCGTTGTCCCGGAACTGCTGGCCGCGCGGCCGGAACACTCGCCGGTGCGCGTGTGGGTGGCGGGCTGTTCCACCGGCGAGGAGGCCTATTCGCTGGCGATGCTTTTGCAGGAGGGCATGGACAAGGTGAAATTCCCCGTGCAGATTTTCGCGACGGATCTGGATCAAGAAGCCATTGACGCCGCGCGCGCCGGACGGTATCCGGAAGGCATCGCGCGCGATGCGCGTCCGCAGCGGCTGGCGCGCTTTTTCGTCAAGGAAGACGACGGCTACCGCATCAAGAAGGAGATTCGCGAAATGGTCATCTTCGCGCCGCAGAATGTGTTGCAGGATCCGCCGTTCACCAAGCTGGATCTGATTACCTGCCGCAATCTGCTGATTTATGTCAAACCCGCCGCGCAGGAACGGCTGCTGGCGCTGTTCCACTACGCGCTGAAGCCGGGCGGATTTCTTTTCCTGGGCTCGTCGGAAAGCAACACCGGCTTGGGCGATCATTTTGAAGCTATGAACAAGAAATGGAAAATTTTCAAGCGCAAAGACACCGCTCTGCGGCAGGCCTTGCCGGACGGCTTTGCCCCGCCGGCGGCCCCGGGCGCCGCCGGTCCCGGCCGGCCCGGCGACGTGGCGGACCGCACGCGGAAGCAGCTCCTCTCGACGCTGATCGAGAAAACGTTGCTGACGCGCTTTGCGCCGGCCAGCGTCATTGTCAATGACCGCGGCGACATTCTCTACATCCACGGGCGCACCGGCGATTATCTGGAACCCGCCACCGGCCAGCCGCGCTTGAACATTTTGGAAATGGCGCGCGAAGGGCTGCGCCTCGAACTGCCCTCGGCGCTGCGCCGGGCGGCGGCGCAAACAGGCGAAGTCGTCCACGAAGGCGTGCGCGTGAAAACCAACGGAGCTTATTCCCCGGTGCGGCTGACGGTGGTGCAGCTGACCGAGCCGGAATCCGTGCGCGGTTTGCTGCTCGTGACGTTCGCGCTGGAACCGGCCGCCACCCCGCCCGCGCCGGGCCGCCCCGCAGCGCGCCGGGTGAAGGTGCCGTCGCCGGGCCGCGTGCCCGACCTGGAGCGCGAGCTGCAATACACCAAGGAGACGTTGCAGAGCACGGTCGAGGAAGTGCAGACGGCCAACGAGGAACTGAAATCCACGAACGAGGAACTGCAGTCCACCAACGAGGAATTGCAGAGCGCCAACGAGGAATTGGAAACGTCCAAGGAGGAGATGCAGTCGCTCAACGAGGAATTGCAGACCGTCAACGCCCAGCTGCAGGGCAAGCTAGACGACCTGGGGCAGGCCAACGACGACATGCAAAATCTGTTGAACAGCACGGCCATCGCCACGATTTTTCTGGACCAGCACCTGCACATCAAACGCTTTACCATGGAGGCGACCAAACTCGTCAAGCTCATCCCCTCGGACGTGGGCCGGCCCATCGGCGACCTCGCGTCCAATCTGCGTTACGACGACCTCGCGGCCGACGCCGCCGAGGTGTTGCGCCTCCTCGGCTCCCGGGAAAAGGAAGTGCAGACGCGCGACGGCGAGTGGCGGCAGGTGCGCATCCACCCGTATCGCACCACGGAGAATGTGATTGACGGGCTGTGCCTCACCTTCGTGAACATCAACCAGCTCAAGGCCGCCGAAGCGGCCATCCAGGCGGCGCGTGCCGCCGCCGAAAACATCGTTGCCACCATGCGCGAACCGCTGCTGGTGCTGGACGAGAAATTGTGCGTGGTCTCGGCCAACCCGGCGTTTCATAAGACCTTCCACACCTCCGCGCCGGAGGTGGAGCACCGCCTGATTTACCAGCTCGGCGGCGGCCAATGGAACGTCCCGGCGCTGCGCAAACTGCTCGAGGAAATTCTGCCAAGCAACACCGGCTTTGAAGATTTCAAAGTGGAGCATGATTTCCCCGGCCTTGGGCACCGGACGCTGCTCCTGAACGCCCGGCGGCTGCAGGGCGAACCGGGAGCGCCGGGCAAGATTTTGCTGGCGTTTGAAGATCGGACCGCCCGGAGCGAATCGGCTGGGAAACCGGCCCGCAGTCGAAAGGACTCCGGGGCATGAAAGCCCGTCGCAAGCCTTCCGCAGCTCCAAAGAGATTGAGATTGCGCGCGCAGGCCGAAAAGCGGCTGGCCGCGGCGCCGCGCGACCTCGCCCGGATGCCGGTGGCCGACGTGCAGAAGCTGGTGCATGAGCTGCAGGTTCACCAGATCGAGCTGGAGATGCAGAACGAGGAATTGCGCCGGACGCAACAGGAATTGGAGGCCGCACGCGAGCAGTTGCTGCTACCCTACGATGCAGCGCCGGTCGGTTTTGTGACGCTGGATGCCCAGGGCAAAATCCGCGCGGCCAATCTGGCCGCTGCGCGGCTGCTGAATTTCGACCGGGTCAAACTGGCCGGGCGGAAACTGACGCAGTTCATCGCGCCCGGATCACAGGATGATTTTTACCGGAGCCACCACCGGCTGACCGGCACCGGCGAGAAACAGACCTGCGAGCTGCACCTGTTGCGGACGGGCGGTCCGCAATTCATCGCCCAGCTGGAACTCGTCGCGGATCACGACGCGCTCGAGCTGGCGCCCCGCTGTCTCGTGATGCTCAGCGACATCACGGAGCGGAAGCTGGCCGATGCGGCGCTGCAGGAGAGCGAGGAACGGCAGCGCTTCGCGCTGGAAACCAGCCGGATTGGCGCGTGGGATTTGAATCTGGCAGACCACAGCGCCACCCGTTCCCCCGAGCATGACCGCATTTTCGGCTACGCGGAGTTGCTGCCGCAGTGGACCTACGAGATGGCCCGCGAACATGTTCTGCCGGAAGACCGGGACATCTTTGATTCCAAATACCGGCACGCGATTGAAACCCAAGGCGACTGGAATTTCGAGTGCCGCATTCGCCGCGCCGACGGGCAAATCCGCTGGATATGGGTCGCCGGCAGACATCACATGGATGCCGCCGGAATTCCGCGCAGCATGGGTGGAATCGTCCAGGACATCACCGAGCGCAAGCAGACGGAGGAAACGCTTCAGTTTCTGTTGCGGTGCGGCACCACGGGTTCCGGCGAAGGTTTCTTCAAGGAACTGGCGCGTTATCTGGCCGGAACCTTGGACATGGACTTCGTCTGCATTGACCGGCTGGAGGAAGGTTTGCTCGCCGCCAGCACGCTGGCCGTCTTTCACAATGGCAAGTTTGAAGACAATGTCTCCTATACCTTGAACGACACGCCTTGCGGCGAGGTGGTGGGCCGGGGGATTTGCTCCTTCCCGAGAAATGTGCGCGGGTTGTTTCCCCGGGACGCGGTCTTGCAGGACTTGCAGGCCGAGAGCTATGCCGGCACCACGCTCTGGAGTTCCCAAGGCAAGCCCATCGGCTTGATCGCGGTCATCGGGCGGCAACCACGGCCGGACACCCGGCAGGCCGAATCCATCCTGCAACTGGTGGCGGTGCGCGCCGCCGGCGAACTGGAGCGCCAGCAGACCGAGGCGGCGTTGCGTGGGAGCGAGGAACGTTTCCGCACGATGGCCAACGCAATGCCGCAACTGGCGTGGAGCGCCAATGCCAACGGCTGGCTTCATTGGTATAACCGGCGCTGGTATGAATACACCGGCACGACGCCGGAACAGATGGAAGGCTGGGGCTGGCAGAGCGTCCACGATCCGGTCGCCTTGCCCAAGGTGCTGGAACAATGGAAGGCTTCCATCGCGACGGGCGAGCCGTTTGAGATGACCTTCCCGCTGCGCGGCGCCGACGGCGTCTTCCGGCTATTCCTGACGCGGGGCTTCCCGTTGAAGGACGCCGCCGGCCGCGTGACGCAGTGGTTCGGGACCAACACGGATGTCACCGAACTCAAACGCGCCGAAGAGGCGCTGCGGCAGAGCGAGGAGCGCCTGCGGCTGGCGCAGGAGAGCGCCAAGGTGGGGGTTTGGGACTGGCAGATCGAGACCGGGGCGCTTAATTTCACTCCGGAGCTTAACAAACTGTATGGCCTGCCCCCCGGAACCATCAACACTTATCAGGATTGGCGCGAGCGTGTGCATCCGGATGACCTCGGCGGAGTCGAGGCGGGGCGCGATGAAGCCGTGGCCAAACGCGAACCGTTTGACCTGGAGTTTCGCGGCCGCCATTCCTCCGGAGAATACCGCTGGATCTCAACCAAAGGTGGGGCGCTCTACAATGATGCGGGCAAGGCTGTCCGCGTGTTTGGCGTGAATATTGACATCACCAAGAACAAGCAGCAGGCAGAACAGCTCGATCGGCTCAACCGCACGTTGAACGCGCTCAAGAACAGCAGCCAGGCGATGGTGCGCGCCCAAAAGGAATCGGAATATTTTGCGGACGTCTGCCGGATCGTCCACGACGCCTGCGGCTACGCCATGGTCTGGATCGGCTTGGCCGGGCAGGATGCCGGCAAAACGGTGCGCCCGGTTGCCCATGCGGGTTTTGAAGCCGGGTATCTGGAAACCTTGAAGCTTACCTGGGCCGACACCGAACGGGGCCGGGGTCCCACCGGCACCGCCATCCGCACGGGGAAGGCGGTCAAATGCGCCAACATGCTCACCGATCCGAACTTCGGGTTCTGGCGCGAGGAGGCCATCAAGCGGGGTTATGCCGCTTCGCTGGCTTTGCCGTTGTTGGATCATGGCCAGGCTTTTGGCGTCATCACCATTTACTCGCGCCAACCGGACAGCATTTCCGCCGATGAACTGGGGCTGCTTTCCGAACTGGCCGATGACCTGGCTCACGGCATCATCACGCTCCGGTTGCGCGCGGCCCACGAGCAGGCCGAAACTGCGCTCCGCCAAAGCGAAGAGCGGTTGCGGCTCTTCATCGAGCACGCGCCGGCGGCGCTCGCGATGTTTGACCACGAGCTGCGCTATCTGAGCACGAGCCGCCGCTGGCTGTCCGACTTTGGCCTCGGCGCGCGCGAGCTGCGCGGCTTGTCGCACTACCAGGTCTTCCCGGAGATATCCGAACGCTGGAAGGCGGTTCACCGCCGCGCTCTGGCCGGCGAGGTGGTGCGGGCGGACGAAGACCGTTTTGAACGCGCCGACGGTTCGGTGCAATGGCTGCAATGGGAAGTGCGCCCGTGGCACGACCTAGCCGGCGAGGTGGCGGGCATTGTGGTTTTCAGTGAAGACATCACCGTGCGCAAACGGGCGGAGGAGGAACTGCGCGTGTTCAACAGGGAATTGGAGCAACGGGTGGCGGAGCGGACGGCGGAAGTGCGGGCGGCCTCGCGCCACGCCCGCAACCTGATCGAAACCAGCCTCGACGCCCTCGTCACCATCAGCGCGGAGGGCAAAATCACCGACGTGAACCAAGCGACCGTGCAGGTGACCGGCGTGCCGCGCGAGCAGTTGGTTGGCAGCAATTTCTCCGACTACTTCACCGAGCCGGACCAGGCCAGCGCCGTCTATCAACAAGTTCTCGCCGAGGGCCAGGTGCGGGATTATCCGCTCACTATCCGGCATGTGTCGGGCCGCATGACCGAGGTGCTTTACCACGCCACGGTTTACCGGGACGCCGCCGGGCAGGTGCTGGGGGTGTTCGCCGCCGCCCGCGACGTCACCGAGCGCATCCGGATGGAGCAGGCGCATTCGGCCTTGTTGCGCCGCCTGGCCGAGGCGCAGGAAACGGAGCGGGGCCGCATCTCACGCGAAATTCACGACCAGTTGGGCCAGGAACTCACGGCCTTGAAACTGGGGCTGCAGGTCATTAACAAAGAAAAATCGCTTTCCGCGTCCGCCCAACAATGTCTCCGCCAGGTGGACGCCTTGGCGAACAGCCTCATGCGGGACATGCACCGGCTGGCCTGGGAATTGCGCCCGGCGGCCCTGGATGATTTCGGGCTGGCTCTGGCCTTGGAGCGCTATGTGGCGGCGTGGTCCGAACCCGCCGGCCTACCGGCGGACTTCCACAGCCACGGCATGGATTCGGCGCGTCTGCCGGCGGAGATGGAGACGACGCTTTACCGGGTCACCCAGGAGGCGTTGAACAATGTGGTTCGGCACGCCCAAGCGGGTCGGGTCAGTGTTTTGCTGGAGCGCCGGGCCGACCGCGTTTCGCTCATCGTGGAAGACGATGGCCGGGGCTTTGACGCCGCCGCCGCCCTAAAAAGCGGCAGATTGGGCTTGCTGGGCATGCAGGAACGCGCGACGCTGGTTGGCGGAACCCTTGAAATTGAGTCAACTCCCGGCCGTGGCACCACGGTGTTTGTCCGCATTCCGCTCCCCGGCCCGGCCAGCGGCACAGAAGCCAAAAGCTCATGAATAAGCTCCGTATTTTGCTGGCCGATGATCACACAGTGGTCCGCGAAGGCTTGCGCCTGTTGATTGAAAGCCAGCCGGGCATGAAAGTGGTGGGGGAAGCCGCCAACGGCCAGGAAGCCGTCCAGCGCGCGCTCGCCCTCAAGCCGGATGTGGTGGTCATGGATCTTTCGATGCCGCAGTTAAACGGCCTGCAGGCGACGGCGCGGCTCAAGGCCGAACTCCCGGGGGTGAAAGTGGTGGCGCTGACGGCCCACGAGGATGAAGTCTATTTGGGCCAGTTGTGCAAGGCCGGCGCCGTCGGCTATGTGCTGAAGCGTTCGGCGGGTGAGGAGTTGATCGCGGCGATCAGCGCGGTGGCCAGGGGCGGGGTTCACTTCGAAGCGGCGCTGGCCGGCAAGGCGCTGGCCCGGCAGGTGAGCCAGTCGCCGTTCAGGAACGAACCGCCCGCCGCCGACTTGAGCGAGCGGGAGAAGGAAGTCCTGATCAAACTAGCTTGGGGTTATACCAACAAGGAAATCGCCGGCGAACTTTCTTTGAGCGTCAAGACCGTGGAAACCTACAAGGTGCGCATCGGGGAAAAGCTCGGCCTGCGCAGCCGCACGGAGATGGTGCAATACGCCCTGCGGCAGGGATGGATGGACGAGGCCCGCCCGGTTCCGCCGCCGACCCGCTGAGGGAAACCGGGGCGCAAAGCCGCTGCCGGGGTCGTTTTTCAAGCTCGGCGTCCACCCCTTTCCCCGGTTTGGTTTATCCCGCCCCAAAGCGAATGCCAGCTTGCACCCCGGTCCGTTCCCGTTTTGCCCGCCGCCTTCCGTCAGGGAATTCTCTGACACCACAAACACCACTTCCCCGACTGTCCGGGGGCCCCGCGGCAAGGCTACCCTCAGCGTGAAGGTTGCGGTTACCACCAGCGCCCCAGCCCGCTTTTTCTGACCAGCCATGAGCGGCCACCCAAACATCAAAGTTTTCATCTGCAACCTGGCCGGCGAATATCTCGCCGGCGACGGGGATGAGTGGTTATTCACTTCCAACCGCACCACGGCACACGTTTTCGATTACCACGCCGATGCCGTGGTCTTGCAACTGGAGCAGACCCGGCGCGAATTGGGGGTCGTCTGGGTCGCCGTTCCCGTGGATCCACAATTGGCCGGCGAAACCTGCGATGTGTGTGGCCAGCGCCTGCCTGCCATCGACGCCATTTTCGATGGCACCCGATTTTTCTGTCCCGCGTGCCGCGCCATCAGCCGCAACAGCCGCCCCTGGCGCGTGCCGCTGCCGAATTCCCCGACGCCCGGCCAGCCGGCGCTGCCCCATCCGAGCGGGAGCGAACAAAACCATGTTTCCGCCGCCGGGTGTCAGGGAATCACCTGACGCCAGATTCACCACTTCCCCGACTGTTCGGGCGGGCGGTGTTTCGTTTAGGCTCATCCCGTTTTATGGAACAGACCCACATACTGGAACGGTTGACGCCCACGGAGGAACTCGAAAACCTTCCGTCAGAAACGGAGTATGCGTTAAACGTGGCCATGGTGTATCAGGACGCCGCCACCCGGGAATGGGCCGGGCAGGTTTGCGCCCATGCGACGCGGTTGGCGGGCAAGGACGCGGTTCATTCGGCCGCGTGGGATATCCGCCGCCTCAGCGAGGCGGCGGTGTGCCTGGAGGCGGTCCAGACGGCGACGCGGGCCGATGTGATTGTGGTTTCACTTTATGAAAACCAAGTTTTGCCGGCCGGTTTCTATGACTGGATTGATGGCTGGCTGGCGGGCCGCCGTTTGCCGATGGGGGCATTGATCGCGCTCATCAATGTATGCGAAGCAGCGGGCACCTGGCCCCACCCCATCCATAACTGCTTGCGGGCCGTCGCCCTTCAAGGACAGTTGGATTTTCTGTTGCGGGAGCGGAGGCTGCCGGGGCCATCTGGCGGCGGCTTGTTCCTGAAAAAAGCGCGCGGCTTGGCTGGCTCCCGCATCCGCCATGCAGCGAGTGGCCATAAGCGATAAAGCAGGAAAAATTGTCACCCTCAAACAGCAACCAACAAAAGTCGGAGATGCCCATGAAAAAAACAACAAAAATGCAGAACCAATCCGGTCCGGACGCAGTTGCGGCAAGAGCTTACGAGATTTGGAAGACCTCCGGGTGTCCGGTTGGGCGGGATTTAGAACACTGGCTGCAGGCCGAGGCGGAAATCCGGGTGGCGGCGTTGTGCCCGCCCCCAAGTTTTGCGATCACGTTGAATGGGCCGGCCAGACCGGAACCCGTGCATTCATCGGTCGCGGTGGAACGGGAACCTCAGCCCGTCGGGTTGGGCCGGCTGATGACCAAGCCCATGGCCATCGAGGGTTTGTCCTCGATTTCAGTGTTTCAACGGGCGCTAAACTTTGAACACGGCGGCATGTTGCCATTAAACCAATACTAAACGACTGCGAATAGGAAATCCCCATGAAAAACATCACCTCCCTGCAAACCCAACCCAGTCAGGACGCGATTGCGCGCAAAGCTTACGAGCTTTGGCAAACGTCCGGGTGTCCGGTAGGATGCGATCTAGTATTCTGGCTGCTGGCCGAGCAGCAGCTGCTGGCTGTCGGTCACCCCGGAAATGGCCGGGCTGAAAATACGGTGGTGAAACGCAATGTTGCGGCCGCCCCCCGCAAGAATTCAGCCAGTCCGTCGGCCGCCCCGGCTGAACGGGGCACCTTCAGGCAGCGGCGCCAGCCCGCTGAAACCAGGGGCTGACCGGTGCTTTTATGAACACCCATGCCATTTTGGAACCCGTGCGCCAGCCGGTTCCCGTGCCGGCCCCCGGCACCACTGGGGATCTGCGTCTAACGGTGATTCAAGACCATCCAGAAAGTATTCCTGAAGCTATGCGCCACGGTTACGAAGGGCCGGCTCACGAATCATGGGATCACTCAGGAATCAACGAGTGACCCGGCGGGGCATTCGTTTCGGACTTTTCAATTTAGCCAAGGAGGTGGGGCGTCAGTCCTGGGTCAGGTTAAGACCCTGACTGACGCCGCCATCAAAATGTGGGGCGGCCGCGCCTTTGCCGGGCTTTCAAGGAGATCCGGGACGGCGGGACCGCGAGCGAAAGGAAACAGAAAATATGAAGGTCAAGCGACTCAATGCTGACATAAGCAAATCAAAATTGGCGAAGCTCCTGGGTGCCCTTGAGGAAGGTGCGGGCATTGAAATTACCTACGCGCCGGCTTGCGAAACGCAAGTCCTGCAACCTGGGGATACCCCCTCCCACAGCCACCCGCTCCGGGATAAATTCGATTCGCAAATTAACCCCCTAAACACCCGCCAGGTTTTCGCCAACGCATTTGTCCGGGCCAACGATCATTGAAAACGAAAGTCGAGGTGGAGTGATGCAGGTCGTAATCCGAACCTATCGCGGGAAAGGCACCAAAGAGTTGTTTGATTTGATGGCGGCATACGAAGCCGAGGTGCAACCCATGATGCGGGCCATCGAAGGCTTGGTCAGCTACACGCTCGCCCGTGCGGGCGATGGCGGTTTTTCGGTTACCGTATGCAGGGACAACCGGGGCATCAAAAAAAGTGTGAAGACGGCTCGCGACTTCATCGCGAAGCACCCCCCGGACCGGAACGTCGCCGCGATGCATATTTCCGCAGGCTCCGTCATCACGCACATCCATACGTAGGGTTAGTGGAGGCAGGACGCTCAAAAATAAAGCATACCACCGCATGCCTTCAGCCAAACCCAAACACGGGCGGAAATTGCCGGACCCAGCCATTTGCCGCGCCAAGCCCAATGGCTTCGGCAGCTACATCAACTGCCTGGTGGTTGATCCGGTGAGCTGCCGCTACGCCCTCAACTTTGGTGGCGTTTATTTCTGTAGCTGCCCAGAGCGTAATGAGATTGTGGCTCGCACTAATGGAACCAGCCACGTTGATTGGAAGACGCTTGTCCGAATGATCGACCGGCCGCGGGAGGTCTCCCGGGGCTGAATAAGGCCTTTTAGGTTGTGGACCTGAACCCGATGCAGGGCCGCAATTGAGTGTCAATTTTCAGGAGGTGCTCTTGGATCCAGGATCGCAATAACGCATGCAGGTTTCTGAGCAACTCCACTTTAAAACCCTCGAGCTCGCACAGCCGTTTGTAATTATGGATAAATTCCCGGAACCGGGCGGGTTTAAGGCATGAACCGGACACCGGAAGCGCTCCATGCACTCCTCCTCATCCTTGAAATGCTGATCCGCATAGGCTTCCAGGTAATCCACCAGATTCACCGCCGGGTCCCAATTGCGCCGGGCAGGATTGGGCGCATCCACCAAGTCTTTCAGTAAATTAATGTTGTCAATCAGCAGCCGATGTTGCCGGTCCAGCAGGGCCGAGCCGGTTTCGAGGTCTTGGGTCCATTGGATCATAACTTATTAATTGATTCGGGATCGTCGGCCGCGCGCCCACCCGGAACGCCGGTTTCGGGTAATTTAGATTTCTAGCCAGATTCTCGTCAATGTCATTCCCATCGGTTCCAAACCATGATTCAGATTCGCCATGATTCAGCGCGCTGGGCGGCAAGAAAGTTGGTGGGTTGATTCCCCGTCGCGGTGCGGCTCGCGGCGGCGAACGGCGCGAAAACTCGCCGGTCGCCGTTTTCATTCCCTCTCCGGCCCGCGCAGCGGGGGGAGAGGGTGACCGCAGGCCGGGTGAGGTAGGGACGGAAAAGCAAAAGGCAAGGGCGGCGACTTCAGTAACTTCGCCGGGCGGATGGGCCAATATGATAATTAACGGCTATAAACGGTTTTGACCAGCGCCAGCACCGTCGAGACGGCGTCGGCGATTTTTACAAACTGCACGGGGCCGCTGCGCGGCTTGATTTCAACTTCGCCTTTCGCCAGCGCTTTTTCGCCAATGGCGAGGCGGATGGGAAAGCCCACCAGCTCGGAATCCTTGAACTTCACGCCGGGGCGCTCATCACGGTCGTCGAGGATGACATCCACGCCTTGCGCGGTGAGTTCGGCATATATTTTCTCCGCCAGCTTCATGGGCTCGCTCTCCGGCGCAACCGCCAGCGGCGTGAGGCACACCTGATACGGCGCCACGCTCAGGGGCCAGATGATGCCGTCCTTGTCGTTGCCCTGCTCGATGACGGCCTGCAACGTGCGGGTGACGCCGATGCCGTAGCAGCCCATGACGCACGGCTGGCGGGAGCCATCGGCGGCGAGGAAGGTGGCGTTGAGCTTCTCGCTATATTTGGTGCCGAGCTTGAAGACGTGCCCCACTTCGATGGCGCGGCGAATCTTCAGCGGCTGGGCACACTTGGCGCAGGGTTCGCCCGCGCTGACGGTGCGCAAGTCAAACCACGCGGTGACCTTGATGTCGCGCTCGATGGAGACGTTCTTCAAGTGGAACCCGTCCTCGTTCGCGCCGGTGGTCATGTCATTGGCGCCCTGCAGACGTTCGTCGGCATAGACTTTTATTTTTTCAAATCCGCTAATTCCATCTCGTTCAAGGATGTTCTTCCGAGCTTCAAAAAGACTATTCCGAACATCGTCGGGAAATCTTTCAAAGTTGATGTAAACCGCGCCGAGCGAACCGGGCTTGGCCCCGAGCAGTAGAACAATTTCATCCACAGTGGCCGGACGCGCTACGACCGCGCCGGTCTTGGCGAGCAGCTTGGTTTCGTTCAACTGGTCATCGCCGCGAATCAAGATGAGGATCGGCTGGCTATCGGCAATGTAAACGAGCGTCTTGATCTGACGATTGGCGGGAACTTTGTAGGGATCCTTGCTCAACGCTTCAATGGTCACGACGCCGGGCGTGGCAAACTTCTCCGGGGCTGCGCCGATTTCGCGGGCTGCCGTCTTGGGAAGGCCGCTGGTCGCCTTCTCGATGTTCGCCGCGTAGCCGCAGGCTTCGCAGTAGGCCACGTCATTTTCGCCGGTCTCGGCGGGCACCATGAATTCGTGCGAGTGGCTGCCGCCAATCACGCCGGTGTCGGCCTCGACGGGGAACGCCTGGAGACCGCAGCGGGCGAAGATGCGCTGATAGGCGGCATACATCTTCTGGTAGCTGGCCATCGCGCCCGCGTCCGTGGTGTCGAAGGAATAGGCGTCCTTCATGATGAATTCCTTGGCGCGCATCAGGCCGAAGCGCGGGCGGATTTCATCGCGGAACTTCAGGCTGACCTGGTAAAAATTCTTGGGGAGCTGGCGGTAGGAATTGATTTCGTTCGCAGCGAGCGTGGTGATGACTTCCTCGGCGGTGGGGCTGAGAAACCATTCGCGATTGGAGCTGTCCTTGACCTTGAAGAGCACGTTGCTGGCGGTTTCGGCGCGGCCGCTCTGCTCCCAGATTTCCTTGGGCTGGAGCGCAGGCATGAGCACTTCGTTGGCCCCGGCGCGATCCATTTCCTCGCGGATGATCTGCTCCACCTTGCGCAAGGCGCGGAGGCCGAGCGGCAGGAAGGTATAGACGCCGCCGGCGAGCTTGCGGATGAGACCGGCGCGCAGCAGCAGTTTGTGGGAAACGATTTCCGCGTCGGCCGGGGCTTCGCGGAGCGTAGGAATCAAGGTTTTGGACCAATACATGCGGGCAAAGTTAACAACAAAGGAACCAAGGAACGAAGAAATATATTTTCCAGGAAGGACCGGGATGCCGCTTGACCCGGTGATTAACTGGCGGGCTAAACGCTGAACTTGACCATTCCGGCTCGTCCTCGTTCTCGGCCTCGGTTTTCCTGAGAATTTCGAGAACGAGGACGATATTCAGATCAGCAATAACAGGGTTAGGATGCACCCGAGCTCCCCGGCCCCAGCGGGACAACCGGCCAGAATCCGACGTTGCGGGCCATCGAATCCCCCGTATATTGGTCGCCTGTGCTTCAGCAAAAGAAAACACGCGTGGTTTGCGGCATGAGCGGCGGGGTGGATTCCTCCGCCACGGCGGCCCTGCTTCAGGAGCAGGGCTTTGAAGTCATTGGCATCACGCTCAAGCTCTGGCCGCAGGACTGCGTCAACCGCGCCGAGGACAAATGCTGCGGCCCGCAGGCGGTGACGGACGCCCGCAGCGTCTGCCACCAGCTCGATGTGCCGTATTACCTCGTGGATGAATCGGCGGATTTCCAGAAGCACGTCATCCAATACTTTGCGGATGAATACAAGGCCGGGCGCACGCCGAATCCCTGCGTGATGTGCAATCAGAATTTGAAGTTCGGCCGGCTGATGGACCGCGCCGATCGCCTGGGGGCGGCGTTCATCGCCACCGGCCATTTCGCGCGGGTGGAGAAAAGCGCGGACGGCGCCCGCTACCTGCTCAGGCGCGGCAAGGATTTGCGCAAGGATCAAAGCTATTTTCTCTTTTCGCTGCGGCAGGATCAATTGGCACGCACCCTGTTTCCGCTCGGCGAAAAGACCAAGAGCGATACCCGCGCGGTGGCCCGCACCTGCCAACTCAAGACGGCGGACAAGGAGGAGAGCATGGAGATCTGCTTCGTGCCGGATAACAATTACGGCGGCTTCCTCCAATCGGCGGGCTTGGTGCAAAAGCATCGCGGCGACATCATCGATTTGCACGGCCGGGTGCTGGGCCAGCACGACGGCATTGAGTTTTACACCATCGGCCAGCGCAAGGGCCTGGGCCTCACCATGCCCAAGCCGGTCTATGTGGTGGAACTGGACGCGGACAACAACCGCGTCGTCGTGGGCGATGACGCCGCGCTGGAGCGGGATGAGTTTATGGCCGACCGCTGCAACTGGCATCCGTTTGAACAACTGACAGCGCCCATCGAAGTCACCGCCAAGATTCGTTACAACCATCCCGGCGCACCGGCCACCCTCACGCCGCTGGGCAACAACCGGGTGAACGTGAAACTGCATTCCCCCGCCCGCGCCATCACGCCCGGGCAGGCGGCGGTTTTCTATCAGGATGATTTGGTAGTAGGCGGCGGGTGGATTCAGCGGTGATGATTTACGTTTCCGAGCCTTGTTAACCGAATTTTATGTCCGCCGCGTCGCCGATCACCAGCCTCTACGTTCACGTCCCCTTTTGCGCGCAGAAGTGCGAATACTGCGCGTTTTATTCCGAGGCGTCCTCCGGCGAACTCATCAACCGCTACGTCGCCGCGCTCATCCGCGAACTGGAAATGGTGGCGCCCGACCTGAAGCCGAAAACCATTTTCTTCGGAGGCGGCACGCCTTCGATCCTGAACCTCAAGCAATGGGAGATGGTCCTCAAGGCGATGGAGCGGTTGCATCTGCTGGGCGCGGAGGAATTCACCATTGAAAGCAATCCGGCCACCGTCTCCGCCGACAAAGGCAAACTGCTCCGCGATTTCGGCGTGAACCGCATTTCCATGGGCGTGCAGTCGCTCGATGAAGCGCTGCTCGACCGGCTGGGGCGGATTCACTCGCGCGAGATGGTGTTTAAATCCTTCGACATCCTGCGCCGCGCGGGCTTTGACAATATCAATCTGGATCTGATGTTTGCCATCCCCACGCAAACCATGGCCATCTGGCAGGCGACGTTGAACGAAGCCATGGCCATGCAGAGCGAGCATCTCTCCAGCTACGAGGTGATTTACGAGGATGACACGCCGCTCTTCGAGCAACTCCAGGCGGGCGAATTTTCCGTGGATGAAAACCTCGCCTGCGAGATGTATGAGGAATTGATCGCCGCCGCGACGAACGCCGGCTTTCAGCAATACGAAATCGCCAACTTCGCCCGCGATCTGCGTGCCGGCGCCCCGACAACCGAGACGCGAAACCAGACCGGCATTCCCGGCCTCGCCTGCCGGCACAATGTTAATTACTGGCGCGGCGGCTCGTATCACGGCCTCGGCCCCAGCGCCACCGGCTATGTGCGCGGGGTGCGGACGAAAAACTGGGCGAACACCCAACTCTATTGCGACCAGTTGGAAAAAGGCCGGCGCGCCATCGAAGCCAGCGAGGAATTGTCGCCGCTGCGGCGCGCCGGCGAAATCGCGGCCTTCGGCTTGCGCATGAACGCCGGCTGGCCCTTCGCGGATTTCCAGCAGGTAACGGGCTTCGACTTGCGCCAGGAATGGAGCGCGGAAATGCAGCAACTGGAAGCCCGCGGCTGGGGAAAGATGACTGCCGATCGTTTTCAACTGACCCGTCTAGGCCTTCGGTTCGCCGACGCGGCGGCAGAGATGTTTCTGCGCTGAGGCGGACGCCACAATAGAAAAACTGCGACCACCCCCGGCTTGGCCGAAGAGCGGTCGCAGTCAATGAAACTTAATTACCGGGCGAACTACGGTCCACCGTTGTGGCAATCCACACAGACGGGATTTTCGTCCAAATCGCCGCCGGGATGGTTGAACGGCAGGCCACCGGGGGCCAGCTTGAGCAGTTCGCTGCCGGCCCCTTGCGCGAGAATCGTGTGGCAGGTATTGCAGTCGTTGGCCTTGATGGTGGTCTTGCGATCCGCCGTTTTGTGCTGGCCATCGTGACAGCGATAACAGCCGGGCCAGATCATGTGACCGACATTATCCGGATAACTCGCCCAACTGGCCTTCATCTCGGGGAAAAAGTTCTCAGAATATATCTGCTGCAACACCGGCACGGCAGCCGTTACCCGCACATCGCCGGGATACTTCGCCGTAAGCGCCGCCGCAATGGCGTTGGTGGCTTCGGTTTCGTTCGAATAGGTGCGCGTCAGCACAAACATGGCATTGGTTTTGATCCACGGAATGGTGACATCGATTCGCCCCAGCGACAGGGCGAGGTTGACCGCCTTCTCCGGCGACAGATAACGGTGCGAAGGCCGGTTGTGGCAATCCATGCAATCCATCGTGCGCAGCTCCATTTTGGCGACGTCGTTGGTGAAATTTTTCGTCTGGAAGACGGTCACCTGGCCGCTGGCATCCGTCACGCGCACCCAGGGAATTTTCTGACGGGCCTCGTCGGTGGCGACATATTCCACCTTGTTCCCCGGCAGATTATGCCAGTGAATGCCGCCGACCGGCCCGTGCGTGGAATCGCTGCCGCCAATTTTCAGGAGCAGGCGGATGGCGTAAGGCGAGTTGGAGGCGTCGCTCTGGAAATAATTAAACGTGCGATCCAGGTTTCCCACGAACGACTGCGGCCAATGGCATTCCTCGCAGGTATCCCGCGCCGGACGCAAGTTCTTGATCGGCGTGCCAATCGGCTTGGGATATTTATTGAAGGCGACTGAATAAAGCTGATACGAACCGGAAATTTTGGATTTCACGAACCAAGAAACGCCCTTGCCGACGTGACATTCCACGCAGGCGACGCGGGCATGCGGGCCGTGGTCATGCGTCACTTTTTCCGGCTTCATCACCTGGTGGCAGGTCTCACCGCAAAAGGTCACCGACTCGGTGAAATTAAACGCATTGTAGGAACCAATCGCCGAAAGCAGCAGGAAAACCGTGCTGCCCGCCAAAAAGGCAATCACCCCCCGGCGATCCCTGGGCCGGCTCAAATCAATATGCAGCGAGGTTGGCCGACCACCCCGGGCCCGCCGCCGCCGCTCCCACCCGGCGCCAACAAACACCAAAGCCAGGCCCGAAATCAAAAACGCCGGCACCACCATGTAGGTCAAAATACTGACGTAGGGATTGGAAAATTTGGCGACCGCATCCAAAACGAACAGCAGCAGGAATGAAAAGAGCGCGCCAATGCCCACCACCACCCCGACCAGACTGATCCAGTTTCTGAAAAGTGATAATCGCGTTGTAGGGGCCGGGGAGGTTTTGGGGTTCATCTAGGGGGATATTTTATAATTATAATCGAGCCAAGCCGGCTCAGAAAAAACTGACTGCCGACCGGCCGGAATTCAGGGGGAAAAACAGCCTCCTGAAAATCCGGCAACAACCGATCGGCAGTCAGAACCGAATTACTTCTTCAAACCGCGAACGTAAGCCACCAGCGCCTTAACTTCGTCAGCCGTCAGAGAATCAAACGGCTTCATCAACGTCTTGTCCTCGGCGGATTTCAAACCCTCCTTGATGGCCTTGGTCGCCGCGTCATCTTTCATGTCCGCCTGCACCTTGGCATCAGTAAAGTCCTTCGCCCCAAGTTTCTGCCCCATCTTGGTATCGCCCTTGCCCTCCGCGCCATGGCACTTGGCACACAGCGTATCCCAATTATCTTTGGCATCCGCCGCCTTGACCGATAAGGTCGCAGCGAGCCCCAGCATCGCCGCCAATAGAATCATTTTTTTCATCGTTGTCATCTCCGGTTGGTTATGTGGTTTTCGGTGCCGTGGCACCGGGTTCAGTTGAAATGATAAACCCAAAACACCTTAGGTCAACCAACCTTGTTTTGCTAAATAGCTGACAGTTTTTGGTTGGAGAAGTTCTTAAATACACCATTCGCTTGAAGCATGATACCCGGCAGCACAACGGCCAATCCAGTGCAAACCAAACCGTAAGGGCAACGCGGGGAAACGCGAATGAAGCGTGGTGGCAGGAGCCGGAATTGAACCGGCGACACAAGGATTTTCAGTCCTCTGCTCTACCAACTGAGCTATCCTGCCGACGCGGACGCAGATTAAACAACGCCTTCATCGGATTGGCAAGAACAATTGCCCAAATCGGCAAGGCGTCCAAAACCACAATAGAGGGCCTGGCCGTCGGCTTGGGGCCGCCAACGCCTCGCGGATCAAACCTCGTTAAGATTTGGCATCCAGCCGCTGCCGGATCACTTCCAGAAGGTGATTGGGGGTAAAGGGTTTTTGAAGAAAACTCTCTTCGCACTGAAGCTGCAACTCCTGACCGGCAATTTCAGCACTATAGCCGCTGGTGAAGATGACTTTAAGGCGCGGGGAATCCAGGCGCATTTGCCGAGCCAATTCCATTCCCCCCAATCCCCCAGGCATCATCAGGTCGGTCAGCAACAAGGCGATGGCCCCGCGATGTTCCGGCCAGACCGCGAGCGCCTCGACCCCCGAGGCGGCTTCTAACACCCGGTAGCCATGGCGCTCGAGCACCTGACGGGTCGCCTTGCGCACGGCGGCTTCGTCCTCCACCCAGAGAATTGTTTCCGTGCCCGCGGCCGGCGACGGTGCAACCAGTTCATTCACACCGACAGCCGGAGCTAAAATCATCGGGAGATAGATCTGGAACGTCACGCCCGTCCCGGGCTGGTTATCCACCTGAATCCAACCGTGGTGTTGTTTAATGATTCCAAAGGCGGTCGCCAACCCCAGCCCGGTGCCTTTACCCACTTCCTTGGTGGTAAAAAACGGCTCAAAAATCCGGGGCAAAGCTTCCGGCGGAATCCCCCCGCCGGTGTCACTGACCCGCAAGCAGGCATAACGCCCGGGAGCCACCTCCGAATTGGTCGCCGCCTCAGCCGCACTCACGATGTGCTCCCGGGTTTCAATGATGAGTTGGCCCCCCTGAGGCATGGCGTCCCGCGCATTCACCGCCAGATTCATCAGCACTTGCTCAATCATGCCGGCATCGGCATGAATTTCGAGCGGAGCCGGATGGAAATTCATCTGCACCTGGATATGCTGGCCAATCAGACGCTGCAGCAGCTGGGAAAAGTTCCGGATGATATCATTCAGGTTGAGATCGTGCGATTGCAGCACCTGGCGACGGCTGAACAACAGTAATTGCCGGACCAGACTGGTGGCGCGCTCGGCATCCGCGCGAATTTGCCGCAAGCCTTCACGGGTTTCCCCGGACAAGTTGTCCTCCATGGCGAGCAACTCGGTCTGCAGCAGCAGCGCGGCGAGAATGTTGTTGAAGTCGTGGGCCACGCCGCCAGCCAACTGGCCGATGGCTTCCATTTTTTGCGATTGGCGCAAGGCGGCCTCGAGCTGCGCTTCGTGGGTCACATCGCGCTTGACGGCCACATAATTGACGACCTGACCAGCGGCGTCGCGCACCGGCGAAATAGTGGCTTCCTCCTCGTAAACCGTGCCATCTTTCCGCCGATTGCGAAAATGGCCGCTCCACGCCTGGCCGCTTTTGAGGGTGAGCCACATTTGCCGGTAAAAATCAGCCGACTGCTCGCCGCTTTTCAGCAGGCGCGGATTGCGGCCAAGCGCCTCAGCCCGCAGGTAGCCGGAGGTTTTCTCAAAGGCGGGGTTGGCATAGACAATGTTAGCCTCCAGATCCGTAATGACAATGGTCTCCGTGGACTGCTCCACGGCCGTGGCCAGGCGGATCAGGTCTTCCTCCAGCTGCTTGCGGCCGGTGATGTCGAGACCAAAACCGACCAAACCGGTGCAGTGACCGTCCGCGCCAAACAAGGGCACTTTCGAAGTCAACAGCCAGTGCTCGGTGCCATCCGGGCGGGTGAGTTTTTCCACCCGATTCAACAGGGGCTGGCCGCTCGATAAAACCTGCTGGTCATCGGCGTAAAACTGCGCCGCCTCCTCCGGCGGGTAGAGGTCAAAATCCGTCTTGTTGAAAACGTCCGCTTCCGAGGTGTAGCCGCAGTTGCGAAGATCTTCCAGGTTGGCCAACGTTTTCCGGCCCGTGCTGTCTTTCAGATAGACGGCCACGGGCAGATGATCCACCAGCGTGCGCAGGAGCATGCGTTCGCGCGCCAAGGTTTCCTTGGCCAGCCGGCTTTCCGTAATATCCTGAATCGTGCCGATCATTTTCAGGACGTTCCCGCCGGCATCCAATTCCAAGCGCCCCAAACCACGCACCCAGCGTTCCGCCTGATCATTCTGGCGGATGATCCGGTATTCCCTGTCAAACGGCTGTTTCCGGCCCAGCACCTCGTCCCGGAAATAATCCGCCATCAGGGCGCGATCCGCCGGATGCACCAAAGCCGACCAGCCGGCCACCGAACAATCATAATCCGCATCAATGCCGAAGACTTTGCTCAATCCGGCGGAGCTGCTCCAAACGCCTTTGGCCACCTCCAACGTGTAACTCCCCAAGCTGGCGATCTGCTGGGATTCTTCGAGCAACGCTTCGTTCGCCCGCAGGGTGGCTTCCGCCTTTTTCTGCGCCGTGATATCAATGAATACCTCCAAGATGGCCCGCCGGCCCTGAAAGATCATGCCGGTGTGGTGGATCTGAAACGTCTTTCCGCTCAGCGCACCGCTGCTTTCGGTGGATTTCGTCTCCCCGACCACCAGGAATTCCCGGAGCGGGCAGTTCTGGCATTGCTGCCGGTCATCCTTGTAAACCTCCCAGCACACTTTGCCCACCGCCTCGCGGCCAAGGCTCTCATTCATGCGGGGGCTGACAAACAGAATTTTTCCCTGCTCATCCACGATATCCATGGGAAACGGGATGGTCGCCAGCAGCGATTCGTTGAGCACGCTGCTCTCCCGCAGCGCGAGCTCGACCGCCTTCTGATCCTCCACCAGGCTGAGCAGGGTCTGGCGGAATTGTTCGTCCACATTGGCGCTCTGTTTGCGCCGGGTGATATCATGGCCCTGGGCGATGGTCGCCTGCACGGTCCGCTCGTCGGCCGCATAGAGGGTGGCCGCGTTCCAGAGCAGCGTCCGCAGCGCCCCGGTCCGGTCCTGCACGGTCAGCTCCACGTCCTCCCAATACGCCTGCCGGGTGGAGCGGATAAAGTTCAGCGTGGTTTCGCGCTGCTCCGGCGGGAAGAGCACCGCCAGATTCTGCCCCACCACCTCAGCCGCCATAAGGCCGGTCAACCGCTCGAACGCCTGGTTGAACCGGGTGATCCGCAGGTCGGTATCCCAAACCACGATCGGGGCATTGGCATGCTCCAGCAGCTGATCCAGATAATCGCGGGCCTCCCGCAATTCAGCGGTGCGCGCCCGCACCTGTTGTTCCATGACCACATTGGCCGACCGCAAGGATTGATCCTGCTGCTGGAGCGCGCTGGCCATGTCGTTGAAATTATTGGCGAGCTGCTCCAGCTCCAGAACGCCACTGACCGGCGGCACCCGGCCAGCCAAATCGCCCCCCGCCAAACGCCGCGCCGCCGCCGTCAACTGACGCACATGCCGGAGCACGGAAACCCCCGCGAGAAACCGGACCAAGACCAAGGTTACCAGCGTGGACAAGGCCAACCAGGCCATTTTATACCAATAGTCGCTGCGGCTCTGCATTAAAATATAATCCTGGGGCACAGCCACGCCCACAAACAAGCCGCCCTCACTGCCGGGAACTTCTTCAAAGTGGTAGAGGCGGATTTGGCCGTCGATGCCGGTGGTCTCCACAAAACCGGACCGATCGTGCGGCTGGGATTTAAATTTGGGCCAGGCCGCAGACGGTTTGCCCAACCATTTATCCACCTCCGTATTTCGGGCCAGCATGATGCCCCGGCGGTCCACGATGTTTAGAATGAAGCCTGGCGGCAGCCGGTGGCCGGCCACGAAGGTTTGCAGCGCCGCCTGTTTTAGAGCGGCCGTGACGGAGGTCACCGGCTGCCCGGCGGGCTGGTCCGGTAAGGGATAGGCCAGCGTGATGGTGGGTTGACCGCTCATCCCGCCCAGCTCAAACTCCCCCACGGAAAAAGCCCGCGTCGCCTGCAACCGCTCAAACCAAGGCATCGCCCGACGGTTTACCGGATCGGTCAGGGGGAGCGCACTGGCCAGGACCGCGCCATCCCCACCGACCAAACCCAGATTAACGTAGGCCGGGGTATGCTCCAGCAAATTGGTCAACCGGGCCGAGATCGCTTGCCGGTTGGCGCTGCGGACGACGTCGGTATAGGCCAATGCCAGCAGCAGTTGCCGAGCCCCGGCCACCACCTGCCCCAGACTATTGGCGGACGCGCTGGCCAATTGCACCTCATTATTTTGCGCCTCCAGCAAGGCGCGATCACGTTCCACCCCGGTGCGGTAAAGCATCAAGCCAAACACCGGCAACATGGTGATGATGACCAACGCCATGAGCCGGGCGCGCAAGGTGGAAAAGAGAGCCAGTTTCATAAACAGTTCATCGGCCGGCTAAACGGTAAAAACGCCGGTCCCGCCGTCCTCCTCCGTGGTTGTCGGATACTGGTCATGATTCATTGGTATTGGGTGGCGCCACGCTCGAATAGCGAACGGACTGACCCGCCGCCACCAGGAGCCGGTTAACTTCGCGCTTCAGCTCCAAAATGCGCGCCTCGCGGCCCTGGGTCACCTCATGCCAGCGCCGCAACTCCGTGAGCTGTTGCTTGAGCTGGTCTTCTGCCTGTCTCAGTTCCGTAATATCCACGGCCACGCCGCCCAACAAGGAACGCCGGCCTTCGACGTGAATGGGAAACTTGATGGTTTCAAAGGTGCGAGTGACGCCATGGCGATCCAGAATCACTTCCTGTAATTTAAGCGGCCCCTGCGCCAGAGCTTTGCGGTCATCTTCCGCCATTTGCAGGCCGACTTCGCCGGGCACCAGTTCGGGCGTGGTTTTGTCCTCCCAATCCTGGAAGTTGAGCAGTTTTTGGAGATAGCCATTGGCAAAGACCGTCCGCCCGGTCGCATCCTTGATGAACACGGCCGCCGGCAGATGTTCCATGAATGCGGCAAAGCGTTGCTCGCTGAGCGATAACGCCGCCTCGGCCTGCTTGCGCTCGGTGATATCCAGGAACGAAGTGATGATTTTTTCCAACCCCGGAATCAGGGCGACGGAAACCAACGCCTCCCGGATCTCCCCGTTTTTATGGTGGAATTTGAACTCATATTTGACCGGCACCCCGTCAGGATCGGTCAGCCGGCGATGGTTGTATTCCTTCAACCGTTCCAAATCTTCGGGCACAATCTGCCGCATCCAGTTCATCCCCACCACTTCTTCCCGGGAATAACCGCTAATTTTGCAATACTCGTCATTGACCAGGGCAATGGTGCCATCCGGATTGATGATCGCGATGGCGGCGGTGTTTTTTTCAAAGATGGCGCGGAAATTTTCCGCACTCTCCTGCAGCGCCGCCTCCGCCGACCGGCGTTTCTGCTCCAGCTCCAAATGATCCAGCGCATAGGCGATATCCGCCCCGACTTCTTCCAGCAGCTCGACCTCCCTAGCACCAAAGAAATCCACCTCCGTGGCATAAGCCATCAAGGCCCCGCAAACACTTCCATCAAACCGGATGGGAACGGCCACCGCTGCCTGGAAGCCCTGCGCTGCGCCCGCTGCTTTCCAAAACCGGGTGCGGGGATCGTTGGCGAAATCGTTGCTGACATAGGTCCGGCCTTCCCGGATGGCCGTGCCGGTGAGACCAGGACCTTCGGACCGGTCATCGGCATACAGCCGCAGGCCGCTCAGGTAACCGCCGGTGTCCCCGTGCTGCGCCACGGGGACGATTTCCTGGGTTTCAGAATTCACCCAGCCGACCCAGGCCATTTTGAACCCGCCACATTCCACAATCGTCCGGCAGATTTCCGACAACAGTTCCCTGCGCGACGGCACCCGCACAATGGCCTGATTGATCTGACCCAACGTAAAATAAAGCCGGTTCAGCCGCTCGATCTCGGCTTCGTAGCGCTGGCGCGTGGTGATATCCGCCACGGTGACCAGCAAGTGCGGGGCTTTCCCGTAAGCAAACAGCACAAAACGACAAGCCATCCACGCCTCCTTGCCAAAGGACGTCACCACATGGGTTTCATGCTCTTGGGGGGTTTGCGTGGCCAAGGCGGTCTCCGCCGCCGCCAGCAGGCCGGACGGCTTCCAACTCGCCAGCTGCCGGAAGTTCTGCTGCAAGATCTGCTCCTTGGTGCCCCCCACAATTTCGGCAGCAGCGGCATTGCAAGAAATACACCCCCCCGAAGCCTGATAAACGAAAATCCCCACCGGGGCGAAACGGAGAATGGCCTGGTTGAAATTCAACGCTTCGGCCATGCGCTCCTGCGCCTTTTTGCGCTCGGACAATTCCACTTCCAACTCCCGGGTGCGCTCGGCCACCAGCCGGGCGAGCCCCTCTCTTTCGAGCTGGATCAGCCGGTTGGCGGCTTTGATCTTGCCCATGGCCCGGACGGTGGCGATCAATTCCTGATCGTCAATGGGTTTGGAGAGAAACGCCTCCGCGCCCACCGCCAATGCCTGCAGGCGATGTTCGCGGTCACTGCGCAAGGCGGTCACGAAAATGACGGGAATGGCACTCACCGGCTCGGCCCGCTTCAACTGGCGACAGACTTCAAGACCATCCATGCCGGGCAGGGCACTATCGAGCAGGATCACGTCCGGATCTTCGGTGCGGGCTAGCTCCAAACCGCAGGAACCGTCCAGCGTGGTGAGCAGCGTGCTTTCGGGCAGGGCCTCGCGCACCATGGCCTGAAGCGTGGTCAGATTGTCCTGAAGATCATTAATGGCCAGAATTTTCATGAATCAATCAAAAAACTCCGCAACGTTTTCTTCAACGGCTCCACGTCCAGCCAGACCACCAGCACCATGATGCCACCGAGACCAAATTTAAGTTGCGTGCTGATTTTCCAATCTCGAGGCCTCATATATGCTTCGCGTTGTTTTGACGGGTAACTTTGGGACGGTGAATTATGCGAAGGTTTAATGGATTTGCATTTCAATGTCCACTGGGGATTAGCTCATAATTTCGCCAGCCGGGCGCAACTGAGCGCACCCCGGTCCAGCCACCCTGCCCAAACGCAAACCCACCCCCCCCCCGCCGGAGCCCGGAAACGGCACAATTTAGGATTGCCGGCGGCGGCAAATCCGGCTTTCATACGGCGTGGCTCAATTTCCCCGGCTTCTGAAATACTGGCTGCCTGTGCTGTTCTGGCTGGCGCTGATCTTTTCCGCCTCCGGCGACGCTAATTCGTTCAAACACTCCTCCACCCTGTTCGAACCGCTGATGCGCTGGCTGTTCCCGGGGATGGCGCAGACGACCATTGAACAGTGGCATTATTATTTCCGCAAAGGCGGCCACCTCACAGAATTTGCCATCCTCGCCCTGCTCCTCTGGCGGGCCATCCGGCAGCCCCGCCCAGGGGAATTCCGCCCCTGGCGCCGGGATCAGGCCGGGCTCGCGCTGGCCAGCACCTGGCTGCTCGCCGCGGGCGACGAAATTCATCAAGTCTTCGTCCCTTCGCGCACGGCGCAAGTGTCGGATGTCTTCATCGACACGGCCGGCGGGGCGATTGGCCTGATCGTGCTCTGGGGCATCGGAAAATTCCTCAAACACTGGTAACATGAACCGTCCGCTCGTCAGCGTTGCACTGGCCTATGCCGCTGGCCTACTGGTGGGGAAATTTTTCCAGCCCACGCTCGGCGTCCTGTTCGGGGCGGCTTTTTTCCTCCTCGTTCTCGTCCTCGTCCTCGAAAAACTTCGTCCGCTGTTCCTCTGGCCCCTGCTCCTCCTGCTGGGCTGGACCAATTTCACCCTCAACACAGCCGGGCTGTCGCCCCACGATTTGCGCCGCGGGCTCACCGGCGAACCGGAACTCGTCACGGTCACCGGCACGCTGGCGGCCACGCCCAGCCAGCGCGTCTATTTGCAGGACGAAACGGAATCCTGGCGCACCTTGGCCTGGCTGAAGGTCACCGCGCTGACGCGCGGCACAAACTGGCAGCCCGCCAGCGGCCAAATCCTGGTCGTCACACCCGGCGTGCTGGCGGATCGGTTTTTCGCCGACCAGCCGGTCAAGATCACCGGCATCCTCACGCCGCCGCCCACGCCGGTGGCGGAAGGGCTGTTTGATTACCGCGCCTTTCTTCAACTGCAAGGGGTGCATTTCCAATTAAAAACCGATTCCGTGGCGGATTGGCGGTTGCTGGCCACCAACACCACGCCGCCGGTATGCGACCGGTTTCTGAATTGGTCCCAGGCCACGCTCGCCCGGGGCCTGCCGGAAGTGGACGAATCGCTGAAATTGCTCTGGGCCATGACGCTCGGCTGGCGACCGGCCCTCACCAGCGAGGTTTCCGCGCCCTTCATGCAGTCCGGCACCATGCACATTTTTGCGATTTCGGGACTGCACATCGCCCTGATCGCGGGCATTCTCGTGGCGATTCTGCGGGCCGTACAAATCCCGCGTTTTTGGTGCGGCGTGGTCAGCATCCCGCTGATTTGGTTTTATACCGCCGCCACCGGCTGGCAACCCTCCGCCGTCCGCTCCACCATCATGATGACCATTGTCATCGGCGGCTGGATGCTAAAACGGCCGGGCAATCTCATCAACTCGCTGGCGACCGCCGGGCTGATCATCCTGCTCTATGATCCACTGCAACTGTTTCAAGCCAGCTTCCAGCTTTCGTTCTTCGTGGTGTTGAGCATTGCGCTATTCATGCCACCGCTGGAAATCGTTCGCGACCGGCTGCTGGCCACCGATCCGCTGCTCCCGCGCGCACGGCTGCCGCGCTGGCGGCGGTGCGTGAAAGCCGCTTTGCGCGGGGTGCTGACCTCGCTGGCGGTGTCCTTCGCCGCCTGGCTCGGCTCCTGGCCGCTGTGCGCCTATTATTTTCACCTGTTCAGCCCGGTCACTTTACTGGCGAACTTGCTGGTGGTGCCGTTGAGCAGCCTGGCCTTGGCCTGCAACCTCGGCAGCCTGATCTGCGGCGACTGGCTGCCGTGGGCCACGGAACTGTTCAACCACAGCGGCTGGCTCTGGATGCAACTCATGATCAAAATCAGCCGCACGCTGGTGGAATGGCCGGGCGCCTACTTCTACGTTCGCGGGCCGGCCGCGTGGGATTTTGGGATCTATTACAGCCTGCTCTTTGCCGCGTTGTCCGGCGCAGCGTTCCGGCGAACCTGGCGGATACCATTGATCATCACGCTGGTGGGACTGGCCGGATTTTATGGCTGGCAGTGGCAGGCGGCACGGCAAATCACCACGCTCACCGTCCTCCCGCTCAAAGGCGGCAGCGCCGTGTTTATTCAAGCTGGCAAGGCGCGGGAGAGCTTGCTGGTGGATTGCGGCAACACCAATGCGGTCAAGGTCATCACGCTCCCCTTCCTGCACGCCCACGGCGTGAACCACCTGCCCCGGCTCGCTTTGACCCAAGGCGACTTGCGCGACATCGGCGGGGCGCTCGCGATCTGCGAGGCCTTTTCAGTTGAACAGGTGTTCACCAGCGCGGTGCGCTTTCGCTCGCCAACCTATCGAAAGACGGAGGCGGCCTTGGAGGAGAAGTCCGGGCGCCAACACATTGTGAATTGCGGAGCGGCCATTGGCCATTGGCAGGTCGCCTATCCGGCGGCTACGAATAATTTTCCCCAGGCGGACGACAATTCGTTGGTGCTGAAAGGCGAAATTCAGGGAGCCAAAATTCTCTTGGTGTCCGATTTGGGCCGGCGCGGGCAGGAACGGCTGGCAACACAAACCAACGACCTACACGCGGACATCGTGGTGACCGGCCTACCAGAAAAATCCCAACCGCTCAGCGACGCGCTGCTGGCAAAAATACAGCCTCAGGTCATTATCGTGGCGGACTCGCTGTTTCCGGCCACGAAGCGCGCCCCCGCCGCCGCGCGCGAGCGGCTGGCACGGCAAAACATCCCCATTATCTACACCAGCCGAGCGGGCGCGGTGACGGTGGTGGTCCGCCCTGACGGCTGGGAGTTGCGCCCGATGGAGGGACAAAGATTCCAAAGCCGGCGGAAATAACCGCCCCTCGACGATTTAATAGACTTTTCCCAGCCAAAGCCGCACTTGAACAGTAGTTGACGGCAAGGTAAACTTTTTATTCGCTTATGAGCGCTGAAGCCCCAGTCAAATTAACGCATAACGAGGAGATCAAAGCCGCCATTCCGACCCTGGCCGGCACCATTGCCGCGACCCTCGCCGATCCGGCAACGGATCATTTCTCCGAGGACGACAACCAGTTCCTGAAATTTCACGGCAGCTACCAGCAGGACGACCGCGATCTGCGCAAGACCGGCAAAAAATACATGATGATGGTGCGTGGGCGCATTCCCGGCGGCATCATGACCGCCCAGCAATGGCAGACGTTTGATACGCTGGCGACCCAATTCGGTAACAACACGCTACGGCTCTCCACGCGCCAGACCATTCAATTTCATGGCATCCTGAAATCCGGCCTCCGGCCCGTCGTCAAAGGCATCAACGATTGCCTGCTCTCCACGCTCGCCGCCTGCGGCGACGTGAACCGGAACGTCCTCGCCCCGCCCACGCCGGCCTACACGCTGGCCCGCGAACAAGTCTATGCCGATTGCCAGAAAGTAGCAGCCGCGCTGGCGCCCCAGACCCCGGCCTATCACGCCATCTGGATTGACGGCGTGCAGCTCGATCTGGACCAGGCCGAGAACAAAAACTTTGTCGATCCGCTCTACGGCCAAACGTATCTGCCGCGCAAATTCAAGGTCGCCTTCGTCATCCCGCCGGTGAACGACCTGGATGTTTTCACCAACGACCTCGGCCTCATCGCCATTGTCGAAAACAACCTACTCGTGGGCTACAACCTCGCAGTCGGCGGCGGCATGGGCCGCAGTCACGGCAACGCGGCCACCTATCCGCGCCTCGCGGATGTCATCGGCTTTTTCCCGCCAGACAAAATTGTGGACGTGGCCAAGGCCGTGCTCACAATCCACCGCGATTTTAGCGACCGCACCGATCGCAAGCATGCCCGGCTCAAATACGTCGTGGCCGAGCGCGGCGTGGAATTCATCCGCAACGAAATTAACCAGCGCGCCAGCCTCACGCTCGCGCCCGCCAAGCCTTATCACTTCACCACTACCAGCGATCTCTTGGGTTGGCGCAAGGCGGTGGATGGCAGCTGGTTTCTGGGGCTATTTGTCGAGTCTGGCCGCGTCAAGGACGCCGGCAGTTACCGCTTGAAAACCGCGTTGCGCCACGTGGCGGACGCGTTTCAAAAAGTGGAATTCCGCCTGACGGCCAACCAAAACCTGATCCTTGCGAACATCGGCGAGATAGACCTGCAGCCGATCAACCAGTTGCTCGCCACTTACGGCGTGAAGACCGAAAATCAAGCGACCCGGTTGCATGCCGCCGCCATGGCCTGCCCCGCGCTGCCCACCTGCGGCCTGGCGCTGGCAGAAAGCGAACGCATGCTGCCAGGCTTTCTTGACCGCATTGAAAAACTCCTGACCGAAGTTGGTTTGAGCGGGGAGGAAATCATTATTCGCTCCACCGGCTGTCCGAACGGCTGCGCGCGGCCTTACATGGCGGAAATTGCGTTTGTCGGCAAGGCGCCGGGCCGGTATCAAGTCTGGCTCGGCGGCGATGTGACGGGCACGCGCCTGAACCAGGTTTGGAAAGAGATGATCAAGGAAGCCGATTTGGAAACCGAGTTTCGTCCCATCTTCGCGCGGTTTGCGAAGGAGCGCAACCCGGGCGAACGCTTCGGCGACTGGACCGACCGCGTGCTTCTGAAGGAACAGAATTGTTGAACTGGCAAGGCCGGAAAAAACCAGCGAAATGGTCAGCCGGAAAATCTTGGAGGAACTGACTGTGCTGTTAAATCAAATATAAAAGGCCGGAACCTTTGCAGGAACCGGCCTTGGAGGTCAAAGGAATCTCACGGCGTTACGACGGCGTTCAATTTGTAAAATCTGTAAGATAGATTGTTTGTTTCGATATAAGAAGCATAGTCGCCCAAGTGCGGTATTTGGAACGGTTGGACGGCTTGCCAAGACAATAGGTTGGTAGAAGCATCAATTTCGTAATTATACCCAGGGGCTCCGCCAAGAAGAACCGCTTCAAATTGTCCATTTTTTAGGCGAGTGCGAAATCTGGCACCGGCTCCAGGCCCACCATGAGCACCCATGTCGGAACGGGATAGCCCTAAAGACGGAGGGAAGCATTCCACGGCAGGTATTTAAGATTCCATGGCTGGCGGATAGCAGCACCGGGTAGGAAAACAGCTTTACCGGGCCGAAAAAAATAATCCACGGCAGTCGGACAAGGTTCCAAAGCTGGCAAACCCGATTCCCCGGCAGAAAATCAGGAACGCAAGGCTGGCGGATAACGTCGCAAACCAAGACGCGAGGGGAAAATGGATTCCGTCCTTGCGGACGGCCACCCTGCGGACGGCGGATGTGGTGTGGAAAAATTTTCCGCCGCTTATTGCGCGGTTGCGCGGAGAGACACTTAACTTGATGCCCTAATCTCATGGCTTGCGCCCGCCACTTGAATCGAGGCTGGGGTTGATGTCAAGGTGTATGCCGCAAAAGGCAATGCTGTTCAAATGTTTGAAAAAAGGGTTGAAGGCACCGTTCGCCGGAAGGTTGCAATTGTGCAACGGCGCTGGTTTGGTTATCTTGTTTCGCCATGAACGAGAGTCGGACGCGATTCATCACGCCAATTGTGACGCGCTTCGCTTCGCACGCCGAAGCCGAGGCGGCCGACCGGGCGTGGTGGCGTTCGTTGACGCCGCTGGAACGGTTGCGGCAGCTCGAACTGGCCCGCCTATACTCCTATGGACCCTAGTCATTTAAGCGAGGATTTCCGCGAGTTCCTAACCTGTCTAAACGCGGCTGGGGTTGAATACCTCGTGGTGGGCGGACACGCGGTGGCCTATTACGGCTACGTCCGCCCCACGCGCGACTTGGATGTGTGGGTGGCGGTTTCCCCCAACAATGCGGAGCGGCTGGTGCAGGCGGTAAAATCGTTTTTTGCCGGCGCGGAACTGACCGGTCTGTCCCCGGAATGGTTTTTGGATGCGGAAAATGTCACCCGCTTCGGCGCGGTGCCAAACTTGATTGAAATTCTCCCGAAAGTTTCGGGCGGCGAATTTGCCAGCGCCTTTGCCCGGCGCGTGACGACGGAAGTTGACGGCCAGAAGATGAACCTGATTGGGCTGGACGATTTGCTGGCGAACAAGCGGGCCAGCGCACGGCTGAAAGACCTAGCAGATGTGGAACAATTAAAAGCGGAAGGCGAATGACCGCTGAACAAAATCGGTGAATCCCCGCATTTCTCTCTTTGAAATTAAAAGCAGCGGACGCCCGGCTAGATCCGGGCGTCCGTTCTTGAAGGTCATTTCCGCCGGCGTATTAACCGTGCAACGCCTCGTAAACTTTGCCCACCATTTTCTCGTTGGGCTTCAAAGTTTTTGCGCCTTGCTTCCATTTGGCCGGGCACGCCTCGTCCGGATGGGCCAGCAGATAGACGTTGGCTGCCACTTTGCGAACCAGCTCGCTCGCATCGCGCCCGACGTTATAGAAGTTAACCTCGGAAGTGACGAGCTTGCCCAGCGGACTGATGATGAACGTCCCGCGCAGCGCCAGGCCGCTGGCTTCGTCATAAACGCCGAAGAGCCGGCTGATGTTGCCGTTCGGGTCCGCGCCCATGAGGTAGTCCACCTTGGTCAGCAGCCGCTCGGAATCGCGCCAGGCCAGATGCGCAAAATGCGTGTCGGTGGAAACCGAAATAACTTCCGCGCCCAGCTTTTTCAGCTCGGCATGTTTGTCGGCCAAATCCGCCAATTCCGTCGGGCAGACAAAGGTGAAGTCGGCCGGGTAGAAAACCAACACGGTCCATTTGGACTTTTTCTTCAATTCGTCCAGCGAGATCTTGCCGAAGGCCCGGTCCACCGGATCAAAGACATCCATTACAAAATTCGGCACCTCCATGCCGACCGATACCGAAAGGGGTTCACCGTCGCAGCAGCAGTCTTGGTCACTCATTTTCATTCTTTAATTTTAATTCCGACAGGTTTAATGCCACCCCGACCGAAGGCCGGACAGCCCTGCCAGTAGAATCCAGGACCATCCAAAAGTCAAATTTCGCCAACCAAATATTGCCCATGCCCCCGGACCAAATCGCCCAAGCCAACGCCGACCTGCGCGGCCAATCACCGCAGGAAATCATCCGCTGGGCCCTCGCTCAGGCGAATGGCCGCGCCATCGTCTCCACCAATTTCCGGCCCTATGAAGCCGTGATTCTGCACCTCGTCACCCAGGTGCAGCCGGATATTCCGGTGCTGTGGGTGGATCACGGCTATAATCGCCCGGCCACCTACCGCCACGCCGAGCAGTTGAAGCAATTGCTCAAGCTGAACCTCCAGCCGTATCTGCCGAAAATGACCGCCGCGCATTACGACGCCGCGTTCGGCGGCATGCCGGAGCCGACGCCGGAAAACGAGGAACGCATCAAAGCCTTCAGCACCGCCATGAAACTGGAACCGTTCCAGCGGGGCATGCAGGAACTCGCCCCCACCGTCTGGCTCACCGCGCTCCGCAAAGTGCAGAACCCGAACCGCGCCGGCCTCGACATCGTGAGCGAGGATACCAACTTCAATTCTTTGAAGGTCAGTCCGGTGTTTTACTGGAGCGATGCGGACATGGAAAAATATCTCGCCGACCACAGCCTGCCCAACGAATGGGATTATTTCGACCCAGCCAAAGCCGACGACAAACGGGAGTGCGGGCTGCACGCCACCTGGGGCGGCCAAGCGGTCAATAAAACCTGATTCCCGAACGATGTCGCCGATTTACTCGGCAGTTTTTTTCATATAATCTGCGCCATCTGCATTAACCTGCGGGCCAATAAAAATGAGTAGTTACCATCTGGATCATTTGCAATATCTCGAAACCGAGGCGATTCACGTCATGCGTGAAGTCGCCGCCGAGTTTGAACGCCCCGCCCTGCTCTTCTCCGGCGGCAAGGATTCCATCTGCCTGCTGCGCCTCGCGGAAAAGGCGTTTCGTCCTTCCGACCTCCCGCTGCCATTTTTGAACGTCGAAACCGGCCATGAATTTCCCGAGCTCATCGAGTTTCGCGATCGCCGCGCCAAAGAACTCGGCGCCAAACTCATTGTCCGCACCGTGGAAGACGCGTTTGCCAAGGGCATCGCGCAACCCACCCCCGGCCAGATCAGCCGCAACCAGCTCCAGATTCCCGTGCTCCTCGCCGCGATTGAGGAATTTCAATTCGACTGCGCCATCGGCGGCGCCCGGCGCGACGAGGAAAAGGCCCGCGCCAAGGAGCGGTTCTTCAGCTTCCGCGACAGCTTCGGCCAGTGGGATCCCAAAAACCAGCGCCCCGAGATCTGGAACCTTTACAACGCCCGGCTGAATCCCGGGGAAAACATGCGCGTGTTCCCGCTCTCCAACTGGACCGAGATGGACGTCTGGGAATACATCAAAAAGGAACGGCTCGAAGTGCCGAACATTTATTTCAGCCACGCGCGCGACTGTTATCGCAAAGGCGGCCAATGGCTGCCCGTTCCGCCGCCGCATACCGATACGACGAAGCCCGATCCCTACGCCGGCGCACGGCCGAAGGCGACCGAGCCGATCAAGAAAATGATCTGCCGCGTCCGGACCATTGCCGACATGATCAGCACCGGGATGATTGAATCGAAAACCGATACGATTGACGACATCATCGCCGAAGTTTCCGCCGCGCGCGTGACCGAACGCGGCACCCGCGCCGACGACAAAGCCAGCGAAGCCGCGATGGAAGACCGCAAGAAAGCCGGATATTTTTAACCGTTTAAGCCGGATATTTTTAACCGTTTATAAACATGGGCGAACTTGAATCCAATCCCGAAAAGCGCATCGCGTTGTTTCAGCGAAAGGAAGTTCGCCGCGTCATCCACAACAATGAGTGGTGGTTTGTCGTGGTTGACGTGGTAGCGGCATTGACCGATTCAACGAATCCACAGGGCTATTTCAAGGACATGCGCAAGCGTGATCCGCAATTGGCCGAGGCTCTCAAAGGGGGGGGGCAAATTGCCCCCCCCCTTGGCCTCGAATTCGACACGGCGGGCGGACGCCAGATGCTGCAATGCTGGAACACCGAAGGCATTTTCCGCCTGATACAATCCATTCCCAGCCCCAAGGCCGAGCCATTCAAACGCTGGCTGGCCAAAGTTGGCTATGAACGTATTCAGGAAATTGAAGACCCGGAACTCGCCACCAAACGCACCCGCGCCATTTACCAGGCTAAGGGCTATTCCGACGATTGGATCGAGAAACGGATGCGCTCCATCGCCATCCGCGA
>CAIMLG010000349.1 GCA_903842235.1 uncultured Verrucomicrobia subdivision 3 bacterium
GCAATGCCGGCTGCCGCTCTCGCTGCACGCGGCCAATGGCCTGCGTCACTCGGGATTCGTCCCATCCCCAGCCTGTAGATCGCAACCGTTGAGGTCGCTTTCCTCCCGGCGCGGTTTCATGCCAAGTTGCAAAGTGCTGCCCCCTCCCTACGCCATCGGTTGGGGGTTCAATAAGTGACAAACCTCGATACCGTCGTCCAAATCCGGCCAGTAAATCGCGTAGCCGCCGGGCTCGAGCGAGCATTCGGGTGGTTTGGTGGTATTCAAGCGGCGACGAAGCGGTTTCACGCGGGAAAGGCGGTCTGCCGCCTGCCGCCCGAAACGCAGCACCTGCCTGCGCAGCGTATCCGAACAGACGCACGCCTGGCGCTGGATCGGGTGGAAGCGCTTGGAGCCGGCCAGACCATCGTCCAGGAATTGCCGCATGGCACTTTCGTGGCGCTAAACCGGCTATACAAAGCCCGAAAACGGCGGAAATAGGATGGGATAATAGACATCCTTGAAATACTAAGCGGGCGGCTTTAATATTCAAGGAACCTATTAAAGCGTGATTACTCGGAAACATTATCTGGAGCTGATCCGGGACCGGCTGAAAAGCTTTCCGGTGGTATCGGTGCTGGGACCAAGACAGATCGGCAAGACGACGCTGGCGCGGGTGATTGCCGGCGAACAGCCAAGCTTTTTCTTCGACCTAGAAGACGTGGCCGCGATGGTACGGCTGGCTGAACCCAAGGCGGCCTTGGAACGTTTGGAAGGATTGGTGGTGCTGGATGAAGTGCAGCGGAAGCCGGAGCTGTTCGCGTTACTGCGGGTGCTCGCGGATCGCCAGCCGGTGAAGGCGCGGTTCCTCCTGACCGGCAGCGCGTCGCCGGACCTGGTGCGCGGGGTGTCGGAATCGCTGGCGGGCCGGGTGGCGCTGGTGGATGTGGCGGGCTTTAATCTGGCGGAAGTGGGTGACGGCGAGTGGCGGCAGCTCTGGTGGCGCGGCGGCTTTCCCCGGGCTTATCTGGCGGACACGGAAGCCACAAGCCGGCAGTGGCAAGAGGAATTCGTGCGCACGTTGCTGGAGCGGGATATGCCGCAACTGGGCATCACCATTTCCTCCGTGGCCCTGCGGCGATTCTGGACGATGCTGACCCATTACCACGCGCAGATATGGAAAGGCTCGGAGCTGGCGCGCTCCTTGGGCGCGTCGGAGCCGACGATGCGCAAATATCTGGATCTCCTGAGTTCGACTTTCATGGTGCGGCAGCTCGCGCCGTGGCATGAGAACCTGGGCAAACGCCAGGTGAAAGCGCCGAAGATTTATCTGCGGGATTCAGGGCTGTTGCATTGCCTGATGCGGCAGCCGGCCTTTACCGACCTCGAAGCGAACCCCAAGCTCGGCGCCTCGTGGGAGGGCTTTGCCCTCGAACAGGTCTTGAGCCTCACGGGCGACCGCGACGCTTATTTCTGGGCCACGCACGGCGGCGCGGAATTGGATTTGCTGGTGAACTGGGGCGGGCGGAAATACGGCTTCGAGTTCAAGTATGGCGATGCTCCGTCGCTAACCAAATCCATGCACACGGCCTTGCATGATTTGAAACTGGAGCGGCTGTTCGTGGTGCATCCGGGCCAGGATTCCTACGTGATGAATGACCAGACGGAGGCGGTGGGCATCACCCATCTCCGGGCGCGGCTGGCGGGGATAGGGCGCTGCAGCAGTGCAACCGGCTAGACCGTGCCGGGGCGGAGACTGCCCAGGGCCAATTCATGAAGCACAAGAGGCAGGGGCGGGGACGAGGCCGTCCCCGCCCCTTTCGTGGATCGGCCCCAGAGTAGGACGCACCTTTTCATTTTGGTAAGCGCCAGGAAACGGGGGATTTGCAGAAGATGAGCGCATGCAAGCGCTCAGGGCCGCCATCCCGGTGGAGGAA
>CAIMLG010000350.1 GCA_903842235.1 uncultured Verrucomicrobia subdivision 3 bacterium
GTGATTGTGACCGTGATCGGAGAGGATGACAATTTGCAGATCGTGTCCTTCCCGCGCCTGGTAGCGGGCGCGCAAATCCTGAAGCTGCCGGTCGAGCCGGCAGAGCATGGTGAAGATGTCACGATCCAGATGCTGGGCATCGTCGGACGCGCGGATATAGACGTAATAATTGGTCGCCTGGCTCGCGGAATTCCAAAAATGTTTGGCCAGGCCGGAGATTTCATATTCGTAGGTGTGCTGCGGAAACAGGTAGCCCATCGCCCGCAGGAAACCATTTTCCACCTGCCAGTGCATCTGCCGCTCGTGTTCCATCGTCGTGGTGATGCCGTTGAGGGTGATTTCCGCGTTCGCCGCCACGCTGAAATAAGTGCGCTGATAACCGGGCAGGGGACGGTCGCCAAAAATGTCGGTCCACGCGACGTCGCTCGCGGAGGGGAAGGTCGAAACCATGCGGCTGACGGGAAAGTATCCTTCTGCGGCGGTGAAGGCCTGTCGCTGGAATTTTTGGCCCCAGAAATTCGTGCCGGTGACGCCGGCTTGCAGGGCCTTCAGGTCGCGATAGGCCACCCCGTCCAGCGCCAGCACCAGTCGCGTCGGCAGCGCCCCGCTCGTGGCCGGCAGTGCTAGCAGCATCAGCCAGATCAGCAACCTCTCCCACCCCGTTTTTTCCCGCCGGCAATTTGATCGTTTAAACTTTGAAGCCAAAGTCATGTTGTAAAACCTTTAGCGGATTTGAACGGGCGTGTCGTGCAAAAACCGTTTTTTCGGGAGTGCCGGCGACTTCTCCGCTTGCGCCGAAGCCGTTGATGACGCAGAATTATTGGTTTACAGCGCAATGGTTATTTGCAATGGACACCACCACCACAATCAAGCAAGACATTCGGCGGCTCATGGTCGAGAACCTCATGCTGCAAATCAGCCCGGAAGAAATCGGCGATGACCAGCCATTGTTCGGCCCTGGCAGCGTGGGGTTGGATTCGGTGGACGCCCTGCAACTGGTCGTGGCACTGGACAAGACTTACGGGCTGAAAATTGCCAATCCGGAAGCTGCGCGACGGATTCTGCAAAATGTCAACACCATCGCGGCCGCAGTCATCCAGCATCAAGCCTCCGGCAAATTGTGATTTCGTTGCCGTGTTGGGAGGCGAAATCCTGGTGGCCTTGCTGGCCTGCCGGATCTTGGGCTGCCGGCTGCCGTCCGCCGCCTGGCTTGGCGTTTTGCTTTGGCCGTTTTTCCGCGTGGCTGCCTGGCTGCTGGTCTGGTTGCCATTGCCGGTGCTGTGGAGCGGACGGCGGCCTGCCTGGTTCGCTCCCCAACTAGATTGAGCGGCGTTATGTTACCGTCCTTAATCAAAATCGACTGGCCCGGCAACGCGCGCGAATTGAAGAGCGCCATTGACCGGCTGGCGCTGGCCAAATCGCTGCCCGCCGATAGCGGAAACAATTTGACGCTCGTCGCGGCCCGGCTCGGCATCAACCCCGCCACGCTCTGGCGCTGGCGCAAGGCCGGAAAATTATGAAGCCCTCGCCGGCCGGTTTTTGGGGCGCGCTGGCGGCGGGCGCAGCGCTGACGGCGCTGGGCCTCGCGGTGCTGATTGGGGCGGTGTTCCGGGAAACCTCGTTGTTCTGGCGCAATGTCGGCGGTTATCCCGTGGCGTTGCGCGACCTGGTGCTCACGAACTTTTATCCCGCGTTTGCGATTTACTTTTTGGGATTGATGTTCGGCAGTGTCGCCGGCGGGCAGCTGTTGTTTCGGGCGCGCCGCCGCCGCGGCGGCATTCTGCTGCTGATCTGCCTGTTGAACTGGCTGTTGTTCACCGCCATCACCACCATGGTCCTGTGGAATAATATTGAAAATTTGATGGAAGGCCGGCCGCTGCATTATCACGCGCCGTGACTCACTCCCGGTCAAGACGGTTCCCTTGGTTCTGCCGGCTGGGATCGCCCTCGCTTGCCGAAAATTCCGTGGTGCCGCCCGCAGTCGGACATGGGTTGGCCGGCGGATGCGAATTCCCGCCGGGCAGCGTCTCTGGCTTCCGCCTTTTGTGATTGCGGGCTAAATTTGCAATCACTTCGGAACGTCGTTTCCCGGCCATGAAACCCGATTCCATTGCCCGCCGATGAAGGGCGATGACCCTTCCACATTTTCCGATGATCATCCCACGACGTGTGATGATCATCCGGCGTCGTCCGATGACTATGGAGCGTTGTGGGATGACTACGAAACGTCGTGGGATGACTAAGTCTCCTTTAATGAAAAAAAACGCTGGCACTCTCAATTTTGTAGGAGCCGACGTTAGGAGGCTCTAATTAAACACCGGTCTTGGGCAAAAATGAGACTCGTTACCTCGTCTCCCACAATTTTGACGTCGGCCACATTCACTGCCGTTTGCCATTGCGGAGCGTTTCATCCAGCTTGTCGGCGATGGCCTGCACCTGGTCCTGCGCGGGCGAGTTGGTGACGTTCAGGTTCAGCAAATCCACCGCAATGACCGACCCCGCCGCCTTGAACTGTATGGGATCATCAGTTTCGGGCGAAATTGCCACTGGCGGAGGA
>CAIMLG010000351.1 GCA_903842235.1 uncultured Verrucomicrobia subdivision 3 bacterium
CCCCGGCCGGCCCATGGTCCTTGACCAGCGAATCCAAATGCTCCTCGACTTGCGTCACCCGCAGCACTTCCTCAATCGTGGTCTTGCCCTCCATCACCTTGTTCCAACCGTCGATCCGCAGCGTCCGCATCCCCTGCTCGATCGCTTTGGCCGCGATCGTGGAGGCCGCCGCGCGGCTCAGGATCAACGGCCGCAGGTTCTCGTTTAGCACCAGCAGTTCATAGATGCCCTGCCGGCCTTGATACCCGAACTGCCGGCATTCCTCGCAGCCTGTTCCTTTGAAGAACTTCGCGCTGGCCATGCGGTCCGCGGGAAACCCGATGCGCTGCAAATAATCCCGCTCCACCGTGACCTCGCTCCGGCAATGGGCGCAAATGGTTCGCACCAGCCGTTGCGCCAACACCGCCTCGACCGAGGACGCCACCAGAAACGGCTCGATTCCCATGTCCACCAGCCGCGTAAACGCGCTCGGCGCGTCGTTCGTGTGCAACGTGCTGAACACCAAATGGCCCGTCAACGCCGCCCGGATCGCGATCTCCGCCGTCTCCAAATCGCGGATTTCCCCCACCATGATCACATTCGGGTCCTGCCGCAAAATATGGCGCAACCCCATCGCAAACGTCAGCCCGATCTCGGGGCGCACCGCGATCTGGTTGATCCCCTTGAGCTCGTATTCCACCGGCTCCTCGACCGTGATGATCCGCTTGTGCACCGAGTTGATCGTGCTCAAAAACGCGTACAGCGAGGTCGATTTGCCCGACCCCGTCGGCCCCGTCACCAGGAAAATCCCGTGCGGCTTGACGATCAACTCCCGAATCGCGTTCTCCTCCCGCTGCCCAAACCCCAGCTTTTCCAGGCTCAGGAAGATCTTGCCCCGGGTCAGCAGCCGCAGCGACACGCTCTCGCCGTACACCGTCGGCACCGTCGACACCCGGATGTCGATCTCCTCCCCCTTGATCCGCACGTTGATGCGTCCGTCCTGCGGCAGCCGCTTCTCGGCGATGTCCATCCCCGACATCACCTTGATGCGCGAGATCAACGCCGACTGGTAGCGCTTGAGCTGCGGCGGCATCGGCGTCTGGTGCAGGATGCCGTCGATGCGGTAGCGGATGCGCAACTCGTCTTCCTGCGGCTCGAAATGAATGTCCGTGGCGCGATCCTTGAACGCTTCCCAGATGATTTGGTTGACGAACTTGATGACGCTGGCTTCCTGGTCGCCCTCGGTGATTTCCTTGTCGTAGGCCAGTTCCAGCTCCATCGGTTCGCCTTCCCCCATTTCATCGAGGGTTTCCGCCCCGACGCCGTAATACTTTTTCAGCGCCTTCTCAATTTCGGCTCGCGTGGCCAGCGCAAAACTCACCGGCATTTTGGCGTCGAACCGAACGGCGTTCATCATGGCCGCCTCAAACGGATCGCTGGCCGCCACTTGCAGCACGCCATCGTTGATGGCCACCGGCAGGACAAAATATTGAAACGCGATCTTGGTGGAAATTTTGCTGCGCACCTCGTTTTCGATCGTGAGCTTGGGCAAATCCAGATACGGCCACCCCAGGGCCGCGGCGAGCTTCTGGATAAACACCTCTTCGCCCACGCCGCGTTCCCGCGCCACAAACGTCAGCAGCGACTCGGTGGACCCGCTGTCCGACGCCGCGCGCCACGCCTGCCGCCAATCATCGAACTGCGCCGGGGACGCTTCCGCGACCGTCGCAACGAGATTTCTGATCGGACTAAAGGCCATTTAGGTTCAGGTTGAACAAACCGAGCCGCGAAAAGTTGCAGAATTTCGGGATTTTTACAAATTCAAAACGCGGATCATTTGGCTCCCTTTGGTAAAAACCCTTTAATTTCTCCGGTTTTCGTGTTTATTCAGGGCTGCCCATGAAACAGTTCGCCACCCTCACGGTCATCGGACGCGATAAAACCGGCGTCATTGCCCGCGTCACCAACTTTTTGTTCGAGCAGCACGCCAATATCGAGGCATTGGAAGAGCAGGTCACGCGCGGCCAGTTCAGCATGACACTGCAGGCGTCGTGGAAACGCGGGGAGCTGAATGTGGATCTCCTCCGCGCCGGTCTGGCCATGCTCGCCGGGGTTTTGGGCATGGAAATCAAGCTGCGCCTGACCGATCCCAAGCGGCGCCAGCGGTTTGCCCTCATGGTCACCAAGGAAACGCAGTGTTTTGACGCCTTGCTGGCGGCCAAATTGTCCGCCGATCCGGCGTTGGTGATTGGCAATTACGCTGATTTCGCCCCGCGCGCCAAAAACCACCAGCTGCCGTTCGTGCATCTGGACTGGCACGACCGCGCCAAGTCGGAAAACGCCGCGTTGCAACTGTTGGAGGAAAACGAGATTGATTTCATCGTGCTGGCGCGGTTCATGAAGATTCTCTCCCCGAACTTCGTCTGGCGGCACAAAAACAAGATCATCAACATCCACCCCTCGCTGCTGCCGAGTTTTCCCGGGCCGCAGGCGTATCGGCAGGCTTACGAAAGCGGCGTGAAAATCGCCGGGGTCACGGCGCATTTCGTTTCCATGCGGCTGGATGAAGGCCCGATCATCGCGCAAGGCTCGTTTGCCATCACACCCGGGATGGAACTTAAGGAAATCATGGCACGCGGCCAGAAACTGGAGGCCGGGGTGTTGGTGAAAGCGGTGAAACTCTACCTTGGCAAGCGCTTGGATGTCTATTGGGGCATCGTGCGGGAGGTTTGAGCGAAAAAGGGGCTGGCACAATTCGCGGTCGGATCGCCTAACTACGGGCCGCTAGAAATTGTTTCAACTCCTCCGCTGCCTTGCCGCCGAAGCCAGACACTTCGGTGATTTGTTCCAATGTGGCGAGTTTCAGGCGTTGCACCGAGCCGAATTTTTTGAGCAAGGCCGCCTTGCGCCGTTCGCCAATGCCGGGGAAATCGTCCAAAACGCTCTCGGAGATTTTCTTGAGTCGCAGTTGGGCATTGTAGGAATTGGCCACGCGATGACATTCGTCGCGGATGCGCTGCAACAGCTTCACCGCCGGATGATCCAAGCCCAGGCGCAGCGGCTCGCTTTTCTCCGGTAGATAGATTTCCTCAAACTCCTTGGCCAGGCCGATAACCGGAATTTTTCCCAGGCCGAGTTTTTTAAGTTCCGCCCACGCCATGCCCAATTGACCTTTGCCGCCATCAATCAGAACCAGATCCGGCATCGGCTTGGCTTCGCGCTTCAACCGCGCATACCGGCGGCCAACCACTTCCGCGATGCAGGCAAAATCATCCTGCCCGGTGACGGTCTTGATTTTGAAACGCCGGTAATTCGCCCGATCCGGGCGGCCGTTTTTGAAACTGACCAGCGAGGAGACGGCAAACGTGCCGCTGATATTGGAAATATCGAAGCCTTCGATCCGCAGCGGCGGCGCCGGCAAACCCAGCGCCTTTGCCAATTCCACCAAATCGCTTGCCGGGTTGATGGCCAGCGGCAGGGTGTAAGGCACGCGGGCGAATTTCTCCGTCTTCTTCCAAGTGTCCTGCAAATCGCGGAGCAGATCGCGCAGGTCGGCGGCTTTCTCAAATTCGTGCGCGGCGGCGGCCTTCTTCATCTCCGCTTCGAGCTGGCCCTGCATCTCGCGGCACTGGCCTTCGAGGAAGTTACACGCCGCCGTGACCTGCTCCAAATATTGCGCGGGGGTGACGTTGCCGACGCATGGCGCAGTGCAATGCTTGAGGTGCGCGTAGAGGCAATGCTTGTAGTCCGCCGCGCCCGGCGTAAAGACGCGGCAGCCGCGCAGGTTGAACTGCTTGCGCGCCAGCGCCACGGTGTTGCGCAGGGCCAGGGAATTCACGAACGGCCCGAAGTAGCGCGCGCCGTCATCCTTTTTCAACCGCGTAAACACGAAGTTCGGAATCGGATCGCTCAAGTTCACCTTGAGCATCAGATAGCGCTTGTCATCGCGCAGGCTGATATTGAAGCGGGGCTTGAAATCCTTGATCAACTTACTCTCGAGCAGCAGCGCTTCGGGTTCACTGCGCACCACATGGATGTCAAAATCGCAAATCGCCTCGACCAGCGCGTTGAATTTCAAGTCCCAGCCCCGCCGCCGCGAGGATTGAAAATACTGACTGACGCGTTTCCGCAAATCGAGCGCCTTGCCCACATAGATCACCGTGCCGAAGCGGTCCTTGTGCAGATACACGCCGGGCTTGTGCGGCACGGTGCTTAACTTCTTGCGAATGACTTCGGAAACAGGCACGCGGAGAATTTCCACGCAAAGGCGCCCAGGCGCAAAGGAATTTTCATCCTGCTGGCACAATCCACGCACGCCGTGCGCGTGGAGGCCGGCCAGCTCCGCCATTTTGGCGGCGGCTACCAGTATTATTTGGACAAGACGGCGCAGTCGGCGCGCGCGGCGTTGACCAGTTCAAGCTTGGCCAGGGATTCATTGTCCGATAAGCCAGCCGTGCCGCCCGGGGAACGTAAGGAGCAGAAGCGCTTGGAAGCCGAGCAGCGCCAGGCGGCGGCGCGGAAGAAGGCGGAGATTCAGAAGCGCCATGCTGCGCTGGAAAAGGAAATTGCCAACATGTGAGATCAAATCAGAGCCAGCTTTTCAGGCGCTCCCGCAAAATGCCCCGGGCCCGATAAAGCCGCGATTCCACGGCCTTCGGCGTGGCTTCTAGAATCGCCGCCGCTTCTGCCACGCTCCGCTCCTCCCATTCGCACAGCACAATCGCTGCGCGCAACTCATCCGGCAACTGGCTCACCGCCGCCCGCACGGCTTTCGCCCGCTCCTCAGCGACGGCCGCTTCGGTGGGGGTTGGCGAACTGGCCGGCAGTGTGCTGCCCAGCGATTGTTCGGTTTCCGCATTTTCCGCATCCAGCGAAAAAGCCGGGTGCCGCGCGCGCCAGCGGAATTGATTCCGCGCCAGGTTGGCCGCAATGGTGAACAGCCAGGTGGAAAACTTTTGCTCCGCGCGGAAGCTTCGGCTGGCTTTGAAAACGCGAACAAAGGTCTCTTGCGCCAGATCATTGGCATCGTCTTCGTTGCCCACCATGCGGCAGAGAAAATGAAAGACCGGCGTGGCGTGGCGCTCCATCAATTCATTCAGCGCGACCTCCTGGCCGCCTTGTAACCTAGCCATGGCCGACCGGTCGAGCCCTTCCGTATCAGTGGTGTTGCTCATGAACGGTGGCGCCCGACCTAGCTTGGCCCATCATTTCGTTGGTGCCCAGCGTGAGCCGCTTCATCTCCGCCAGATAGCGCTGGCCTTGTTCCGGCGGCATCGCCTGGCTCACGGTGATGAAATGCCGGAGCATCTGCCCCTGGCATTCGGCCCGCAAGGCCGCGATTTCGCCCAGCTTGGCCTGTGCTTCCGCCGTCAGATTGGTGCCCGCCCCTAGGGCGGCTTCCAGCTCCTGTTTCTTGGTGGCAATCTTCGCGCACATCGCGGCGCATTGGGGCAGATATCCGGCGTGCAATTCCCGAATACGCCCCAGCTCGGCCGCGCTCAAATGATACTCGGTCATCAGCCAGCTCAATTCATCCGCCGGCGCGGCGCAGCACCTGACGGCGGCGCGCTGGCTGATCCAATAGGCGCCGGTGAATACCGCCGCCCCGAGGGCCAGCGCCCCCAGCAGGATGATCCACGAACGGTTCATATCAGCGCAGCGAACTGGGGGCAACGGAAGCCAGATAGCGAGCCTGCGCATCCTGCCGGGCGGCTTGTGCGCCGTCCAACGTGCCAAAGCCAATGCCGGCGACCAGCAACACCGCCGCCGCAGCGAATGCAAACTGAGGACGCAGAATCAACGCCACCAGCGCGTCCAGCCAGGACGGCGATTTGACGGGGGCTTCGGCGTCTTCGATGCGCCGCCAGACGTTTTGCTGGAAACGCGGCGGCAGGGCCGGCGAGGGGCGACCCGCTCGCAGCAGGGTGCTGAGGGGCGCGGCTTCCGGAGCGGGATTAATTTCTTTCATAGGTTGAAGGGGGCTGGCGTTTGGCCGGCCCCTGTGATTTAACATGAATTGTTTGCCGGGACAACCCGGTTCCGAACCAGGATTATTTTAACGGGCGGCGGTCGCACAACCGAGCATCGTTGCGTGAGAACTGCATTCCGCCACCACTTTCGGGCTGGTGGTCATCATCTTGTCGCAGGCCATGCGTGCATTGGCCGCGCTGTCATTGCCCGGGACGAGTCGGAACTGGTTGCCCGCCGCGCGGGGCGAGAGCCAGACGGACGACGTCGTCCCGGTGGCGGGCACCGCCGCTGAAGCCTTGGCCGGGATAGCTGTTTTATTTATCTGGTTTTCCGTGGCGCGCGGCGAGAGTAACGTATCGGCGGCCAAGGTGGTGAACGAACAGGCGGCCATTACCGCACCGAGGAGAAGAACTTGATTGGTTTTCATATTTTTATCGTTTGGTTTCGGCATCGTTGGATTGCGGCGCTGATGTCTGTAATACCCCGGCCGCAGGCAAACCCCGCAAAAAAAGAAAAGCCCCCGTCTGGTGGTGACCCACGGACCGGGACTGGAAGGTGAAGCTGCGTGTAGGTTGTCGGCAGACTGCCTTGAGTTCAATACCGCCTGCCCTTTAGACAGCAAAAACGATGCCGACTTTGCTTGCGTCGGTTTTATGGAGAATTAGGGGAACCTTGCTTCCCTGACCGGTTCCCCCGTGCGGCTTTTTGCCCGCCCAGGCTAAAAGGCGGCATGGTTTGCTCCGCCGGCATGGCGACCAACCATCGTTTCCGTGCGACTTTGCTTTTGGGACCTTCGTGATTGATTGGCCGGAGCCAGCCCGGTGTTAGTGCCAGAAATATTTTTGTTTTAAGTCCGCCCTCCCCATGAACCGCTCTTTAGCGGAGCGCGGTTCTGTGACCCGCAGCAATATCCGAACTTCAAGTCGCTACCGTTAAATCTGAAGCCTTCCGGCGGGCGACGCGCCGCGGGTCACAGACCCGCGCTCCGGTTCAGGGGTTCAAAGCGCGAAACAGGGTTCGGAGAATTCTCACCCCGGCCTTCTCCCCACGGAGCGGGAGCCGCCCGCCCCGGTATCGTTTTTTCGGAAACGCTTCCGGTTCCTTCCAGTCCCTGAAATTTTGCGGACGCAGCAAACGCTGCTCTTTGGGCTTGCCGCGAAAGGGCGGACCCTTGTGGCAGAGGATTTAAGGTCAGTTGTTTTGGTTTTCGAAGGCACCCGACGACTGTCCTTGAAAAAAGTTTGAGCGGAATCATTCCAACTCGCCACGGCCGCCTTTGGTACGGGTGACAATTAATTTTTGGATTCCGGCAAAAGGTGTGAATAAAATTTAGTTTTCTTTCGCGGCGAATTTTCTATTATCTCCGTTCATCCGCGCAGCCGGAATGAACCGGCCAGCCAAATAATGAATCATTTATGCCACTGACACACACCAAAGACCTGTTCGCCAAAGCGCTCAAGGGCAAATATGCCCTCGGTGCTTTCAACGTCAACAACATGGAGCTCATCCAGGCCATTGTCGAAGCCTGCGAAGAGGAGAAGGCCCCGCTGATCCTTCAGATTTCCAAGGGGGCGCGCCAATACGCCAACCCGGTTTATCTGAAGAAGCTCATTGAAGCGGCCGTGAGCCTCTCCAACATTCCGATCGCGGTTCATTTGGACCACGGCGATACGTTCGACCTCTGCAAGCAGTGCATTGACGAAGGGTTCACCAGCGTCATGATCGACGCCTCACACGAGCCGTGGGAAAAGAATGTCGAAGTCACCAAGAAAGTCGTCGAATACGCCCACAAGCACAACTGCTCCGTGGAATCCGAACTCGGCCACCTGGTAGGCGCCCAGTTTGATGATGGCGAAGAAGGGGGCTCCCACTCCACCAGCGGCCACTACACGAACCCCGACGAAGCCGTCAAGTTCGTCCAGGAAACCGGCTGCGACTCGCTCGCTGTAGCCATCGGCAACAGCCATGGCGCCTTCAAGTTCAAGGGCGAACAGCACTTGGATCTCGAGCGCCTCAAAGCCATCAAGAAAGCGCTCATGGACGCGAACCTCGGCGATTACCCGCTGGTGTTGCACGGCGCCTCCAGCGTGCCGAAGTATCTCGTGGACGAGATCAATAAATACGGCGGCAAGATGCCCGACGCCCAAGGCGTGCCGGAAGCCGACATCGAAGTGGCCCGCCGCGTGGGTTGCACGAAGGTCAACATTGATACCGACCTGCGCATGGCGATGACCGCCGGCATCCGCAAGGTGTTCTCGGAAAACCCGAAGGAATTCGATCCGCGCAAATATATGGGCCCCGCCCGCCAGATGGTTAAAGACCTCGTTCGCCACAAGGTCAAAAACGTGCTGTGCTGCGCCGGCCACGCGTTCGACTAAGCAATTATCATCCCAAAAGCCCCCGGCTGGAAACAGCCGGGGGCTTTTTCTTTGGCGGAATCCTTCACCGCTCTCCGTCCTGGCTGGGCTGTGCCACCGTGCCAGAATTTTTCCGCCAATGGCACAGTTCGTTGTGCCAAAAATTTCCAGCGCCCGGCGGCAGCCAGAATTGCCCACAGCAATAGCTGTTGATTTTCAATTGGTTGCCACCTACATCCGAGTTGGCATTGCCGAAGCTATGAAGGAGGTGTTGGAACCAAAACAAACAACCAAGAATTAAGGAAAGGAACCATATGAAATTAATGCAATATCAACGCCCTGGACTGGCTTGGCCAACCTTTGGCCGGCTGATGAACCTGCAGGATGAACTGGACCGCCTGTTTGAATCGCCTTTGCAAGCATGGGCTCCCGCGCTGGATGTCCGCGAAGACAAAGATGCCTTCAGCGTGCGCGTGGAACTGCCCGGCATGAAGCGCGAGGACATTGTTGTGTCGCTTCAAGATGGCGCGCTGGCTATCTCCGGCGAGCGGAAGTCCGAGTCGGTCGGTGATGATACGGAGGTCCATCGGCAGGAGCGCTATTACGGGAAATTCTTCCGCGTGCTCACGCTTCCGGCCGCCGTCGCCGGCGACCAGGTGAAAGCCGCCTACAAAGACGGCATTCTGACTGTGACCTTGCCCAAGGCTGAGGAAGCCAAGCCCAAACAAATTGACGTGACGGTCAGCTAGACCGGGAAAAGCTTCGCGAGCCGGAATCCGGGCAACGGGAGTCCGGCTCGCTTTATTATTGCGGCCTTCAAAACCAGCCGCCGCGCGGGACTGATGATGCGGGCAATATTGAGCGGGCATTTTACCCGACGTTGACTTGTCCGCTTGCTTTGTTAGCTTGGCATCGTCATGCCCAGCCAACGGTTTTCCCGGCTCGTCAAAATTCTTTCCGGTGCCGCCGCCAATGCGGAGGATGAAATCTTCCAGTTGGAAGGCCGCGGGGAACGGTTCGTGCATTTCTGGGTGCTGGTCATCCGCCAATTCATCCGCCACCGCTGCTTAGTGCGCGCCTCCGCGCTGTCCTATTCCACGCTGCTGGCGCTCATTCCCTTGCTGGTTGTGGCATTCAGTGTCACCAGCACCTTGCTCAAAGACACGGATGTGGAAAAGCTGAACCAGTTCGTTGAAAAAGCTGTTTCCAGCCTCGCGCCGCCGGCCGACATTCCGACGAATTCGATCCCCTTGAACGACCGCGTCATCAGGCAGGAGGCAAATGCTGTTGGTGCCGGAGCGGATGAGGTCGTTGGCAACGCCAACACGAATAGCGTGGCCTCCGGGACGGGCGCCGCCGCGCCGCCCGCCGCCGAACCGGCCGTGACCATCAACACGCAGAAGGAAGTTGCCCGCTGGATACACGACCTGGTCCAGAAAACCAGCAGCGGCGCACTGGGAGTCACGGGCATGATCGTGCTGATATTCACGGCCATCTCGCTGTTACGCGGCATAGAGGAAACCTTCAACGACATCTGGGGCGTCACGCGCGGACGCAATTGGCTGCTTCAAATCATGCTCTACTGGACCATCCTCACCCTGGGACCACTGCTGCTGGTAAGTGCGCTCGGCATTACCGGAAGCGTGCATTTGCAGCAGACCCGGAGCTTCCTCGAGAACTCGCCGTTCCTCGCGCCGGTGCTCAACCACCTGCTCCCCATCGTCCTGATCAGCCTCATGCTGGCACTGTTTTATAAACTGACGCCGAACACCAAGGTGGAATTTCGGGCCGCGCTCGTCGGCGGACTGTGTGCTGGCGCGGCATGGCATGGTTACAACCAGCTCGGCTTCCTCCTTGCCCGGCGCGCGTTTAGCGCCAATGCCTTTTACGGGAACCTTTTCCTCATCGTGCTCGTCATGGGCGGACTTTACATCATCTGGCTGATTCTTCTTTTCGGCGCGCAAATCGCCTACGCCTATCAAAACCGGGCCGCGTATCTTCAGGACCGGTTGGCGGAAAATGTCAACCAGCGGGGACGCGAATTCGTGGCGCTGCGCATCATGACCTGCCTTGGTCACCGTTTTCAAACTGGCCAGCGACCGGCGACCACGTTACAGATTTCGATGGAACTCGGCGTGCCCAGCCGGCTGACGCAATCCGTTCTGCGCACGCTTTGCGCCACCCGACTGGTCACCGAGGCGGCGGGGGCGGAGGTGGCGTTCGTTCCCGCTCGCCCGCTCGCCGCCATCAACGCTTATGACATTTTGCTGGCGATGCGCACCGGCACCGGGCAGGAGCTGCCGCTGCGCGAGGATCCGGCGCTGGCGGAGATCTACGGCGAGTTTGCCCGCATCGAACAAGCCGAGCGCGAAGCCGCTTCGGAACTTTCAATTCTGGCGCTGGTGAACCGCCCCGCGGCGGCCGCCTTGGCTGCACCGGAAAAGCACCCAGCCCCGGCGCGGGATGCCGGCGCCGGCTTGTGATTTGCCCTGGCTCAAGAAAATCGGCGAGTTGGGGGAATTTCGTGTCGGGGGAATTTCGTTGACGCCACGACGGGCGAAAGAAACACTTTGAAAAAGTTTCAGGGAATATTTTGATGTTGTTCGCCGAATCTTCAAACCAGCGCCGCGCGTGCGGCGTTCAACCCCCCGTCCGTTTTTTCTTATCGTGAAAAACTACATTCTCGACACCAATGTCCTCCTCCACGACCCCAACTCACTCGTCAACTTCAAGGAAAACAATGTGCTCGTGCCCATTGAAGTCATTGAAGAAATTGACCGTTTCAAGCGCGAGTCCACCGAACTGGGCCGCAACGCCCGCACAGTGTCGCGCATGCTGGATGGCTTTCGCGGTGAGGGCAGCCTGAGCGCGGGCGTGGATTTGCCCAACGGCGGCAAGCTGAAAATCGCGTTTGAGAAAAATGGCCACGGCGAAACGGTTTTCCCGAAGGACTCGGTGGACAATCGAATTTTGGCGCTAGCTGCACATATTCAGAAAACACAGCCGAAGAACGCGACCATTCTGGTTTCCAAGGACATCAACCTCCGGATCAAGGCGGATGTGCTAGGGCTGTTTGCGGAGGATTATGAGACGGACCGTGTGTTTATTACCGACCTCTACACCGGCATGGTCGAACTGACCGTGACGGCGGAGAAAATGGCCGCGTTCCGCGCCAAAGGCGAAATCCCGCTGGACAACGGTAAAACCTATTTCCCGAATGAATTCTGCACGTTGACCGACGAATCCAATCCCAAAAAAGCCGCGCTGACCAAGGTGGACGCCACCGGCACCAAACTTGTGCCCATTCTCGACTGCCGCGAAGGCGTCTGGGGCATCAAGCCGCGCAATCGCGAGCAGCATTTCGCGTTGGACGCCCTCTTGGACGACCGCGTCAAGCTCGTCACGCTCATGGGCAAAGCCGGCACCGGCAAAACCTTGGTGGCCATGGCCGCGGGCTTGAAGCGCGTGGTGAATGATCGCGAGTTTCGCCGGTTGGTGGTGGCGCGGCCCACTATTTCCATGGGCAAGGAATTGGGCTTTCTGCCCGGCTCGCTGGAGGAAAAGCTCGCCCCGTGGATGCAGCCCATTCACGACGCGCTGGAGATGTTGAGTGATTTGAACATGGGGCATGACCATCGCCGGGCAGCCGACTTGATGCGCAGCGGCAGCATCGTGGTGGAGGCGTTGAGCTACATCCGCGGTCGCAGCATCGCCAACCAGTTCATGATTATTGATGAGGCACAAAATCTCACTCCGCTCGAAGCCAAAACCATCGTGACACGCGTCGGGAGCGGCACGAAAATCATTTTTACCGGCGATCCCTATCAGATCGACAATCCCTACGTGGACTCGTCCTCAAACGGCTTCAACTACATCATCAGCCGGTTCCGCGACCAAGCCATCGCCGCTCATATCGAGTTGCAAAAAGGCGAGCGCTCCGAACTCGCCGAGCTGGCGGCAAATATTCTATAATCGCCCTCCGGTTGCGTGATCATTGTAATATTCAGCGTCTAAACAACTTCTCGATAAATCGACAACCCCCCCTGTTAATTACAAGGTTTCTCAATGGTATTTTGTCGGTTGACTTTTCGTCTGAATCGTCCGAATTTCTCCCAACGACAGCTATTTGCCATTGAAATTATGATCTCAAATGAACGTCCATCACCTTACGGTCGCAGGCCTTTTCAGAGTCAGGGTTACGGCATGTCCAAATACAACCAGCAACCGCGGCCGCCAGTGAATGAAGATACGCTGAAGACCGCCGAAGTGCAGATTGAGCGCAAGAATTTCGTGTTTACTTTGAAAGAAAATCCGCGGGGCCGGTTCCTGCGCATCACCGAAGATGTGGGCGGGCGCCGCGATACGATTATCATTCCATCCACCGGCTTGGAAGATTTCAAGCGTATCGTGAATGAAATGGTGAAGGCCGCTGATGAAATCCCCGCCAAAGCCCCGGAGCCGGAACCGGAAGCCTGATTTTATTTATCTCCGCAACTCCGGTGGAATCAAGTTTCCGCCGGAGTTTTTCTTTTTTCCACCCCGCCCGCTCGTGTCCATTAAACCGAAGAAACCTCAGCCCTGGTTTGGTGAAACCACAGCAAGCGATTGTTGTTTGCCGAGAAACGGTTTAGGTTCTGAAGCATGAGCGATTCCCAATCCCAATACCGTTGGCCGCGGTTCGTGCTGGCCGCCGTGCTGCTCGGACTCGTGCTGGCGATTTTCTGGGTGACTTTGGCGGCCCGAAACGTGGCCGCGCAACGCGATTCAGGGCCGTTGCCCGTCAGCGCTCCGGCGCGTTAAGGGTTGGGCTTCGGCGGCTGGTTCCGCAACTCGGCTAGCACGGAATGGCCGGTAAAGTTCGTGGGCGCTTTCCCCAGCGCCAGCTCCAGCACAGTGGGCGCGAAGTCCGGGGCTGACCAATTCACCAGACTGACTTGGCCGGCGGGGATTTCCGCCGGCCAGAGCACCATCATCGGCAAACGCTGCGGTTTGGCGGCACCGGTGTTTCCATTCGGGTTGAGAAAATTCATTTTGGCATCCTTGAAGGAATCCGGCGGCACCGCGCTGGTGAAGAAGAGCGCCACGTCGTTAGTCAGGCCGGATTTTTTCAATTGTTCCAGCAACCGGCCTATGCCGGTATCCAAGCGGGTGACGAGGGCGGCGCGATTCTTGGCTGCTGGCGGCCAGGCTTCACTGGTGAACGGCGCGTCGGTGGGCACGGGAAAATCATCCGCTCCCGGCGTGGCAGAACGGGGCGCGGGCAGGTTTACCACCAGGAAAAACGGGCGGAAAAGGTTGATTTCCGCCGGTTGGTTCAGGCGGACAAAGTTGGCCGCCGCCATGAGCAGCAGGTCGGGCATATACTTGCCTTTTTTGCCGCCGGAGTTCGCGTAAATCATTTCCGGGCCGGCGGTGGGCAGACCGCCTTTGGCGGGGTTCCATTCATCCCAGTCGGCCGTGATCTGGTTATAGGTATGGGTGGAAGTGAAACGCCAGAGATAATCGGCGTAATAATCTTTGGCCGCCGCATCATCTAGAAACCCGGCGAATTCATCGAAGCCCTGCAGCCACGGCTTGGTGCCGAGGGCCCATTCGCCAATCATCCCCGTGTGGTAGCCCACCTGCTGGAGTCGTTGTGCCAGCGTGGGGGTGCCAGGGGCAGCGGTGGTAGCCGAGCCGGTCATCAACATGGCCTGCGCCTGAGAAAAATTGGTTCCGGAAACTTGGTAATTCGTAAAGCGGATGCCCCCGGCGGCGAGGCGATCGAGATTGGGCGTTTGAAAATTGGTCTGGCCGTAGCAGCTCAAGTCGCCGGCGCCCAAGCCGTGGCACTGAATGAGAATGATGCTGGTGTGCGGCGCGGCGGAAACGGCAAAGATATTGGTGGCGTCGTTGCCCGGGTCTTCAGCGCGGGCGCCAACGGCCAGGCATGACAACGCCGCCAGTAACAGAGAAAAACGGAGAGGTTTCATATGCGAACTTGGATTGTGGAAACGATGGCGCGTTCAAAGCAACCTTTTTCCGGTCGGTTATTTTGGATACGGGCTTCATTGATCAGCGGGGTGAGCGCCTCGGTGGCCACTTCATAGGTCCCGGCTTTGATGACCAGCGCGCCCAGGCCGGCCACCGAGAAGATGATTTAGCGGTTTCTGGTATCGGTGGCATTTTGGCCAAAGTTCGCTTCCAACGGAATTTTTAGGGCGACGAGGAAGCTGGGGATCGTCGCCAAGATGACCCAGACGAAGAAATGCTGGTAGCCCAGTTTTTCCTGCAGCCAGCCGCTCCACAGGCCCGGCAGCGTGAGGCCCAGCGCCATGAACGCGGTGCCCAGCGCGTAGTGCGCCGTGGCGTGACGGCCCCGGGCCATGCGAATCAGGTAAAGCATGAACGCCGTGAAGCCGAAACCGTAGCCGAATTGCTCCACCGCCACGCCCGCGCCAATGGCCCAGAGATTTTCCGGCCGCGCATAGGCCAGCCAAATGAACACGGCGTCCGGCAGGTGAATCGCCAGCAGCATTGGCCACAGCCAAAATTTCAAGCCGCGGCGCGAGACCAGCCAGCCGCCCAGCAGGCCGCCGCCCAGCAGCGCGCCGACGCCGAAAGTGCCGTAAATCCAGCCGAATTGTTCGTTGGTCAGCCCCAACCCGCCGTGCGGCCGGGCATCCAGCAGAAACAGCTTGGCCACCGGCAGCAGTTGCGCTTCGCCGAAACGGTAGAGCAGCACAAACGCCAGCAGGGTGACGATTTTTGGCTTTTGAAAATAGGCCAGGAAGGTCTCGGTAAAATTCGCGGAGAATTTTTTTGCCGGGGGCGCCGCCGCCACATCCGCCGCCGGGCGCGGCAGGCGGCGACGATGATAGAAGGCCAGTCCAAAGACGAAACCTGCCGCCAGTTCAAACGCCAGCAGCCAGGCCGCGACATAGCTGCCGGTGAGTGTGTGCATTTTGCCCGCAAAAATGACGAGGCCGCCTTGCGCCGCGATGTTGGCCACGCGGTAAAAGGTGTTGCGCACGCCGCTGTAGAGCGCCTGATCGCCCTCGTTCAGGGCCAGCAGATAAAAGCCGTCCGCCGCGATGTCATGCGTGGCTGAGGCGAACGCCAGCAGCCAGAATAACGCGATGGTGATTTGAAAAAAATGCGGCCATGGCAGCGCCAGCGCAACGCCAGCCAGCGCCGCACCCATGAATAGTTGCGTGGCCCAGATCCACAAGCGCCGGGTGTACAGCAAGTCCACCACCGGCCCCCACAGCGGCTTGAAAATCCACGGCAAACCCAGCAACGCCGCCCAAAACGTGGTGGTCGCGTTCGATACTTCGAGGTTCTTGAAGAGCACCAACGGCACGCCGGTGACGAGCGCATACGGCAAGCCTTCTGCGACATACAGCGTCGGCACCCAGAACCAGGGCGAGGTTTTTTTGGCGGCGGACATTTTTGGCGGGCAAATTTTAGAGCGCCAGCGCGGGAAAAGAAACTTTTCTTCGTTTGCAACCCCGCGCCGACGCGGCACAATCCGCGCATGATCGGCGCTTTTCTCAACGCCCTCGGCATCCTGCTTGGCGCGCTTCTCGGCCTCGCGGGGCGGGGCCAGTTGTCCGCTCGCAACCAGAATTATTTCAAATCCGCCCTGGCCGCCTTCATTGCATTCTGCGGTTTGCAACTGCTTTGGCAGAACCTCAGCGGCAGTTTTTCCGCCGGCGGGAAACAGCTTTTGATCGTCGGGCTCGCTTTGGTGCTGGGCAATTTACTGGGAAAAATCCTGCGCCTGCAAAAGCTGTCCAACCGGCTTGGCCGCCATGCCTCGGCCTTGCTCGCGACCGGCCAGCAAGCCACGGGTCGGCCGGCCGCCGGTTTCGTGGCGGCCACGATTTTATTTTGCGCCGCGCCGTTGGGAATTCTGGGCGCAGTGACCGACGGGCTGGCGGACTATTTCCCGCCGCTCGCGCTCAAAGCGGTTATGGATGGATTAGCGATGGCGAGCTTCGTGAAAATGTTCCGCTGGCCGGCGGCGCTGGCGGCGTTGCCGGTGTTTTTCTGGCTCAGCAGTCTCACCTATGCCAGCCATACCGTCGCCGGACCGTGGTTAGCGGCGCACCATTGGACCAATGCCGTCCAGACTACCGCTGGTTTGGTCCTGTTCTCCATGACGCTCGTGGTGCTGGAGGTGCGCCGGGTGGAATTGGCAAATTATCTGCCGGCTCTGGCTGTCGCGCCCCTGTTGACGTGGTTTTTTGAATAATGGTTGTATCGGTCACTCTCCTGCAATAAGTTGCGGGCGTGCATCGCAGGCGTAAATGGAGTCCCCACCAACGGCAAATGCGGTTTTTGACCGTTTTTTTGAGCGTTTTGGGGATTTTTTTTCTGATTGGCTTGATGTTGTTGATCAATTGGCAACAACTGCCAAAACGTTAATGTCTGCGCCACTGTCACTATGAACTGCATTGTCACTGCCGGTCCGACGTTTGAGCCGCTGGACGATGTACGCCGGCTCACGAATTTCTCCACGGGTCGGCTGGGCACGGAACTGGCCAATTTTCTCACCGCGCGGGGCCACCGGGTTACGTTGCTCGTGGGCGAAACGGCGACTTACCCTAGGGACTGTGGGGCGCGGCAGATTATAACCTTTTCCACCACGGCGGATTTGCGATCCAAACTGAAAGCATTGGCCGGGAAAAAGGCGGCGGCTATTTTCCACGCGGCGGCGGTGAGCGATTTTGCCTGCGGCCAGATTTTCGCAGAAACCCAGGCGGGCCAATATACCCCGATCAAGGCGACCGGAAAAATTTCCACGCGCCGGGGCAGCCTTCTCGTGGAGTTGGTGCCGACGCCGAAAATCATCGCCGAATTGCGCGGCTGGTTTCCGAAGACGAAGATCGTTGGCTGGAAATACGAGGCAGATGGCCAGCGCACCGGGGCTATCAAGGCGGCGCAGCGACAGATCGCGGATTGCGGCACGGACGCCTGCGTGGCCAACGGCCCGGCTTACGGCAAAGGTTTTAATCTGGTGACTTCAGGCGGGCAGAAATATTTTGCGGGTGCGCAGCAGCTTTTTGCGGCGTTGGGGAAATTTATTTAACCACAAAATAACCGCACCACCTGAAACGGGCAAAGGGCCGGAGGTTTTTCGGTTTCGCGGGTTTCGTGGGTTTGGGGTATTTCGTGGTTGAGACTCCAGCTTCGCGTCACTTCACTTTCCAAGCCGAATCCAGCAGTTCCTGATCAAACGCTTCCGGCACCACGCCTTCGGTGGCGTAAACAAACAGGGCGCAGCGATACACGGGGTTCACGACGCTGCCGAGCGTGCCGAGCAGCGCCATCAACCCCAGCAGTTCGCCCACGGCTACGAGCAAAATCCACCAAAGACCCAGGTGAAAGGCCGAGCAAACAAGGTAAGTTCCCAAACCGCCGGTCAGCAGCGTCACGAGGAGGAGCAGCAGCAAACCCAAGCCAAACGCCAACTCCATGCCCGCATAGCCGATGACGAGTTCGCCCCAGGTTCGTTTCAAGGTGCCGGCGGAAGTGCGCAGAAGTTTGAGCGGGTTGGGGGATTCTTCTTGGTTGCGCACCAAGGTGGGAATGACAAAAATGCAGGCCACGCTCCAGGCCAGGCCGATGAAACCGGTGATAAAGCGGCCTAGAAACCCAACGCGTTCTTCAATGGCGTTGATGAGGTAACCCACCAAGCCCGCAAACAAGGACCACAGCAAGATCGCCTGCCAGCGCGCCACTGCGAACCGGAAACCGCGCCGGACCGACACCGCCTGCCCGCTCAGCGCCTGCATGATTTCGTGGTAGAAGGCCACGTTGGAAAAGGTGGCCAGAAACATGGAGGTGAAATAGGCAAGGGCGAAAAATGCCGCCCCCCACCAATGGCCCGTAAACAGCGCCACGCCGTTCCTTCCCATCAGCATGGGCTGGTGGGGGCCGGCGTGCGCCGGGGCAAAAGCAGGCGCGACTTTTTCCGCCAAAGCGCTCCAGTGCGCGGCGGAAAAATAGGAATGACCGGTGGGATACAATACGATCGGCGCGATAAAAAACAGCGCCACCACCAAGGCCAACGCCGTGGCAATGACCGGGAAAAGGAGCAGTTTCTTTTCGCGGAACAGGACCTGAAAGGCGGCTTTTAACAGTTTTTTGCTGCGCTTGATTTTGTTCATGAGGGTTTTCGTTGTTGGATGAAGGTGAGGATGTGGTCTTCGTTCAAGCCGTGGCTGCGGGCTTCCGTGAGCATCCGCTGGTAAAGTTCCTTGAGTTTGGCCGTCTTTTTGGATTCCGGCAGGGTGTTGACCGGGTCGTCCAGTTTGACGAAGGAGCCAAAGCCGCGCTGACCGTCAATCAAGCCTTTGAGCGTCAGTTCGCGATACGCTTTGGCGACGGTGTTGGGGTTCACGCGGAGAACTTCGTGTAGTTCGCGAATGGTGGGCAGACGGTCGCCATTCGCCAGCGTGCCGTCGGCCATGGCGGAGGTCAGCCGGTTGGCAATCTGCTTATAGGCGGGAATGCCCGAGTGCAGCTCGATTTGCCAGTTTTTCAATAACGCCGGGAGGCTCATGCTTGAATTATTGTATTAGCATAATAATACAACAAGTCCGCCCGTCAACCGAATTTTTATGCCTGGGGAAAACCGGCCTCAAGCCCTGACTCCATCCTTAAATTTATCGAGGCTCAAACCGTGGTCGCCGTCCGCGCTTTGCCGGACGAAAATTCACGATGTTCAAGATGGTGGAGGCGGGGGGAATCGAACCCCCGTCCCAAGTCAACCAACCAGCCGCGACTACATGCTTATTCCCGGTGATTTTTTCTGCTATGCGATGACGCCGGAACTCGAGTCGCACTGCCTAGTCCGCATGATAAGATCTCGGCTGACAACGCGCGGTCTCCGCTGTCAACCATGCCTGCTGTTGCGTTCATCCACCGTAGCAGGTGTCCAATGGCGAACGTCGTGGCACTTAGGCCGCGAGGGCTAGTTCTTCGTTAGCTTTTTAGTTTTGATGCGAATGATTAACGAGGCCAACGCATCTTCCTCGGCATGCCGCCTCTGGCGTGTTCACATGGTCGAAACCGGTGCGCCCCCATCCAAAATTTTCGGCAACTCTATAATCCTACAATTCAACGCGCGGGTCAAGTTGC
>CAIMLG010000352.1 GCA_903842235.1 uncultured Verrucomicrobia subdivision 3 bacterium
GACGAGCGCGAAGATTTCGCCCTCGGTGATCTGCATGGTGGGGAAGGCGCTCACCTCGGCCGTGTAGCGAAACCCGTTGCGGGAATAATCAAATTCGATTGGCAGATTGAGCCGTTCCCGCATGAACTCGACATCTCGCTGAATGGTCTTGGTGGAAACCTCGGTTTCCCGCGCCAGCGTCGTGGCATTCGGCCAACCGCCCGCCTGGACAAGTTGGTGAATCCGCAGCATCCGCTCCAGCGGGGGGCGGGAATGGAGCGGGGCAGGGGTGGTTGGAGCTTTGAGGCGTGGCACAGGAATCCGTTTTAACGATTCACGAGGCAACGCTTCCGGATTCCCTGATTAGGAGCCAACGGACATCTTCGCCAGAAACTCATCGTTGGTCTTGAATTTCTTCAATGCCGCCGTGAGGGTCTCCATCGCTTCCACGGGGTTCAAATCCACCATCGTGCGGCGGAGTTTGCGGATGGCCTCCAGGTTCTTGGCCGGGAACAGCTTTTCTTCCTTGCGCGTGCCGGACTTCGGAATATCCAGCGCCGGATACAGGCGGCGGTCGGAAAGTTTACGGTCCAAGATCAGCTCCATGTTGCCGGTGCCCTTGAATTCTTGGAAAATCAATTCATCCATTCGGCTGCCGGTATCCACGAGGGCGGTGGCGATGATGGTCAGCGAACCGCCGTTTTCAATCTTGCGGGCGGAGGCGAACATCTTGCGCGGGATTTCCAAGGCGCGGGCATCCACGCCGCCGGACATCGTGCGGCCGCTGCCGCCGTGGGCGCTATTGTAAGCCCGCGCCACGCGGGTCAAGGAATCGAGCAGCACAAAAACGTCCTTCCCGGATTCCACGATGCGGCGGCAGCGCTCAATCATGAAGCGCGACAGGCGGACGTGGGTGTCAATGTCCATGTCGTTAGACGACGCCACGACTTCGGCTTGCACCGAGCGCTGAAAATCGGTGACTTCCTCCGGCCGCTCATCAATCAGCAGCACCATCGCATGCACGTCCGGATGGTTCGTGGTGATGGCATTGCAAATCTGCTTGAGGATGGTGGTTTTGCCGGTGCGCGGCGGCGCGACGATGATGCCGCGCGTCCCTTTGCCGATCGGGGTCACTAGGTCGATGACGCGGGTTTCGATCAGGTCGGGCGAGGTTTCCAACTTGAATTTTTCGATCGGGTCAATGCTCGTCAGGTTCTCAAAGCGAACGGCTTTGGTGTAATCCTGAAAGGCCATCGAGTTGACCTTGTCCACGGACTTCAACTGCGGGCTGGTGCCGCGGTGGGGCGGCTGCGTGGCGCCTTCGATGAAGCTGCCCTCGCGCAGGAAGCTGCGGCGGATGGTGTCCGGGGTCACGAAAATATCCGTGGGTTTGGGATGAAAATGGTTCTGCGCCGTGCGCAGGAAGCCAAAGCCCTTCTCGGAGATTTCGAGATAGCCGGAACCGTAGTTGGCGTTGGGCGTTTTATCGCCGTTAGCTTGCGTTTCGCTCATAAAAATGTTGTGGCCGAAGGCTGAAACCCTTCCGAAAAATGTTGGAAAAGTGAACTTTGGAAATCGTCAGCGGCACCAGAAGCCGCCACTTGAACCTTCGACAGTCCTTTAATTACGGGCAAATGCCGCCCAGCGCAACCATTATTTTTTGGGTCAACCGAGCCAAAGGCCCACCAACCCGCAGGGGATTGGCGCGCTCCATTGGGCTTATTGGATCAGCCGCCCACTTCCGCCCGGGCTTCTGCCGCCAACGCGGTGCTCAAATAGCGTTCGCCGGTCGAGCAGGCGATGGTGACGATGACTTTGCCTTTATTTTCAGGGCGTTTGGCCACTTCGATGGCGGCAATGACATTCGCTCCCGTTGAAATACCAACCAGGATGCCTTCTTCCTTTGCCAGCCGGCGAGCCATGGCAAAGGCATCCTCATTGCTGACCTGCACACATTCGACGATCTGGGGATGGCCCGCGCTGTCCTTGAGATGCAAATTTTTGGGAACAAAACCCGCGCCGGTGCCTTGAATTTTGTGCGGACCGGGTTTGACCGGTTGGCCCGCCAGGGTTTGCGAAATGACCGGAGAATCTTTCGGTTCCACGGCAATGGCTTGAAACGCCGGTTTTTTTGGTTTAATCGCTTCGGTAATGCCGGTGATGGTGCCGCCCGTGCCGACGGCGGCCACCAGAATATCTACCTTGCCATCTGTATCTTCCCAGATTTCCGCACCCGTGGTTTTGAAATGAATGGCGGGATTCGCCGGGTTCTCAAACTGCTGCGGAATCCAAGCGTTGGGGGTTTCTTTCGCCAGCGCTTCGGCGCGGGCAATCGCGCCTTTCATGCCTTCCGCGCCGGGCGTCAAAACGAGCTTCGCGCCGAGCATCGCCAGCAGCGTGCGGCGTTCGAGCGACATCGTTTCCGGCATCGTCAAAAGCAACTTGTAGCCTTTCGCCGCCGCAACGAACGCCAGCGCGATGCCGGTGTTGCCGCTGGTCGGTTCAATAATGACGGTGTCCTTTTTGAGAATGCCGCGCTTTTCCGCGTCCTCGATCATCGCCATGCCGATGCGGTCCTTGACGCTGCCGAGCGGATTAAAAAATTCGCACTTGAGCAGGATGGTGGCGTCCACGCCGGCGGTGACCTTGTTCA
>CAIMLG010000353.1 GCA_903842235.1 uncultured Verrucomicrobia subdivision 3 bacterium
GCCTGCCGGATTTTCATCATGAGCGCCTGCTTGGCGTATTGCGAGGCGATGCGGCCAAAGCCGGTGGGCGTGACTTCCTTTTCGAGTTCATCGCCGATCTGGGCGTCCGGCTTGATTCGGCGCGCGTCAAAAACGGAAATCTGGTCGTGGACGGAAATGACCCTCTCGGAAACGATCAGCTTGGCAAACGCCTTGATGTCGCCGTTTTTCTGGTCAATCTCCACGCGCAACTCGCGCGCCGGGCCGACGGCCTTCTTGGCGGCGGACAGCAACGCCTCCTGGACGGCGCCGACCAGGACATCACGGTTGATGCCCTTTTCGCGCTCCCAGAATTCCAGGACTGCCAGAAAATCAGCGTTCATATCAAGCAAACAGCGTCCGCGATCTGGCGTCCGGCGAACAAAAAAGCCGGAAGATATACATCTCCGACTTTCGCGCGCTGGCCAAACCAGCAGACTTTACCATTCTCGACGCCAAGAATAAGTATTTGTCCGCAATGCGTCAAGCGCAAAACAACCGCTGAAATCAAGGGCTTTTCACCGGGGTGGGACGGGCGCTGCCGCGCCGACCTGGTATTCGGGCTGCGGAGCACCGCAACGCGCCATGTTCTGGAACTTACGATTTACGATATGCGATTTACGCGCGGCTGGATTGCCGGGGAGGCTCGTCAATCGTCAATCACAAATCGTAAATGTTCAGGGCACGGAGCGGATGCGCCAGAAATTGTTCGTGGCGGCAACCGGCGTGTTGGTGAACACCAGCGGCCCGCCGCTCAAATCTCACGGCGCGCGGAGGCGATAGTATCGGCTGCTATAATTCGTCCATCGGGGGTCGCTGAGTTGAGACACGCCACCAGAGACGGTGTTGGTTTGAATAGGGATCCACACCGGATTGTTGATGTTCGAGCAGGCTTCCACGATGACTTGGTTGCTGGGGCTGGTGAACATGAATCCAAACTGGTTCGTTTGCATTTTTGCGCCGCCGGATTGCAGCTGCTGTGTCCATAACGCCGTCGTAAGGCCGCCATACGTCGCACCCCAGCCCGTAGTCCACGGCAGATAATACGCCGTCGCGGTGTGCTGCGACCAAAAGACGTAAGGCGTTTCAAGAGCAGGCGGATTGCCTTTGAAATAGATACTGGTGAAGGAGGAACTGGCGAGGGCGCGGTCACCGAGGCTGGCGAGGCTGGCCGGCAGGGTGATGCTGGTCATGCTGCCCGCCGTCCAGAAATTATAACCCCCGATGCGGGTGAGGCTGTTCGGAAACGTGATGCCGGTCAGTCCGTTGTATAGGAACGCATCGTCCGCGATGACGGTGACGCCATTGGGAACCGCGTAACTTCCCGTGAGCCCCTCTGGATATTGAATCAGCGTGGTTCGATTTTTGTTAAACAATACTCCATCGAGACTCGAATAAACCGGGTTTCTTGGATCCACCGTCATGGCTGTCAGGCTACCGGCAGCAAACGCATACAGACCGATGCTGGTAACACTGGCAGGAATGGTGAC
>CAIMLG010000354.1 GCA_903842235.1 uncultured Verrucomicrobia subdivision 3 bacterium
CCAACCGCTGGTGCTGGAACAACTCAAGGCCATCGGCCTGACCCTGGTGCTGGCGATTGTGGGCACAACGGTCATCGCCTTTATTGTCAAGGCTGTTGTCGGCCTGCGGCCGAGTGAAGAAGTGGAAGTCGCCGGACTTGACCTTGCGGACCACGGCGAAGAAGGGTATCACCAAGCGGGTTGATTGATTCAAACGAATCAGACAGAATGGAAAAAACAGTTTCGGCGAGGTCATGTTGGCGCGGGCAGTGTGGTTGGCGCCGGCATGACCTCGTGATTGCAGAAAAACAAAATCAAACATAAAAAATAAAACATGAGCACACCCAAGAGCGTATTAGAATTGGCCAAGAAGGCCGGGGCGAAAATGGTGGACATCAAGTTCGTGGACACCTTAGGCACCTGGCAACATTTCACCATGCCCATCGGCGAACTGAACGAGGAAACTTTCGCCGAAGGCATCGGTTTCGACGGCTCCTCCATCCGCGGCTGGAAGAGCATTGAGGCCAGCGACATGCTGGCGATGCCCGACCCGGAGACGGCGTTCATAGATCCGTTCTGCGCCGTCACGACGTTGAGCCTCACCTGCACCGTTGCCGAAACCGGCACGCTGGAGCCTTACAGCCGCGACCCGCGCGGTATGGCGCAGAAGGCGGAAAAACATCTCGTCTCCACCGGCCTCGCCGACCAGGCATTCTTCGGTCCCGAGGCGGAGTTCTTCATCTTTGACAACGTCCAGTTTGATTCCAAGACCAACGGCACGTTCTACTCCATTGACAGCGAGGAAGGCATCTGGAACACCGGCCGCGACGAGATGCCAAACCTCGGCAACAAGATTCGCCACAAGGAAGGCTATTTCCCGGTCCCGCCCGCCGACACCCAGCAGGACATCCGCACCGAGATGGTGCTGACGATGGAGGAATTGGGGCTTAAAATTGAGAAGCAGCATCACGAGGTGGCCACGGCCGGCCAGGCGGAAATTGACATTCGTTTCGATACGCTCGTCAAAATGGCCGACCACATGATGGTGTATAAGTATGTGTTGAAGAACGTGGCCAAGAAACATGGCAAGACGGTGACCCTGATGCCCAAGCCTCTGTTCGGCGACAATGGTTCCGGCATGCACACCCATCAGAGCTTGTGGAAGAAGGGCAAACCGCTGTTTGCCGGCAACGAATACGCCGGCCTGAGCAAAATGGCCCTCTACTATATCGGCGGTCTCCTCAAGCACGCCCACGCCCTGTGCGCCTTTTGCAGTCCCACCACCAACAGTTACAAGCGGCTGGTGCCGGGCTTTGAAGCGCCCGTGAACCTGGCTTACAGCTCGCGCAACCGTTCGGCGGCCATCCGCATTCCGACCTACAGCGATAATCCCAAGGCCAAGCGATTGGAATATCGTCCGCCGGATCCGGCCGCGAACCCATATATCGCCTTCGCCGCGTTGCTCTTGGCCGGACTGGACGGCGTTCAGAACAAGATTGATCCGGGCGAACCCATTGACAAAAACATGTATGAGTTGCCGCCAAAGGAGCACGCGAAGATTCCGCAGATACTCGGCAGTCTCGAAGCAGCCATTGACGCTCTCGAAAAGGATCATCAATTCCTGCTCAAGGGTGACGTCTTCACCGAAGACTTCATCGAAATGTGGATCAGCACCAAGCGCAAGGAACACGACGCCATCCGCCTGCG